>JAJEAO010000031.1 GCA_022822745.1 Acidobacteriota bacterium
CGCGCACCACCCCACTCCGCCGTCCCGCTGCCGGCGCGCGACCTGCCGGCGTCCTGCCGGCGCGCATTGCCGGCGCCCTGCCGGCCCGCCGGGCTCCCGGCCGGCAGGGAGTACGCCGGCGCCGCGGAGAGGTAGCGCGAATTGCCGCTCTGGAGAACCCCTACCGGGAGAACCGGGGCGCTCCATAGAAGAGCAGCCTTCCGTGGCGCGCCGGCGACGGTGACGGGCGCCGTGGGACGCGGTGCCGCTCTGGAGAACCCCTACCGGGAGAACCGGGGCGCTCCATAGAAAGAGCGGCGCTCCATACAAACGGCGCTCCACATTGCCGGCGCGCCGGGCTCCTGCCCGGCAGGAAGTACGCCGGCGCCGCCGAGAGGTAGCGCGAATTGCCGCTCTGGAGAACCCCTACCGGGAGAACCGGGGCGCTCCATAGAAAGAGCGGCGCTCCATACTGCCGGCGCGGCGGGAAGGGCCGCGCCCGACAGCGGCTACTCCGAGCCGAGAGCGACGATCGGGTCCAGCCGGGCGGCGCGGCGGGCCGGACTGACCCCGGCCACGATCCCGGTCAGGAGCGCGACGGAGAAGGCGAGCAGCCCGGTCAGAACCGAGAGCTCGACCTGCAGCCCGAACCGGCTCTCGATCACGAGCGCCGCGGCGACCCCCAGGACCACGCCGAGCAGCCCGCCCGCCGCCCCCACGAGCACGGACTCGGCGAGGAACTGCCCGCCCACATCCACGGTCTTCGCGCCGACGGCCATCCGCAGGCCGATCTCGCGCACCCGCTCGCGCACCGAGAGCAGCATCACGTTCGAGATGCCGATCGCGCCCACGAGAAGCGACACGATCGCGATCGCGAGCAGCAGCGCCGACATCGTGCTGCTCGAGCGCTCGAGGGTGGCGGCGAGCTGACGAAGCGTCGTCCGCTCGAGGTTCGGGATGTTCCCGGCGAGCGTCTCGGCGACCTTGGGATGGAGCCCCTTGGAGAGCACCTGAGACGCCTGCGTCTCCACCGTGAAGTCGTCCGCCTCGGTGTCGAGGATGCCGTGGCGTTCGCGCAGGAGATCGGTGATCGACCGAGCGACCTCCGTCACCCGGCCCGAGGACGCCGCGGTCACCGTGATCGTGTTCAGGTTCGTGACGTTCAGCAGTTCGTGGATCGTCGTGAACGGGGTGTACACGGCGTCGAACTCGTCGTCTCCGGGGGCGCCCGGGTTCATCCAGTTCGTGCTCACGACGACGCCGATGATCCGGAAGGACTGGTTCCAGATCGTGATCTCGCGTCCCGTCGGGTCGGCGTCCGGGCCGAACAGCCGGTCCCGCGCCACGCTCCCGAGGACCGCGACCCGCTCGGCGCGGCGCAGCTCTCCGCCGTCGAAGAACCGCCCGTGCTGGAGCGCGAAGGAGCGCCGGATCTCCACCAGGTCCACATCGGTCCCGTGGAGACGGGTGAACCAGCGCCCGTCTTCGGAGAACACCCGCACGCTCTCGTGGATGCCGGACGCCACATGGGCCACCCCGGAGAGATCCGCGATGGCGTCGGCGTCGTCCCGGGTGAGCGTCGCGGCCGCGCCGAGCCCCGCCGCGCTGTCCCCGAGCCGCTCGGCGGCGGTCGGATGGTCGTGCTTCTCCATCGGGTCGTTCTCGGGGTGGGCGAGCGCGACCGGTTCGATCCGCCGCCACACCTCGGCGAGCCAGCGTTCGTCGTCGGACGCTCCCGGCGGCGCCGGTATCGCCCGACCATGCCGCGTGGGCGCCTCGACCCCGCCGATGGGCCGCTCGCCGCGCGCCCGGTAGTTCCCCGCGGTGATCTGGATCACGTTCAGACCGGCGGCGCGAACCTGTTCGCGGATCGCTCCCTGCGCGCCGCGTCCGAGCGCGATCGTCGCCATCAGCGCCGCCACCCCGAAGGCAAGGCCCAGGAGGGTCAGCACGGTTCGCATCGGATAGCGGCGCAGGCTCTGCCGCGCCACCTCGACCGCGGTGCGGGACTCGGGGGGCAGTTCCTCCACTCTCGGGATGCGGAGCTGGGCTCCGAGGTCGCTCTGCTTCGCCGGTTCGGTCACTTCGAGTTCAGGCTCCGTTGTTCGAGGCGGTGTCTTCCACGATCCGCCCGTCGCGGATCTCGACGCTTCGGGAGGCGTATCGCGCCACCTGCCGGTCGTGGGTGATCATCACGACGGTCAGGCCGCGCTGCCGATTCAGCCGGGAAAACGTGTCGAGGATCTCCTGCCCGGTGCGGGTGTCGAGGTTCCCGGTGGGTTCGTCGGCGAGCAGAACGCGCGGCCGGTTCGCCAGCGCCCGGGCGATCGCGACCCGCTGCTGCTGCCCTCCGGAGAGCTGGCTCGGAGCGTGGGTGGCCCGGTCCGAGAGCCCCACCGCTTCGAGCGCTTCCTCCGCCTGCTTGCGTCGCTCCTCGCGTCCGGGCCGCTTCGCTCCGTAGAGCATCGGCAGCTCCACGTTCTCGAGCGCGCTCGCCCGCGCGAGCAGGTGGAAGCTCTGGAACACGAACCCGATCTCCTCGTTGCGGATCCGCGCCCGTTCGTCATCGTCGAGCCGGGAGACATCGCGTCCCATGAGCTGGTAACGGCCCGAAGTGGGCTGGTCGAGGCAGCCGAGGATGTGCATCAGGGTGCTCTTCCCCGAGCCGGACGGCCCGAGCACCGAGACGAACTCCCCCTCGGCGACCGAGAGACTGAGGCCGCGCAGGGCCTCCACCTTGTGGGTCTCGCTCAGGACATAGGTCTTGACCAGGTCCCGGACTTCGATGGCGGCCAACGGCGAATCCTCCGGACGATGCGGTGCGGCGCGACGAGGGGCGTCGGATCTAGTCGTCGGCGCCCGCGGAGGCCTCGGGAAGGAGACCGGCGTAGGCGTAGAGGAAGGTGGCGATGCTCTTTTCGGCGCCCGCCATCCCGTACACCTCTCCGGCGCCTTCGATGACCCAGAACTCGTTCGCCGCGTGCGCGCCGCCACCGTGGCCGCCGGCGCCGCCCACGATGGGCATCGCGAGGTCGGTGCCGCCCGGCAGCGCGGCGTCACGGCCGCTGAACAGGTACGCCGGCCAGTAGCCGCCCAGGATCGTCTCGTCGCCGATCGGCTCGCGGTAGCGAATCCCGAAGATGTCGTAGGTCCGCATCAGCGAATGCGCGGCGCGGTTGTCGTAGGAGGACTTGGACCACGGGACGTCCCCGACGATCGTCAGCTCCACATCCTCGTAGCCCTGCTCGTCCAGGTAGTCCCGGATCTTCTGCACCATCTCCAGCCCGTCCATGTCCGGCACGTAGCGCATGTTGTGCTTCGAGGTGATCCGGTTCGGCAGGATCGCTCCCGCTCCGCCCGGATACATGTTCCCGGCCCACACCCCGTCCATGTTGAACGAGATCCCGTAGCGGGCGGACTTCAGGTACTCCAGCGGATCGTCGCTCATGAACCGGGCCACGCCGATGTTCTCCGCGGCGATCGTCATGTCCAGGTTCTCGGCCGAGGTCCGGAACATCTCCTCCTCCGCATCGGTCAGCGGCGCGGCGCCCTCGTAGAAGCCCGGCACCAGGACCTGGTTGCCGTCATCCGAGATCAGGCTGGAGAGCATCTTGATGTGCCGGAGCGCCGGAGCGTCGGTGGACCGCTTGTGCGCGCCGTGGATGTTCGAGGCCACCGGGCCGCGCCCCCAGCTCGCCCCGCTCGTCGTCAGCTCGATGTACACGCAGCCCTCCGAGCCCCCGCCGATCCCGGCGGCGCCCGAGCGCGACTGCGAGCCGAAGCGGTACATCGCCTCGGCGGCCCGGAAGAGCTCCGGGTTCTCCCGCACGAACTGCCGCAGGCCGATGGACATCCGCTCCTCGTCGCCCTCCGCGATGAAGATCAGGTTCACCGGCATCGTCCCGGTGACCTCGAGGATGGAGTGGAAGGCGTTCCACTGAACCATCTGGGGGCCCTTGGAGTTCGTGGCGCCGCGGCCGATCATCACCTTCTGGAACGGGCCGAACTCGGTCAGCTCGCCGTCGAACGGGGGCAGGACCCACGCCTCCGGCTGCGTGATCGGCATCGTGTCGTACATCCAGTAGATGAGGATCGTCCGCTCCTTGCCGTAGTCGCAGTTCGCATAGACGACCGGGTTGCCCGGCTGGCCCCACTCGGTCATCGGGATGTCGTGGACTTCGGACTGCTGGCACCCGAGCTGGTCGAAGAAGCCCTTGACCATCTGGGCGGACTCCTGGATGCCCTCGCCGGAGTTCGAGATGCTGGGCTGCTGGATCCAGCGGCGGAGGTTCAGGACGTGATCGTCCACGTTCTCGTCGATGTAGTCGAAGACCTGCTGCAGTTCCTCGGGAACCTGCTCGAGGTCGGGAGAGATTTCGGTGTCCCCGGCGGCCCGGATCCCGAGCGCCTCCTGCGTGGTGGCGACCGAGTCGGTGGACTCGGGCGGCGCGCAGGCGCCCAGGAGCCAGCCGGCGGCAGCGAGTGCGGCGGCCAGGAACAGCAGCGAGCGGTGGTGGGAACGGCGGGACAACATCAGGCTTCCTCCGGGTGGGCCAAGGGCCGGAAACGACTGCCGGCAGCCCCCGAACATACGCGGGGATAACCTGCCGTGTCAAAGACCGGGGCGCCGGTTGAGGCCGCCCCCGCGCCGTGCTCCATTCCATCCGGCCCGATCGCGCCCTCCGAAGCATCGGGTGCGGCCTCATCCTCTTCTCTTTCCCCGGTCCGGGCTGCGCTCCACCGGCGGAGAAGGGGCCGGAACGGGTTGCCCCCCGGACGGCGGACGGGTTCGCCGACGCGTGGGTGGATCTCGCCTTCGCGTTCGGCCGGCTCGATCCGCTCTACGTCGACCTCGTCTTCCTCGAAAGCCCTCCCGATCCGCCGCCCTGGTCTCTCGCGGAAATCCGGGAGCGGGCGGCGTGGCTGGCCGAGGCCGCCGCCACCGGCGCGCGGGGCGGCGAGGAGCACCGCGTCCGCCGGATCGCCGCCTCGTCCCGCGCTCTGGAGGTCCGGGCCGCGGTGCTGCTCGGGGAGTCCGTTCCGGTGCGGGAGCAGCTCGAAGTCATGTTCGGACTGGAGGCGGAGTTCCCCACGCCCGACCTGGAGCGCCTTCACTTCCACGTGGACCGCGAGATCCCGGGCATCGCTCCTCTCGTCGTGCGGGTCCGGCGCCGCTACGAACGCCGGGCCGCCTCGGCGACCGACTTCGAGCCGCTCCTCCGCGAGGCGCTGGCGCGCTGCCGCGAGCGCGCGATGCCTCCGGGCGACCTGCCCTTCGGGCTCGAGCCGCTCCGGATCCGCTGGATCCCGCCCGCGGAGGCCATGGGGCGACCCCGCGGCCCGACGCCGTTCTATCGCTTCCGGGGGGCCGGGGCCGGAGATCTGGAGATGGCGCGCGGGATGGCGCTGAACCCCGCCGAGCTGGAGCGGCTCGCCTGCCACGAGGGCGTTCCCGGCCACCATCTCCAGGCGGCCGCCGCCCACGCTCACCATCGGGCGACCGGCTGGCCGGAGACCGGCGTCGTCCCCCTCTACGACCCGCGCACGGCGGTCTTCGAGACTCTCTCGGCCACGATGGAGCTTCTCGCGCCGGAAGATCCCGAGGAGGCGGCGCTCCGGACCCTGGAGCCGGTCGTGGCGTGGATCCTGGCGCGCTATCTCGACGGCGAGCTGGACCGGCTCACCGCGATGCGCGCGCTCGACTTCGAGGCGCTCGCCCCCGACCCGCACGCGCTCCTTGCCCACGCCGACCGGTTCGGCGGGTACGCTCTGGTCCGTCCTTCCGCCGATCCGATGCTCGCCACCGCGCTCAAACCGCTCGCCGACGCCCGCCTGTCGCCCGCGGACCGTTTCGCGACCGTCATTCGGCTCGTCGAGCAGGCGATGAGCCCGCGGGAACTCGTGGAGGTGCTGTCCCGATGATGCGTTTCGCCGTCGGCTGGCTGGTCTTCGGCGCTTTCGCCGCCTCGTGCGGCGGAGGTTCGGAGGCTCCGCCCGAGGAGGCCGCGCCCGACGCGGGGATGGCGATGATGGCGCACGGAGACCACACCCCCCGCTACGGCGGCTACGTGTTCATGCACGGCGACCTCCACTTCGAGGTCGTGCTCGGCGCCGACGGCGAGCACGCCATCTATTTCTCCGACGCCATGCGCAGCGAGCTGCCCGCCGCCGTCGCCGAAGGGGTCCGCATCACGGTCCGCCGCGGCCCTCCCGGCCCGGAAGGCGAGGAGGATCTCGAGCCGCTCCGCCCCCGGATTGACGACTTCGGCGAGGCCTGGATCGCGAGCGGCCGACCGGTCGAGGCGGGCGAGGAGGCGGCCGCGATCGTGTGGTTCTCCTTCGAGGGCGCCCCCTACGAGATCGAGGTGCCCTTCATCATGGAGCCGCCGACCGTGGATCCCCACACCGGGTTGCCGCTTCCGGGGGCCGACGTTCCCGAGACGCCGCCGGAACCGTAGTCAGCCTCTACATCCCCCAGACCGTCACCGGCGCTCCACCGGCGGTTTCCTCCCGCCGGAAGATCCGCTCCGCCCACGACTTCTCCGCCGAGCGGTCGAAGAGCACCAGGTGCCCCTCCGCCGAGGAGCAGCGATCCATGTACTGGCGCGTCTGATCGAGCCCCTGCCGGAGCGTCCGTTGGAGGCTCCCGCGGATCACCTTGCACTCGATCACGATGCGCTGGCGAGCGGCGTCCGGGATGTCTCCGGAACGCGGCCAGACGATGAGCAGGTCGGTCCGCATCCGCCCGAGGCCGTACTCCCGCTCGATGCGCCCGCCCGCATTCACCACCCGGTGGAGGAAGGCCTGCAGCAGAAGCTGCGGCCCCGCTTCCCGGTACTGGAACGCGTCCACCCAGTGCTCCGAGTGCTGCCGGAAGAACTCCTGAAACGCTTCCAGCAGCTTCCCGGCCTCGAGGGCGCCGGATTCGTCCACGTACCACGCCGTCTCGTGCGGGAGCGTCGGCTCGACCACGGATCCGAGGTTCCGCGGGATGACTTCCCGGTAGATCGGGTTCGCGATGCGGAGGGGAAGGCCACGGGCGATGAGGCCCAGATCCCGGACATAGGCGACATCGTCCTCCTGGAGCCGCGTCTCGACACCGCCGCCGCTCAGCAGCGGCTCCACGACCCGGCGGACCCGTTCTTCCCGCAGCTTGTGGGCGAGGTGATCCACATGGGTCCGTTGCTTCAGGACCATCTCTTCCTTCGCCTCGAAGATCCGGGAAGCCGGGATCGGCTGGCTCCGATCCCTGCCGGCGCGGTCCCGGAAGCACGCGTGGTAGGCGAGCGAATTGACGAGCCAGGGCTGTCCCCGGGAAAGATCCCAGATCGCTTCGAGCGCGCGATCCTCGAACTCCTGGCCGGTCTCGGCGGTGTGCTGCCCGAGGAGCGCCCGGGTTTCGGCTTCGGTGAAGTCGCCGAGGCGCAGCGATTCGGAGTGGATGTTGAAGGCGCTGCCACCGAGGAAGGCCTTTCCTTCGGTGGATCGGATGCGGTAATCGCGGACATCCCGGACGCCGCAGACGATGACGCTGTGCGGATACCCGCGGGGGCGCCTTCCGTAGCCGGAGCGCAACTGGCGGAGCATCGAGATCAGCGTGTCGCCCACGAGAGAATCGATCTCATCCATCATCACCACGAGCGGCACGGGATCGGCCGCGGCCCACTGGCTCAGCACCGCCTCGATCGCGCCGTCCGGGCCGTAGCTTTCGAGCGCATCGCGCCACACGCTGGACGGGAACGCATCGTCGAGCGTCGTTCGAGCCTCCCTGACGAGGCTCCCGAGGACTGTTCTCACGGCCCGCGCCGTGTCCTCCCGCCCGGCCTGGCCGGTCTCGACGTTGACATAGACGGCCCGCCAGCGACCCGCTTCACCGCTGTTCAGCAGATCCCGCAGCGCGAACAGACACGAGGTCTTCCCCGTCTGCCGGGGCGCGTGGAGGACGAAGTACTTCCCCTCCCGCACGAGGGGGAGCACTTCCGGAAGCTCCACCCGGGAAAGCGGCGGGATCTGGTAGTGGATCTCCGGGATCATCGGCCCGGCGGTGTTGAAGAAACGGTATCCGAGGTCGAACATCTTGAGAATGGCCGGCGGCGTCGACAGTCGCCGGGAGGATGGCGCCAAGGCCGGCGGCGCGGCGGCCGCACGGGAATCTACTACTCGGAGCGGAGCGCGACGATCGGGTCGAGGCGGGAGGCCCGCCGAGCCGGATACCAGCCGAAGAACACTCCGACCCCCATCGCGAGCCCCGCCGCCGCGCCGAGCGCCTCCGGCGGGATCACCGTTCTCCAGCCGAAGAGACTCTCGACCACCGCCGAGGAAACACCCCCGAGCGCGGTCCCGAACAGCCCCCCGAGGAGCGCGAGTCCCACCGCTTCGGCGAGGAACTGCCACAGGACGTCCCGTTTCCTGGCTCCCACCGCGAGACGCAGGCCGATCTCCCGGGTGCGCTCGGTCACGGCGAGGAGCATCACGTTCATGATGCCCACGCCGCCCACGATGAGCGAGACGCCGGCGAGAGCGCCGAGCAGCAGCGTCATCGTGGACGTCGCGCGGTTCAGCGTCCCGACCATCTCCTCGGAGGTGACTTCGTCCAGCTTGGGCATGGAGGCCAGCACGAAGGCCGCGGCGGTCGTGTAGAGACCCTGGGTGAGCGCCGAGGTCGCCTGGGTGCGCACCACGAAGTCGTCCGGCAGTCGAGCGCCCCGGCGGAAGGCGTGCGGCGCCGACGACTCCGCGGGGGGCGCGGCCCGGGTCAGCTCGTGCCGCTCCCGGAGCAGGTTCGTGACCGCGCGCGCCACCGCCGAGGCGTCCCCGGCGCGTTCCGTGGAGATCCAGATCGCCTGCAGGTAGTCCCGCCCCACGAGGGGCTGGAGGACAGGCCAGGGCACGAGCACGGACTCCGCCAGCCGGCGGTCAGCCGATTGGTACACGCCGACGACCTCGAACTCGGTCTCGCGAAAGACGATCCGCTCTCCCACGGCCGAGCCGCCGGGAAAGAGATCCTGCTCCACGGGGCCGGAGATGAGCGCCACCGGCCGCGCCGCCGTCATGTCCCCGGCGTCGAAGTGATCTCCGTCGAGGAGGCGGACCTGGTGGATGACGGACCCGGCCTCGGAGACGCCGTGGATCGGGGCGAACCCCCGGCCGTCGCGGGACTGGAGCGCCGCCCGGTCCTCGATCACCGGGCTCACCTGCGCCACATCGGCCAGTCCCTCGATCGCCTCCGCGTCCCCGACCGTGAGCGTGTCGGCTCGTCCGAACCCGGAGGGGATGTTCACCGCGTCCCCGCCCCGGATGTAGTTCCCGGCGCGGACCACGATGATGTTCGTCCCCGCCGAGCGCACATCGTCGGCCACCGCCGCCCGGGCCCCGGTTCCGAGCGCCGCCATCGTGATCACCGAGGCCACGCCGATGACCAGCCCGGTGAGGGCGAGCACGGTGCGCAGCGGGTTCGCGACGAGGGCCGATCCTGCGGTCCGGAGGGGGAGGGGGGCTTCCACGGGCCCGGAGTCTATGCGGGAGCCCGGGGTGGACCGGGCCCTCCGCGACTTCGGCGAGGAGGAAGCGCGTGCGCTTCGCGGCCGGCACATTGCCGGCGCGCCGGGCCGGTTCTCGCGGTAGCGGCTCTGCCCGGCACGCTGCCAGAGCGGCAATTCGTATGGAGCGCCCCGGTTCTCCCGGTAGGGGTTCTCCAGAGCGGCAATTCACGATGCGAAGCCGGCCGCGCCTCGCGGTGGTGGGCAGTCCCCAGCAGGACAACCGGGGCGCTTCCTGATCAGGCGTCCTCGATCTCGATCCGCACCACGTTCCGTCGCTCGCGGCTGAACTCCACGGCGACCAGGTGCACCGGTTCCTCGAGTCCCCGGTACCGGTCCGCATAGCGCCGCTCCCGCAACTGCGCCATCACCGCCACTTCCCCGGCGCGTTCCACCACCTTGAACTCGAACACGAAGACGCGCCCGGCGAAGCGCGCCGACATGTCCAGCCGGCCCCGGTTCGTGTTCTCCTTGGCCGCGAGGGGCACGTTCAGCGCGGTGAAGTAGGTGAAGAAGAGTCCGGCGTAGTAGCCCTCGTAGTTCGCGATGTCGCCGTGCTGGAGCCACTGATGCGGGATGCTGGCATAGAACGCGTGAAACAGTCGCCGCAGCCCGTCAGCATCCCGGGCCTCCAGCAGGTCGAGCGCCCGAGCCTCGGGCGCCCGCCCCTGCGCCGGATTCCCCGCCATGAAGCGCAGGAGACTCTGGTTCAGCCCGGTGCGCACTTCCCGGTTGGGATAGCCGAGGACGTACTCCCGTCGGCCCACCCGATCCATGCGCTCTTCGCGGATCGTCAGATAGCTGGTCTGGAAGAGGAGCGCTCTCGCGCTGATGTGCTCCACATCGAACGCGGCGAGGTCGGCGTCGTTCACCACGAGGCCCTCGAGTTCCGGCGCGGCGAACCGGCGGCGGACCAGCGTCTCCACGAGGAATGCCGGAGAACCGGTCTCGAACCAGTGGGAGCCGAATTCCCGGCTCCGGAACAGCTTCAGCAGGCCGAAGGGGTTGTACACCCGTTCCGGGCCTCTCCAGCAGTAGCCGTTGTACCAGTCCCGGATCGCCTCCCGGTCCAGCCCGACGAGCTCCGGCGCGAACACGGCGTCGATCTCGTCTTCGGTGCAGCCGCAGATGGCCGAGTACTCCGGGGCGAGCGTGATGTCCTCCAGGGTGTTCAGGCCGGAGAACAGGCTGACGTTCGAAGACCGGCTCGCGCCGGGCGAAAACCGGCTCACGCCGGTGAGGAAGCTGAAGCGGATGTGCCGGTCGGACTCCTTGACGACGGAATAGAGCCCGCGAAGGAAGTTCCGGTTCGCCAGCGCGGTCTCCCGCCGGGCGGAGCGCGGTCCGCCGCCCTCGATCAGGGGGTCGAGGATGGGCCGGTCGTACTCGTCCACCAGCACGACGACCCGCCGCCCCGTCTGCTCCCGGAGCCTGCGGATCAGGTTCGAGAGCCGGATCGAGGGATCGGTTTCGCAGGGCGCGAGTCCCGCCGCCTCCTCGCGCGCCGCGAGCTGCGCCGTCACCGACCGTTCGAGAAAACCCGGCTGCCCGTAGTCGCCGGCGGCGAAGTCGAGCAGCACGACTGCGCGCGGCGCACCCCAGTCCCAGTGCGGCTCGATCGCGAGCCCGGCGAAGAGGTTCCGATTCCCCTCGAAGAGCTCCCGGATCGTGTCCACCAGGAGGCTCTTCCCGAAGCGCCGGGGCCGGGACAGGAAGTAATGGCTGCCCTCGCCCACCATCCGACGGAGGAACGCGGTCTTGTCCACGTAGTAGCAGTCGGCGCCGGGACCGCGCAGCTTGGCGAGGGTCTGGAGCCCGACCGGCAGGCGACGACGGACCCCACGATGGACCATGGCCGCACCATACAGTCGCCCCCGGAACCCGTGGCTGGCGCCATGCGGGAGCCTCGAGCGAAAAGGGCGAGCCGCGAAGGATCCGGCGCCGCTCCGCCAGCGAACCCGTGACCGTTGACAGGAAAGCCCCGATTTCGGGATAATCGCGAATTCCGGCTTCAAAAAACCGAACCTCAGTCAGGTTTTCTGGAGCCAGAGAGGAGCGCCGGTCGGCTGACGATTCCGTAAGTCATTGACCCATAAGGTCGTGGCAGCGGACCGAAGCGAGCGGCGTTTCCTGGTCCCGGCGTTGCTCCGGAGGCGCTGACGGCGAGCCATCGCCGCCGTGCGCCGGCGCGCCGATCCGCGCCCCGCGCTCTCAGTTTTCCCCATCGCTCAAGGAGCATCAGCAAGCATGAGAAAACTCGTACTGTTTACCCTGCTGCTGGCGTGGCCGGCCTCGGCCTTCAGCCAGCAGATCTACGGGCGACTCGAAGGCACCGCCAACGACGCCCAGGGGCTCGTCCTCCCCGGAGTGACGGTGACCCTGGAGTCGGCTGAGCTGGTCGCGGCCCGGTCGGCGGTCACCGACGTTGACGGCTCCTACCGGTTCGCGCAGCTCGTGGGCGGCTCCTACAATCTGACCTTCTCCCTCGGCGGCTTCCAGACGGTCGTCTTCGAGGACGTCACCGTCGTTGGCGGCTCGACTTTCGAGATCAACGCCACGATGGACATCGCCACCGTCGCGGAGACCGTGACGGTGACGGGCGAATCTCCCGTCGTGGACGTGAAGACGACTGGCGTCTCCGCGACCTTCGACACGACCCAGCTCGAGGATGTCCCCTCCGCGACCGACATGTGGGCGGTGCTCCAGCAGAGCCCCGGCGTCCGGATGCGCGGCTATGACGTGGGCGGCTCCCACAAGAGCCAGCAGTCCGGCTACGAGACCTTCGGAGTCCGCGGCCAGAACCGGATCATCAACGACGGCGTGAACACGACCGAGGGAACCGGCGGCGCCGGCGGCTACTACGACTTCTACGCGATCGGCGAGTTCCAGGTGTCCGCGCAGGGCGCGGACGTGGAGTCGAACACCCCGGGCGCCACGGTGAACGCCGTGTGGAAGAGCGGCGGGAACGACTTCTCCGGCACCGAGCACTTCGCCTACGAGCCCCCGGACATGATCGCCGACAACATCACCAGCGACCTCACGAGTCGGGGCGGCACCTCGGCGCCGGTGATCGAGTTCTACGAAGCGCACATCGACCTGGGCGGCCCGATCATCCGGGACAAGGCGTGGTTCTACGTCGCCTACAACCGGTTCGTCATCGACCGGATCATCTCTGGGCAGCCCGAGTCGGAAGGCACCGACCTCGGCGACTTCGACATGTTCACCGCCAAGGCGAACTGGCAGATCACCGACCGCGACCAGTTCATCACCTTCCACCATTGGTCGCTGAAGCAGAAGCCATTCCGCGAGCTCGCCGCCAACCGCCCGGCCACGTCCATCCTCGCGCAGGATTCGTGGAGCTGGCTCCACAAGGCCGAGTGGCAGCGGGTCTGGAGCGACCGGCTCTACAGCAACATCCAGGTGAACCACTTCGGGTTCGGCTGGCCGATGACCCCGGCGGTGGACCCCGCCACCGACCCGCCGCGCTACGACTCGGGAACCAGTTTCTGGTCCGGCGCGGGTTGGCGGCCGTTCACCTTCAACCGCTGGAAGCCGCACACGACCGGTCAGTTCAACTACTACCTCCCGACCGAGAGCGGGAGCCACGACTTCAAGTTCGGCTGGGACATGCAGATCGACGAGCGGCAGTTCGGCTGGAACGCGAACTCGGGCGCGGTCCGCTACCTCGACAACAGCGCGCAGGAGCCCGCGCGGCCCCACAACGTGAACGAGATCCACTTCCAGAGCTTCCCGAACTTCAACTACGACCGGAACACCCACGTTGATGCCTACTTCCAGGACGTGTGGACGCTGTCGGACCGCCTGACGCTCAACGCCGGCGTGCGTTTCGGAAGCCAGCGGATCGGCTACCTCGGTTCGAACAACACTCCCGGCGGCCCCTGCGACGCGGCGCTCGGATGCCTCCGCGAAATCGCCGACATTGACGCCAACGTGGCGGCGGCCCTGCCCCTCTTGTTCGGCCCGGGTGCTCAGGTCGACGCCAACAGCAACGTCATCAGTTGGTGGAACATCGCTCCGCGAGTCGGCTTCACCTATGACGTGACCGGCGAGGGCCGGAGCGTGGTCAAGGGCTACTGGGGACGCTATTACCACAACATGAACAGCGGATGGCAAAGCACGAACCCAGGCGGTAACAAGTCCGTCACCTACGAGTTCCTCGATCAGAACATGAATGGTCTCTTCGACGGCGTGAGCGAGCTGGGAGCCCGTCTCGGCGGCAGCACCGGCGCCGGCCTCGGCCAGGACTTCAGCCAGCCTCCCGTTGGCGCAGAAGTTGACCCAAACACCACGCAACCCTACGTGGACGAGGTCAGCGGCTCGTTCGAGCAGCAGATCGGCGCCGACCTCGGGTTCCGCGCCTCGTTGGTTCACAAGCGCCAGACCGGTGCGTTCTTGGAGCCGTTGAACATCGCCCGCGCCGGCAAGCTGACCAACCAGAAGCAGGTTCCGTGCCCGGACTCCTGCCCGGACGGACTCGCCGGCAGCCTCATCACGGTGTACGACCTTCCTGACGGCGCTCCGACGAGCCAGAACCTCATCACCAACGTGCCGGACGGCGAGGCTGACTTCAACTGGACCACCCTCTCGCTGGGCGTGAACAAGCGGTTCCGGAACAACTTCTTCTGGAACGCCTACTTCGATTACCAGTGGCGGAACGAAGGGCGGACCCCGGGCCAGAGCACGAGCCCGCTCACGACCGACCCGGTCGGTGTGGGCTGGACCTACCAGTACGGCTTTGTCCCGCTGATCCAGAGCGTCAGCAACTGGCAGTTCAAGGGCGCCGGCCGCTATGTGTTGCCCCATGACGTCGGTGTCGCCGGTACGCTTCGCCTGGTCAGCGGCTTCCCGTGGGCGCCTCTCCTGAGTGTGGGCATCGGGAACGTCGGAACCCAGACCATCTTCCTGGACGACCTCGGCAACCGCACCTCGGACAACGTCTCGATCGTGGACCTCCGCGTGGACAAGTCTCTTGCGGTGGGCGACTTCGGGAGCCTGGAGGTGATGCTGGATGTCTTCAACGCGCTGAACAACGCGTCGGAGACGAACTTCATCATGCGGGCCGGCAGTCAGTATCGGACCACGATCGAGTGGATCCAGGGCCGCACGATCGGTCTCAGCGCCCGCTTCAGCTTCTGATCGGAGTGCCGCCCTCCTGAGGGAACACACCTCGGGAAGACGCCACAGGGCCCGTCACCCCTCGGGGTGGCGGGCGCTTCCGTATGGAGCGCCGCTCTCCAGAGCGGCACCAGCAACGCCGGGCACATCCTATGGCCCGCCGCTCTCCACCCGTTCTCCCGGTGGGGGGCGGACTGCGGCACGGACAGTACGGCTTGAGCAGAGAGCCCTTCCGCACGGCGCGATGCCGTTCCCTGCCCGACTACAGCGGGGATAGACTGCGAGCATGACCTCGTGGGACCCCTTGGGACCGTTCCAGCCGGGCGCGGGCGGGATGCCGCCCTATCTCGCCGGCCGTGAGGTCGAGCAGGGACACTTTCGCGCTCTTCTGAGTCGGCTGCGGGATCGCGGCCCTTTGCCCGCGGAGGTGATCCTCTACGGCCCGCGCGGCAACGGGAAGACAGCGCTCCTGGGCTGGCTCGAGAGCGCAGCAGCCGATGTGGAGTGCGTGGAGACGCTCGTCCTGCTGCCGAGCGAGGTTCCGAGCGCCGTTCGTCTCTCGGAGTTGGTGGCGCCACAGAGCTGGTGGGATCGCTTCACACCGGAGGAAGTCGCGGGATTCGGGATCTCCTGGAGGCCCGGGAAGACGGGGGCGCCGCCGGCCGTGGACCGCATCCTCGCGGCGCGGGCCCGAAGGAGTCCGCTCCTCCTGATCATGGACGAGGCGCACACGCTCGATCTGGCCGTCGGACGAGCACTCGTGAACGCCAGCCAGCGGGTTCGGCAGCGCCATCCCTTTCTTCTCGTTCTGGCCGGGACTCCGAACATCGAGGGCCACCTGAATGCGATGGGCGCGTCCTTCTGGAGCCGCTCCGAGCAGCTCCGGATCGGGCGGCTGGATGGTTCGGCCACCCGCGAGGCTCTCGTTCGGCCGTTCACGGCGCATGGGGTTCCGGTCGCAGAGGCGGTCGTCACTGAGGTCGAGCGGCTGAGCCATGGGTATCCCTTCTTCATCCAGGTTCTGGGTGATCTTCTCTGGAAGAACGCGGCCCCTCCGGGCGGACCGGGTCGAGTGACCATGGGCGTACTCGAAGCCGCCCTCCCCGGTTTCGAGGACCGGAAGGGGCACTACTACCGTCAGCGCTACGAGGAGCTCCGGAAACGGGAGCTCCTGCAGGTCGCCCGATCGGTCGCGGCGGTCTTCCAGAGCAGCGGCTTCCTGAACCACTCCGAGGTCGAGGCTGCGATTCGCACAGGGCTCGGTACGACCGACGCGGCGGCGGGCCGGGCGGCCGAGGGCGCCCTCTCGGACCTGGGTTTCATCTGGGGTACGAGCCCCATGCCCGGGTGGGAGCCCGGCATCCCGAGTCTGATGGACTACATCCTCGAGTTCGCTCCCGCGGAGTAGTCAGCGGACCCGCCGGATCCGGTGTTCGCCGCACGGCGCGGGGCGTGGACGATGCGGCGCGCCGGTCACAGCGGGGTGGTGGTCCGGGAGCGTCGCGGAGTGGCGCCGGCCCCGTTCACGGCCCGCCTGCTGGAACTCGGCGTCCAGCCGGGAGATGCGGTGACCGCGGGAGAGGAGCTGGCCCGCTTCGACGCGGGATCGGTGGAGCGGGCGCTGGATGTCGTGGAGGCGGCGGTTCGGGAGGCGGAGGCGGGCGCGCGCCGACAGCCGTCACCTGGTCGGATCGCCGAGGAGCGGTTCCAGATTGGAATCTGCACGGTCGCACGGATCCGACAAGTCCGATGCCGCCCTCGCCCGAAAAGAACAGGGAGAGACTCCGAACATGACCTCGTGGGATCCCTTGGGGCCGTTCCAGCCGGGCGCGGGTGGCATGCCGCCCTTCCTGGCCGGACGCGAGGCGGTACAGAGCCGCTTGCGCACCCTTCTGATGCGACTTCGGGAC
>JAJEAO010000083.1 GCA_022822745.1 Acidobacteriota bacterium
GGCAAGTACGGCGTCGGCTGGATCGAGGCGGAGATCGACGAGTGGGTCCGCAACCGGATCTCGGCGGGCAGGACGTCGGAGAGACCGTCGTCCACGAACCATCAGGGAAAGGACGGAGAACGATGAGAACGTTGCTGAAGACGATGCGGGCGGCTGCGTGGGCCGTGCTGCTCATGCTGACGCCCGGTGCGCTCAACGCGCAGGGCACGAGCCCGTGGGTGGACGCGGTGACCGAGCTTCAGACGCAGTTCACGGGACCGATCGCGCGCGGGCTGTCGCTGATCGCGATCGTGGTGGGCGGGCTGATGTTCGCGTTCGGCGAGGGCGGGAGCAAGCGCACGCTGGCTGGGATCATCTTCGGGATCGGGATGGCCGTGGGCGCGGTGAACTTCCTGGGCTGGCTGTTCTGATGCGGGGAGTCACTCGCTGGGCCGGATACGCGGCGCTCAACCGTCCGCTGACGGTGCTGGGCGTGGAGCGGCGACTGTTCCTGCTGGGCGCGACGCTCGCGGTCGCGGTGTGGAACGCGACGGCCTCGCTCGTGGCGGGCGGCATGGTGTTCGGCGGTTGCTACGGCGCGGGCTGGCTCGCGGGCCGGAGGGACCCGTCCATGCTCGCCGTGCTGCGGAACGCCGCCCGTTATCCGGCGCGGTACGATGCGGGCAAGTGGGCGGACGAGCCTTGGCACTTGCGTGTCCGGGGGCGCGGCGAATGAGGGTCGCGGACGAACGCCGGGCCTACGAGGCGGCGGGCTCGCTGGCCGAGGAACTGCCCTACTGGGGCTGGCTCGACGACGGCCGCACCTGCCTGACCCGTTCGGGCGAGCTGGTGGCGGCGGGCCGGATCCGGCCCGCCGCGGCGGACGGTCGCACGCCGGAGCAGATCGACCGCGTGCTGGGACTTTGGCAGCGGATGATGTCGGGGCTCGGTTCCGACACACGCCTCCAGTTCCACATGCTCCGGCGTCCCAGCCTCGCCGAGGGTCCGGACGATGGCGGTTCGGACATCGCGTCCCTATCGGGCCGCAAGCGAAGCGCGTTTCTCGCCGAGCGCGTCCAGCGGCTCGAAGCGTTCGTGGTCTGGTCGCACGACCCGGGCCTTCGTCCGGTTGGGAAGGGTTCCGGGACGGGACCGCTGTCGCGGCTCAAGCGACTTCGCAAGCGTGGCGGCAAGACGGCCACGACCTATCTGGCCTCGGAGATCGAGGCGGCGGCGGGCCGGTTCCGGGCGATGATCGACGCGGGCCGCTCGCTCGTCGCCGAACACACGCCGGTCGAGATGCTGAACGCCTTGGAAGCGTCCCGCCTCCTCTCCGAGCTCATCAACCGCCCCGGTACTTTCTGGGACGGCGCGACGGGGAGCGGCATGAACTGGCGGCTCGCGCTGTCGGAACTTGAAGCGGAGCGCTCGCACCTGAGGCTCGACGGCGAGCCCGTGATCCTCTACTCGCTCCTGTCGCCGCCCGGTCAGGCCCACGCGAACCTGCTCCGGGACCTCTACTGCCTGGACGCGGTGGCGACCGTCTCGCTCGAATGGCGGCCGTGGGCGGTCGAGGCTGCGCGGCGGCGGATCCGGAGCGCGCAGCGCCACTACTTCTCGCGCCGCTACTCGATGATGGCGCACGCGCAGGACGCTCAGGGCACGGCGGCGGCGATGGTGGATTCGGCTGCGGCCGCCGAGTCGGACCGCTTGGGAGCGGCGCTGGTCGAACTCGAGGCCGACGGCGTGGCCTACGGCGTGGCGTCATTGACCGTTGCGCTCCACGGCGAACTCGAAGGGATCGAACGGCTGGACGGGGACGTTCGCCGCCTGTTCGCCGCGCACGACGCGAAGGTGATCCGGGAGGGCTACGGCCAGCTTCCCGCGTGGTTCGCCCGGCTTCCGGCCCAGCCGCGCAAGCGGCAGGTGCGGAAGGTGTTCGTATCGGCCGGCCTCGCCGCGTGCCTCGCGCCCGTGTTCGGGCCGCCGAGGGGGAACAGAAGGAGTCGCCATCTGGACCGCGAGCCGCTGGCGGTGTTCGAGACGCCGTGGCGCACGGCGTACCGCTACGACCTGTTCGCGGGTGACGTGGGCCACACGCTGGTCCTGGGCGCGACGGGCTCGGGCAAGAGCTTCACCCTGAACTTCCTGCTGGTCGAGGCGCTCAAGTACGATCCGCGCGTCCTGATCCTGGACCTGGGCGGCTCGTACCGCTGGCTGACCCGATTTCTCGGGGGCCGGTACCTGGAGCTCGCGCCCGGCGAGGCGGAGCCGACGCTCCGGCTCCAGCCCTTCGCGCTTCCCCCGACCACGAGGACGTTCCAGTTCCTCACGGGCTGGGCGCTCCGGCTGCTGAAGCTGGGAGGGTACGAGGCCGACGGCGCGGACACGAGCGAGATCCGCGCGCGGATTGAGGACCTCTACGCGCTCGGGGCCGAGCGCCGGACGCTCAGCGTGCTGGCGGGTTCGCTCCCGGCCGCGATGTGGCCCGCGCTGAGCCGCTGGACGGAGGGCGGCGCGTGGGGCGCGTTCTTCGACAACCCCCCGGCGGGCGCGGCGGACATCGAGTTCCGGGACTGGCAGGTGATCGACCTGGCGGGGGCGGCCGAGCACGCGGACCTGTGCGAGGCGGCGCTCTCGTACCTGCTGGAACGGATGCGGCTTGAGATCGAGGATCCGACCGAGACCGGGCGGCTCAAGCTGATGGTCGTGGACGAGGCGTGGCGGTACATGCAGGACCCCGCCGTGCTGAACTACCTGGCCGAGGCGGCCAAGACGTGGCGGAAGAAGAACGCCGCGCTCGTGCTCGCCACACAGTCCGCCGTGGACGTGACGGGAACGCCGGGCGCATCGGCCCTTCTCGAATCGATCCCGACCAAGCTGTTCCTCGCCAACGCCGAACTGCCCGACGAGGCCGGAACGCTGTTCCGGCTGAACGACTCGGAGGTCGACCGGATCCGGGCGCTGACGCCCAAGCGTGAGCTCTACCTCCGCCGCCCGGACGAGGCGGCCGTCCTTCGGCTTGAAGTCGATCCCGAGAGCTACTGGCTCTACACCTCCTCGCCCCTGGACGCCGAGAGGCGGGCCGAAGCCGTGGCGAGGCACGGACTGGTCCGGGCGCTCGAAGCGCTCGCGGGCCGAACCCACCCCACCCCACCAACCGAGAGGACGTGAACACCATGAAAGCAACCCCAACCGCGGCGATACTGCTCGGGATCGTCATCGTCCTGCTGACGCTGCTTCTGACGGCGCTTCCCTGCGAGGCCGCTGCGCAGCAAGCGAACGGCGATGCTGCCTATCTGCGCGTGCCCCTGCCGGAGGAAGGCGAAGAGCGGATCCCCCGGCTTCGCGCGCGCGTGCGTCATACCACGGTCATCGTGCTCCCGGCCGGAGAGCGGGTCCTCGACTTCGTGACCGGCGACGCCGAGTACTGGCACCTGACCGGCGCGGCGAACGTCGCGTACCTCAAGCCGCTCGCCGAGGACGCCGCGACGAATGTCGCGCTCGTATGCGAGTCCGGGCGCATCTACTCGTTCCTCGTATCGGAGAGCGGTGAGAAGCCACCGCATCTCGTGGTCCGCGTGGAGGCGGGCGCGGAGGCGGCGGCGCTGTCCGGCGCACCCGGGTTCGTCGCCCGGAGCGAGGTCGCCACCTACCGCGAGATGGCGGCCCAAGCTGCCGATGCCGCACGGCTGGCCCGCGAGGAGGCCGAGGCCGGGATCGCCGCGACGTGGGAGCGGGCGGCTGCCGAGATCGAGGCGTTCCGTGCCGTCTACCCCGAGCGGCTCCGGTTCGAGTACCGGCTGGACCGGGGAGCGTCCGAGCGGCCGTTCCGGGTCGAGGCGATGTGGCACGACGGGGAGTTCACCTATCTCCGCTCGCGCGCACAGGAGTCTCCGGCGCTCTACGAACTCCGGGACGGCGAACCGAGCCTGGTCGCCTACGACCTCACCGAGGACGGCCTCTACGTCGCCCGCCGCGTTCTGGCCGACGGGTGGCTCCAGATCGGCGACAAGCGGCTGCGCTGGCGGTTCGAGCCCGCGGAGGGTTCGAGATGAGCCGCTGGAAGCAGTGGATGAAGGAGCCGAAGGGCGCGTTGCCGGGCGGCTTCGTCACGAAAGCCGGGATCGCCCTGATGACCGTGCTCGTGGCCGGACTGCTGTTTTCCTCGTCGCTGTCGGGTCCCGACGAGGCGGCCGAGGAAGGCGCCCCCACGCCGCCGCAGCCCGTGGACGACCGCACGGGCCGGTCGCTCGACGGGCGCTTCAGCGACGAAACCGACCGGCAGAGCCAGCAGGCGGCGGCCGATGCGGACCGGCAGCGGCGACAGTCCGGTCCCTCTGGACAGGAAACGACCGGACAGGACACGGAAGCAAGTTCAGGCAGCGCCGGGGGCGGCATGGGCCGGGCCGAGTTCGAACTTCGC
>JAJEAO010000075.1 GCA_022822745.1 Acidobacteriota bacterium
GTACATGGACCGGGCCGGGACCGAGGCGGGGCACCTGGTGGTGTTCGACCGGCGGGAGGGCCGGAGCTGGGAGGATCGGATCTTCCGGCGCGAGGAGGGAGCGGGCGCGGGCGTCGTCACCGTCTGGGGCATGTAGGCGGAACGCCTGCCGGCGCGCCGGCAAGCAATCGGCCGGGCAGGATCTCGGCGTCGCCGGCGTACGCGTGCCGGGCGGGAGCCCGGCGCCCCGGCAACGGCGCGACCTCGTATGGGGCGCTCCGGTTTCTTCCGGTAGGGGTTCTCCAGAGCGGCAATTCGCGCTGTTTCTCGGCGTCGCCGGCGTAAGCGTGCCGGGCGGGAGCCCGGCGCGCCGGCAATCTGCCGGGCAGGATCTCGGCGTCGCCGGCGTACGCGTGCCGGGCGGGAGCCCGGCGCGCCGGCAATGTGAAGCGCCGTTCGTATGGAGCGCCGCTCTCCAGAGCGGCAATTCCTATGGAGCGCCGCTCTCCAGAGCGGCAATTCCCGACGCGAACCCGGCTGCGCCTCTCGTAGCGCCAGTCTGGAGGGCCCCACCCGGAGAAAGGCCCGGCGCTCCATGGACGCGGCGCCAGGCTGCGCCATCCCGGTCCCGGTCTGGAGCAACCCGGAGGGGAAACTGCGCGCCGCCCGACGGAGCATCGCCGCGGACTCCTTAGCATTCGCGGGCAGGAGGACTGCGTCCATGTCCCGAATCTTCCCGAGTCTCTGGATTCTTCTCGCCGGTCTCGCCATCCTCGCCGTCGGCGTGGCGGCCCCGGTCGCAGCGCAGGAGGCCGAGGACGGTCCCGCCGCGATGGCGAAGGCGATCTCCGGGCTGAAGCTGCGCGGGATCGGCCCGGCGCTCATGGGCGGCCGGATCGCCGACATCGTCGTCCATCCCGAGCGCCGCTCGACCTGGTACGTGGCCGTCGGATCCGGCGGCGTGTGGAAGACCGAAAACGCGGGGACGACCTGGAAACCGATCTTCGATGGGGAGCGCTCCTACTCGATCGGCGTCGTCGCCCTCGATCCCACGAATCCCGAGGTCGTCTGGGTGGGCACCGGCGAGAACGTGAGCGGCCGTCATGTCGGGTGGGGCGACGGCGTGTACCGGAGCCGCGACGCCGGGGGCTCGTGGGAGAAGATGGGGCTCGACGGCTCGGACCACATCGGCCGGATCCTGGTGGATCCTCGAGATGGGGACACGGTGCTGGTCGCGGCCGAGGGGCCGCTCTGGAACGGCGGGGGTGAACGGGGGGTCTATCGCACCGAGGACGGCGGCGTGACCTGGACGCGCGTCCTGGACCTCGGTCCCGACACTGGCGCCACCGATCTCGAGTTCGCGCCGGATGATCCGGACACGGTGTACGCCGCGGCCTACCAGCGGCGCCGCCACATCTGGTCCTTCCTCGGCGGCGGGCCGGCGTCCGGCATCTGGAAGTCGGACGACGGGGGGCGCAGCTTCCGGGAGGTGACGCGGGGTCTCCCGGCCGGGGACATGGGGAAGATCGGGCTGGCGGTGACTCCGGCCGATCCGCGGCTGGTGTACGCGACGATCGAGGCTGCGGACGACGCTCAGGGCTTCTATGCCTCGACCGACCGGGGGGAGAGCTGGGAGAAGCGGAACGCCTACATCTCCGGCGGCACCGGCCCGCACTACTACCAGGAGATCGAGGCCTCTCCCACCGACCCTGACCTCGTGTACCAGATGGATGTCTTCTTCCATGTGACGCGGGACGGCGGGCGCACCTTCGACTACCTCGGCACCGGGCGCGAGAAGCACTCCGACAACCACGCGCTCTGGATCGACCCCGATGACCCCGGACACCTGATCGCGGGATCGGACGCGGGGCTGTACGAGACCTTTGACGAAGGGGACAGTTGGCGGCACTTTCCGAACCTCCCGATCTCCCAGTTCTACAAGGTGGCGCTCTCGCAGGGAGAGCCGTTCTACGACGTGCTGGGCGGGGCGCAGGATCTCGGCACCGTCCACGGGCCGTCGCGCACGACGAACATCGAGGGGGTGCGGAACCGGGACTGGTACGTGCCGCTCGGCGCCGACGGCTACGGCGTCGAGGTGGATCCCCGCGACGAGAACATCCTTTATCTGATGACGCAGCAGGGAGATCTGACCCGGGTGGATCGCCGGAACGAGGAAGTGCTCCGGATCCGTCCGCTCCCGGTGCCGGGCGAGGCGCCCGAGCGCTGGAACTGGGATTCGCCGATCCTGATCAGCCCCCACGACCCGGACCGGCTCTGGTACGGATCGCATCGGCTCTGGCGCTCCGACGACATGGGGATGAGCTGGACCGCGGTCAGCCAGGATCTCACGACCGGCCGGAACCGATACGAGCTGCCGTTCTACGACCGCATCTGGAGCGTGGACGCGATGCACGACACCGGGGCGATGTCCCGGTACGCGACGCTCAGCGCGATCAGCGAGTCCCCGGTGGAGGCAGGAGTGCTCTACACCGGGAGCGACGACGGACTGATCCACATGAGCTCCGACGGCGGGGCGAGCTGGAGCCGCGCCGCGGACCTGCCGGGGCTCGCGCCGCTCTCCTTCATCAACGACATCGAGGCGTCGGCGCACGATCCGGACACCGTGTTCGCGGTCGCCGACAACCACAAGACCGGGGACTACCGGCCCTACCTGTTCGCGAGCCGCGATCGGGGCGCGTCGTGGGAGCCCATCGTCGGGGATCTGGATCCGGGGAGCATCGTGTGGGCGATCCAGCAGGACCACGAGGATCCGGATCTCCTCTTCCTCGGCGCCGAATACGGGATGCACGTTTCGTGGAACGGGGGGACGAACTGGGTGAAGCTGCCGGGAGCGCCGCCCATCCCGTTCCGGGACCTGAAGGTGCATCGTCGGGATGACGATCTCGTCGGAGCCACCTTCGGGCGGGGGTTCTACGTGCTGGACGACTACCGGCCGCTGCGGGGCCTGGCGGGCGTCGTGGAGGCGGGGGAACCGGCGCTGTTCGGTCTGCGGGACGCGTGGTGGTACATCCCGTCCGTCCCGGCGCAGGCGCCTGGGCGTCCCACGCAGGGCAGCACGGCGTTCGTCGCCGACAACCCTCCATTCGGGGCCGTCTTCACCTACTTCCTGCCCGAAGACCTCACGACGGCTCGGAAGGAGCGCCGGGCGGCCGAGCGGGAGGCGCGGGAGTCCGGATCGGACGCCTCGTTCCCGGGGTTCGATGCGCTGCGCATCGAGGAGCTGGAGGCTGATCCGGCCGTGTTCGTGGAGATCCGGGACGCGAGCGGGGCGGTGGTGCGTCGGGTCGAGGGATCCGCGACGGCCGGGATCCACCGGGTGGCGTGGGATCTGCGCGGCCCGGCGCCGAACCCGGTGAACCTCACGCGCCCGGGCTTTTCTCCGCCGTGGGTTCGCCCTCCGATCGGCCCGCTGCACGCCCCCGGCGACTACGCCGCTCGGCTCCTTCAGGTGACCCGGGACGGCGCCCGGCCGCTCGGTGAGGAAGTCACGTTCACGGTGAAGGCCGTTCCGACGCTGCCGGAGGGGACGGACCCGACCGCCGTCGCCGCGTTCCAGCAGGAGACCGCGGAGGTGCTTCGGGAGGTTCATGCAGCCGCTGCCCGGACCCGCGAGATCCGCACCCGGCTCACCCACCTCCGAGCCGCTCTCGACGAGACGCCCCGCGCCGATCCGGCGCTCTACGGGGAGATGGACGCCATCCTGCGCACGGTCTCGGACCTCGAGGTCACGCTCACCGGGGATCCGGCGGCGCAGTCGAGGAACCATCCGGCGGCGCCTTCGGTGCGAGGACGGCTCACGACGATCGTCTCCGGACACTGGGCGACCCGGCAGATGCCCACCGAGACCCAGCGCGAGAGTCTCGCGACTGCCCGCGCCGACTTCGGCGAAGTGAGCACCTCGCTCACCGAGCTGCTGACGACGACTCTTCCCGATCTCGAGGCTCGGCTCGCTGGCGCCGGGGCGCCGTTCACTCCGGGCCGCGCGCTGCGGGGAAGCGCCGCGCGGTAGGGAGCGACGGGAGCGCCTGCCTGGGGGGCGCCGGCGCCTCGGCGGGGGCGCCGGCGCGACTCAGGATCCGGGCTCGGGGCTGCTCGTGTGTTCCGCCGGTGGATCGAGTCCGACGACGACCCCGCGGATCAGGGCGACCTCCTCCCGGAGCGCACTCATGCTCTCCCGGAGCGCACTCACGTTCTCGTTCAGGCTGTCGAGTTCCCGTCTGACCTCCGTCTTGAATGTCTCCAGGTCGGCCTCGAGCGCCTCGAAGCGCTGGTCCATGCGCGCGTAGATCCGCTCCTCGAAGCCGCGGAAGGCTTCCATGACCAGGCTTCCGGCGGCGAAGATCGCGAGGAACGTGGTCGCGATCGCCGCGATCACGGTCGCCCGGGCACGGGCCCACAGACCGAACGTCTGCGCGGCGGAGCGGGATGGAGCGGCGTTCATGGGGTGAGCGGAGCCGGGCTGCCGGCCGCGCTCCGGGCGCGGATCATGGCTCAGGTTCGGGGCTGCTCACGCGGTCCGCCGGTGGATCGAGTCCGACGACGACCCCGCGGATCAGGGCGACCTCCTCCCGGAGCGCACTCACGCTCTCCCGGAGCGCACTCACGTTCTCGTTCAGGCTGTCGAGTTCCCGTCTGACCTCCGTCTTGAATGTCTCCAGGTCGGCCTCGAGCGCCTCGAAGCGCTGGTCCATGGCCTCGAAGCGCTGGTCCATGGCCTCGAAGCGCTGCTCCATGGCCTCGAAGCGCTGGTCCATGCGCGCGTAGATCCGCTCCTCGAAGCCGCGGAAGGCTTCCATGACGAGGCTTCCGGCGGCGAAGATCGCGAGGAACGTGGTCGCGATCGCCGCGATCACGGTGGCCCGGGCACGGACCCACAGACCGAACGTCTGCGCGGCGGAGCGGGATGGAGCGGTGTTCATGGGGCGAGTGGAGCCGGGCTGCCGGCCGCGCTCCGGGCGCGGGGAGGCGGGATCCTCGGAAGGCGGCGTCACCGCATCGTAGCAGTCGGTGGAAGTCTGCCCCACGGGGGCGCCAGCGTCGAGAGTGGTCGCCTTGGCTTCGGTCACCTGATCCTCCTTTCGGGGCGGGACGACCCGCGGCGCACGATGGCGCCGAGCGCAGTTCCCGCCCCTGTTCCGGATCACAACGGAATCCCGGCCCCTTCGTCCCGCAATCGGGGGGCAATGTCGAAAACCCGGTGCCTCGCGACGGCGGAAGAGGGGTGAGGAGCCGATTCGGGCGCCGCCGGTCGTGGTCGCCGGAGCGGATCAGGGTTCGGGCTCGGGGCTGCTCGCGCGGTCCGCCGGTGGATCGAGCCCGACGACGACGCCCCGGATCAGGGCGACCTCCTCCCGGAGCGCACTCACGTTCTCCCGGAGCGCACTCACGTTCTCGTTCAGGCTGTCGAGTTCCCGTCTGACCTCCGTCTTGAATGTCTCCAGGTCGGCCTCGAGCGCCTCGAAGCGCTGATCCATGGCCTCGAAGCGCTGCTCGAAGCGCCGCTCAATGGCATCGAAGCGCTGGTCCATGCGCGCATAGATCCGCTCCTCGAAGCCGCGGAAGGCCTCCATGGCCAGGCTTCCGGCGGCGAAGATCGCGAGGAACGTGGTCGCGATCGCCGCGATCACGGTGGCCCGAGCCCGGACCCACGGACCGAGCGTCAGCGCGGCGGAGCGGGATGGAGCGGTGTTCATGGGGCGAGTGGAGCCGGGCTGCCGGCCGCGCTCCGGGCGCGGATCATGGCTCAGGTTCGGAGCTGCTCGCGCGGTCCGCCGGTGGATCAAGCCCGACGACGACGCCCCGGATCAGGGCGACCTCCTCCCGGAGCGCACTCACGCTCTCCCGGAGCGCACTCACGTTTTCGTTCAGGCTGTCGAGTTCCTGTCTGACCTCCGTCTTGAATGTCTCCAGGTCGGCCTCGAGCGCTTCGAATCGCTGCTCCATGGCCTCGAAGCGCTGGTCCATGCGCGCGTAGATTCGCTCCTCGAACCCGCGGAAGGCCTCCATGACCAGGCTTCCGGCGGCGAAGATCGCGAGGAAGGTGGTCGCGACCGCCGCGATCACGGTCGCCCGGGCGCGGACCCACCGACCGAACGTCAGCGCGGCGGAGCGGCGTTCATGGGGCGAGTGGAGCCGGGCTGCCGGTCGCGCTCCGGGCGCGGGGCAGCGGGGGCCTCGGGAGGATGCGTCGCCGCATCGTAGCAGTCGCCGGAAGTCTGCCCCACGGGGGCGCCAGCGTCGAGAGGGGTCGCCTCGGCTTCGGTCACTTGATCCTCCTTCGGGGCGGGACGACCCGCGGCGCGCGATGCCGCCGCGCGCAGTTCCCACCCTCTGCCGTGCATGACGGAAATCCGGCGGCCGCCGGCCCACCAGCCGCCCCGATGTCGAGAACTCGCGGCTTCGCCGGCATCTCGCAGGCCCGGCCGAACTCCGGAGCGGAGCCGTACCATCGCCCCGCCCATGCCTCGCCTCCTGATCCTCGCCCTCCTCCTTCCCGCCGCGGTCGCGGCCCAGCCCGACCCGGAACTCCACGCGCTCTTCGACGAGTTCATGGAGTTCCGTCGGCGCGAGGAGCCCCGGTTCGCGGCCTCGCTCGCCGGGACGACGCCGACGACGCTGGGCGATGCGACCGAGGCGGCGGTGCTCCGTCGGGCGGAGGAAGCCGAGGGGTTTCGGGATCGCCTGCTCGCCATCCCGCAGGAGCGGCTGTCGGATGAGGACCGGGTCCACGCCGACATCTTCGAATCGGCTCTCGGGGAGCGGATCGGGGACGCTCGCTTCGGGGGGCACTTCCTGCCGATCAACGCGGATTCCGGCTTCCATATCGGCATGGCCCGACTCCCGCAGTCGCTGCCGCTCCGAACCACGGATGACTACGACGGCTACATCGCTCTGCTCCGAGACATCCCTCGCAGCTTCGACGAGCACATGGCGCTCATGCGACGCGGGGTCGAACTCGGCATCACCGTCCCCCGGGTCGTCCTCGAGGGCTATGAAGTGACGATCGCCTCTCATGTCGTCGAGGATCCCGCGGACAGCGTGTTCTTCGACCCGTTCCTCCGCTTTCCCGACCGGATCCCGGAACCCGAGCGAGCCCGGCTGCGCGCGGCGGGCGCGGAGGCGGTGCGGGAGGGTCCGGTCGCCGCCTACGCGGCCTTTCTCGATTTCTTCGAGAACGAATACCGCCCGAACGCGCGCATGACGATCGGGGCGGCCGATCTTCCCGATGGCCGCAGCTACTACGCCTTCCTGATCGGCCGGTTCACGACGCTCGACCAGACCGCCGAACAGGTCCACCGGATCGGGCTGGCCGAAGTGGAGCGGATTCGCGTCGAGATGGTGGAGGCCATGCGGGCCTCCGGATTCACCGGCGCCTGGGAGGAGTTCCTCGAATTCCTGCGCACGGACGAGCAGTTCGTCGCGGACACGCCGCAGGCGCTCCTCGACCGCGCCATGGTCATCGTGAAGCGGATGGACGGACAGTTGCCGGCGATGTTCCGGCGCCTCCCGCGCCAGCCCTACACGGTGGAGCCGGTTCCGGATGCGATCGCGCCCAAGTACACCGGCGGCCGCTACGTCGGCGCCCCGCTCGATTCCACGCAACCCGGGCGGTACTGGGTGAACACCTATGCGCTGGAGAGCCGCAAGCTCTACACCCTCGAGGCGCTCTCCCTCCACGAGGCGGTCCCGGGGCATCACCTCCAGATCGCCCTGGCCAGGGAGCTGGATCTGCCCGAGTTCCGCCGCCACTACGGGATCGGCGCGTACAGCGAGGGCTGGGCGCTCTACGCCGAGCGGCTGGGCCTGCAGGCCGGCTTCTACCAGGATCCGTACAGCAACTTCGGCCGTCTCACCTACGAGATGTGGAGAGCCTGCCGGCTGGTCGTGGACACCGGCATGCACGCGCTGGGCTGGACCCGCCAGCAGACCCTCGATTACCTCGCCTCGAACACGGCGCTCGCGCTCCACGAGATCCGCACCGAGACCGACCGCTACATCGCCTGGCCGGGGCAGGCGCTCGGTTACAAGATGGGCGAACTGAAGATCCGCGAGCTGCGCACCCTCGCGGAGGAGACGCTCGGAGAGGCGTTCGACCTCCGCGACTTCCACGACGCCGTCCTGGCTCCGGGTCCGGTCACGCTTCCGGTGCTCGACGCGCTCGTCCGCCGGTGGGTCGAGGAGCATCCCGCCGCGGCCCGCTGACCGCCGGACGCGCGGCGTATGCTCCCGGCGCCCCCGAGGACAACGTGATGACGACTCCCACCTGGCCCCTCTACTTCTGCATCCGGCGACCGATCCAGGGTCGCGGCTGCGTCGCTTCGGTCCGGATCATCGGGCGGGCCACCTGGACACTCGACTTCGGGAAGACCTGGCTGTACGGCGTGAACCCGGGCGCGATGGCGGGCTGCGGACAGGATCTGGACGGCGCCCTCCGGGATTTCACGGAACACCTGACCGGAGTGCTCGCCGACTTTGCGGACGGGGCGGAGGATCTCGATTCGTTCCGACGGACCGTGGAGCGGTTTGTCAACGCCACCGATGACGACAGCGTGGTGGAATGGGACGCCGCGAGGGAACGGGTGCGCTCCGGGAGAGGGCCGGACGTGTCGTTGGCTCGAGAGGTACGGGAGCTGGCGGCCGGCGTGGAGGTTCAGCCCGCGTCACCGGAGTCCGGCGCCCTGGCCCTCGCGACCGAAGCGAGCCTGCCCCGGATCGCAGCCTGAAGCCCGGCCCGACGGTGACGGGGCCCGGTGGTCCCGGGGCCTCGGCTTATCGGCCGGCGGCGGGGCGGAATCGGCTCCCGGTTCGGCGGCGTGGCGCGGAAACCCGCGGGGCGCAGTCCGTGCGCACGATTTCGGGAGGCACCGGCTCGAAGCCAGTGAGAGCGATCGTGGTTTCGGCGGGGCGGGGAGAGGTTCCGTCGTTGAGAAGCCGCATCCGGAACCGGAGCGTGAGCCGGTCCGGAGAGCAGTCGAGCAGGGCCGCTTCCGGGCCGGCGGGGGCGAGCCGGGCCTCCCCGATCACGGCCTTCAGGTCCACCGTCACCGTCCGTTCCGTCGGTCCGCCGGCGGACCGACGTCTCCGGCGCCGCGCGCGCTTCTTGACCCGGCGCACGACGCCGATCGGCCACCGGTCGGCGCTCCGGAAGGCGGCGAGACGCTTCTCCGTCGCCCTCGGATCCACATCGGCGGCGAGGAGGACCGCGTAGTCGAGGGAGTGGATCCAGCGGCTCAGCTTCGCCTCTCCCGGGAACACGCGCCTCACCCGATCGAACCGCAGTCCCTCCTCCGAGGCGGTTCGCAGCGCGTTCAGCACATCGTCCTCGGAGGGCTCGCCGGTGAGCGCGAATTCGCAGTACTCGGCGACCGACTGAACGCCGAGCGGGAGGGCGGGGCCGAACGAGAGGCGCGGCCGCGGGGAGAACCCCTCGGTGAACCGGAGCGGCAACCCGGCCCGCCGCAGCACCCGCGGCAGGATGCGGATCATCTCGCCGTGCCCGCGGAGCGCCATGGGCCCGTACTTCGCGAACCGGGCGCGATAGACGACCGGCTCCCCCTGAGCGGCGCGCCGGGCGGGGGGCATCGGGCGAGCGCTGCCGCCAGCGCCCGACGGAGGGGCGGCCGAGCCGACGACGGGGAGGAGAACCTGGCCGCGCGGTTCCTCGGCGCCCATGCGTTCCAGGAACGTGATCCGCTCCTCGCGCATCCCGCCGAGATCGCAGGCGACGCCGCAGTGGTAGCAGACCAGCCGCCGGGTGTCCTCGCGGGCGTCGCGGAGGTTCGTGTGGTGGACCTGCATGTGGACCGGCTTCCCGCAGGGCGGCGAGGCGCGGTTCTTCAGCGACCGCCTGTACTCGCGCAGCAGGAATCCGTCCGCGAGCCCGACATCCACGTGGTCCCAGGGCAGGCGGCCGTCCACCGGGATCGTGCCGAGATAGTCCTCGCGCCGGACGGCTGTCTCGCCCTCCCACTCCTCCAGCGCCTCGGTCCACACGTCCCAGCGGAGCTGCTCGTCCCAGCCGTCGAAGCGGGCTCCCCGGATCCACGCGATCTCGACGAGCCTCGCCACCCGGATGTCTCCCCGGGCGAGGATGCCTTCGAGGTGGCTCACCCGGCGGTCGTGGGTGCGCAGCCGGAAGCCGTCCCGCCGCGCCCGTTCGGACAGGAGCGCCTGCTTGCGCCCGATCGCTTCCATGGAGTCCTGGGCGCACCACTGGAACGGGGTGTGGGGCTTCGGGACGTGGCTCGAGACCGAGACGGTGATGCGGACCCGCCGCTTCGCCTCGCGGTTCCCGATCCGCCGCGCCTGCCGTCCCATGTCGGCGATGCCGAGCACATCATCATCTTCTTCGGTCGGGAGCCCGATCATGAAGTAGAGCTTGGCCCGGTCCCAGCCGCGGGAGAAGACGCGCCGACAGGTCTCGTAGATGTCGTCCTCGCTGACGTTCTTGTTCACCACGTCGCGCATCCGCTGCGTGCCCGCTTCGGGCGCGAACGTGAGGCCGGTGGCCTTGACCCGCGAGATGTCGTCGAGCACCTCCTCCGGGAGGCCGTAGGCCCGCAGGCTCGAGATCCCCAGCGAGACCCGGCGCGGCGTCAGCTCGTCCATGACCTGCCGGACGAGCGGGGCGACGCAGGAGTAGTCGGCCGTCGAGAGCGAGGTCAGCGAGGCCTCGTCGTAGCCGCCCTTCTCGACCGCCGAGACCACGGTGCGGACGATCTCCTTCGGATCCCGTTCCCGCACCGGCCGGTAGATCATCCCGGCCTGGCAGAAGCGGCATCCCTCGGTGCAGCCGCGGGCGATCTCGATCGCGGTCCGGTCGAAGATGGCCTCGGCGGCGGGAACCGGGGAGTCGTCGGGGAAGGGGAACCGGTTCACATCGTCGAGGAAGGCGCGTTCGACGCGGAGCGGCGCTTCCGGGCGCCGCGCCCGCGAGACGACCGCGAATCCGGAGCGCGGGCAGACCTCGCGGTCGTAGAGCGCCGGACAGTAGAGGCCGCCGGTCTCCTGAAGCCGGGACAGGAGTTCCTCGCGATCCGTGACTCCCTCCTCGCGCAACCGGGCCAGGTCCCGCATGAGCTCCGGGAGGCGCTCTTCGGCATCCCCGATCAGGAAGGCGTCCACGAAGGGCGCCATCGGCTCCGGCTGGGTGGCGACCGGGCCGCCGGCGATCACGATCGGGTGCTCGGGAAGGCGGTCCCGGCTCCGGATCGGGATCCCGCCCAGATCCAGCATGGTCAGGACGTTCGTGAAGGTGAGCTCGTACTGGAGCGAGAAGCCGACGAGGTCGAAGTCGGAGAGGGGCCGGCGGGTCTCGAGGCTGATCAGGGGCAGGCCGCGTTCGCGGAGCTGCTCCTCCATGTCGGTCCACGGGCAGAAGACCCGCTCGAGCGCGAGGTCCGCTTCGTCGTTCACCACCTTGTAGAGGATCTTGGTCCCGAGGTGGCTCATCCCCACGTCGTACACGTCGGGGAAGCAGAACGCCATCCGGCAGGCGATCCCGTCGTCGTCCGGCTTGGCCACGGCGAACCGCTCCCCTCCGGCGTAGCGGGCCGGGCTTCGCACTCGATGGAGGAAGTCGGCGTAGGGGTGGCGGTCCGGTGTCATGGGCTCGACCTCGATGGGGGGAGGGCGGGAATTCTAGGCGTCCCGGTTCTCGACCCGCCCGTGCTACTTTCCCGCGCGTCCTCATGCAGCCCACCGACGAGACCCGAAGCAGCCGCCCGTTCGACGAAAGCGACCACGCCGCGATCGCCTCGATCCGCGGACTCGCGATCGATGCCGTGGAGCGGGCCGACTCCGGCCACCCGGGACTTCCCATGGGCGCCGCTCCGATGTCGTGGGTTCTCTGGAGCCGCCATCTCCGGTTCGACCCCGCCGCCCCCGACTGGCCGGACCGGGACCGGTTCGTGCTGTCCGCGGGGCACGGCTCCGCGCTCCTCTACGCGCTGCTCCATGTCGCCGGCTTCGATCTCTCGCTGGATGATCTGCGCGACTTCCGGCAGTGGGGGAGCCGGACCCCGGGGCACCCCGAGAACTTCGTCACCGCCGGCGTCGAGGCCACCACCGGGCCTCTCGGGCAGGGGGCCGGCAATTCGGTCGGCATGGCGATGGCCGAGCGGGCCCTCCGCGCCCGATTCCCCGGGCTGGTGGACCACCGGGTGTGGGCGCTCGTTTCCGACGGGGATCTCATGGAGGGCGTCGCGGCGGAGGCGGCGTCGCTCGCCGGACAGCTCGGACTCGACCGGCTCACCTGGATCTACGATGCGAACGACGTGACGCTGGACGGCCCGGCCTCGCTCTCGTTCTCGGTGGAGGATGTGGCCGCCCGCCACGAGGCGCTCGGCTGGCATGTCCAGACCGTCCGGGACGGGGATCACGATCTCGAAGCGGTGGACCGCGCGCTTGCCGCAGCGGCCGAGGAATTCGGCCGGCCATCACTCATCGTCGTCAGGACCACGATCGGCTTCGGATCCCCGAACAAGGCCGGGACGGCGGACGCCCACGGCGCGCCGCTCGGCGCCGCCGAGGCCCGGGCCGCGAAGGAGGCGCTCGGGCTCGACCCGGACGCGGAATTCGCTGTGCCGGACGCGGTTCGGGAGCGTTCCGCGGCGCTGGCGCAGGCGGGAGCGGCGGCGCGTCGGAGGTGGAAGGACTCGCTCGCCGAAGCCGCGCCGGCAGAGGCCGACGAGCTGCGCCGCCGCCTCGCCGGGAGTCTGCCGGCGGGCTGGGACGAACTGGTCCCGTCGTTCGCCGTGGGGGAGCGCCTCGCGACCCGGAAGGCGGCGGGGGCGGTGCTGAACGCCTTTGCTCCCCGGGTTCCCGAGCTGTTCGGCGGGGACGCGGACCTGTCCTGCTCGACGAAGACCGCGCTCGCCGGCGAGGGCTCCCAGTCGGCGGTGAATGCGCTCGGGCGCAACATCCACTACGGCGTCCGCGAACACGCCATGGGGGCGGCGGCGAACGGGATCGCGCTGCATGGCGGATTCCGGACCTACGCGGCCACCTTCTTCTGCTTCTCGGACTACATGCGCCCGTCCGTCCGGATCGCGGCGCTTTCCGGGCTCCCGGTCGCCTACGTGTGGACGCACGACTCGGTCGGCGTGGGCGAGGACGGCCCGACCCACCAGCCGGTCGAGCACCTGATGTCGCTCCGGGCGATGCCGAACCTGCATGTCGTGCGGCCCGCCGATCCCAACGAGGCCGCCGAGGCGTGGCGGCACGCGATGGAGCGGAAGGACGGGCCGACGGCGCTGGTTCTCAGCCGGCAGAAGGTCCCGGTGGTGACCACGCCGGCGCTGGCCCGCGGGCTTCGGCGCGGCGGCTACGTGATCCAGGACGTCGCCAGCCCCCGCGCCGCGCTCATCGCCACGGGTTCGGAGGTCTCGGTGGCGCTCGCCGCGGCGGCCGACCTGAAGCGCGACGGCGTCCCCGTCCGCGTCGTGTCGCTGCCGTGCTGGGAGCTGTTCGAGGCCCAGCCCGAGGCCTGGCGCGCCGAGGTGCTCCTCCCGGGTCTCCCCCGGGTCGCGGTCGAGGCCGGTGCCACGCTCGGGTGGGAGCGGTACACCGCCGGGGGTCCGGTCATCGGCGTGGACCGCTTCGGGGCCTCGGCGCCCGGGCCGCGGGTGGCCGCCGAGCTCGGCCTCACTGCGGAGGCGGTCGCCGCCGCCGTCCGCTCGGTCCTGTAGCTGCCGCGCCGGTCCCGGTCGCGCGGTCGGCGCCGTTGTGACCGCGCTCGCTCCCACTCGACTGAGAGGCGTCCGACGGCGTTCAGCAGTCCCTGGTGGGCGGCGGTCCGTCTGCCGCGCGGGCTCGGCTGTCCGCCCCGTCTCGCGCGGCGCCCGATCGTCGAATGGACGCTGCCGGGCGCGCCGCCGAGGAGTCTCCGGTTCCTCGTTTCCCGGACAGTCACCTCCAGACGGCCCCGTCGCACCGAGCTTCAGCGGCGGTCGCGCGTGGGAGGAACCGGCCCCGCCACCGTGGGAAACCCGAGAGCGCGAGCGTTCTCGACGATCCGATCGTCGAACGAGAGGATCCCGAGATCCGGACGGACTTCCCGAAGGACGATCGCGGTCGCGAGGTGAAGGGCGTCGGGCGCTCGAATCGGCTCCCGGGGAAACGGCTGGCTGGCGCGGAGCAGCACGGACGCGCTCAGGGAATAGCGAATCCACGTTGCGGTTTCGATCCTCAGCCGATTCGCAGCGCGCCGCGCGACCTCATCCCGGAGCCGGCCAGTGGACACGCCCCGATGGAGACCTCGGTGGCACTCGACGAAAGTCAGGTCGGAAGTCGCGATCGGCGACGCCGCCTTCAAGGCCTTGATCGCCGCGCTCCCGGCAGCTTCTTCGAGGAGCCAGCCGAGGAGCGCACTCGTCTCCACGTAGAGCGTCACCGATCGCCCCGGACGTCATCCAGCAGGTCCGCGACAATGCCATCCGGCAGACGGTCCTCGGCCGGAGGTCTCGTACAGGTCGCGGGACCTGGTGCGCCAAGACGAACCACTCCCGCGCGAGCGAGCTGGAGGAGAGCGTCGTCCGGATCCCGGCCATGGGCGCTGTGGGGCACGAGGTCCACCACCGGCGTTCCCCGATTCGTCACGGTCACGCGCTCACCTGCCTGGGCCAGGCGGACAAACTCGCTGAGACGACTCTTGAGGGTTCGGATTCCGACGGATGGCATGTCGTCATTGTAGGCTCGTGTAGTCTCAACGAGATGGCGTCGGCGCAGGCGCGTGTTCGGGTGGCGCCGGAGGAGTCAGCTCGTCGGGCATCGGAGATTCCGCGCCCCGGGCGACGGCCTCCGACGAACCGGGTTGGCGAACCTTGGCGGGCGGAGCGCCGGCTGTCGCGAGAGACGCTCGGCGGAGTCCCGGTTGCCGCGAGAACTGCCCGGCGGAGTCCCGGTTGCCGCGAGAACTGCCCCGCCGCGCTTCGCGTTCTCCCGGGAAAGGAGACCTCGTCCCATGAACCGAACCCGAGCCTCGCACCTTCCGCTGGCGGCCCTCGCTCTCCTCGCGGCCGCCGCCTGTTCCGAGCCGGCGGAGCACACGGCGCTCGGCGCCGCGGTCGCGGCCGAACGCGTCCGCGAAGTCCGGGCGCTTCTCGATCACGCCGGGTCGGATCCCGACGAGATCGCCGCCAGCGGCTGGGCCCCGCTCCACCTGGCGGCGCGGATTCGCGATCCCCGGGTTCTCGACGCCCTGATCGAGGCGGGCGCCGATCTCGACCGGCTCGACCGCCGAAACGGCTGGACGCCTCTGCTCCACGCGATCCACCGGCGGAACGAGGACGCCGTGCGAGCGCTGATCGCGGCGGGCGCCGAAGTGAATCGCCGCGGCGACAGCGGCGTCACGCCGCTCGCGATGGCCGCCGGCTACGGCATGGCCGACACGGTGGAACTCCTGCTCGAACGGGGCGCCGACCCGCACCTGGGGGCGCTCGACGCCAATCCGCTGTGGGCGGCCGCGGGCGGGGGCGCCATCCGGGACTTCACCGACGGCCCGCCGCTCGGCCAGTGCTTCCCGGAGGTCATCGCGACGCTCGAAGCCGCGGCGCCCGACCTGCGGCTTCCCGCCGGGCTCTCGTCGCGCGTCCTCGCCTGGCTGGCCAGCGATCCGTGCGCGCCGGTCGTGGCTCGGCTTCTCGACGAGGCGCGCGCCGGCGCGTAGGGCGCGGTTCGGGATCCGGGCTGTCGCTCGGGAGGGCGGCGCTCGATGGACGCGTAGAATCGCGCCCATGCGAGTGGCCGCGCCCCGGATCGCGGCCCTCCTGGGAGCGCTCGTGCTCGTCGGGGCCTGTGCGCCGTCGAGTACGCCGACCTATCCGACGCCGGACATCCAGGCTCTCGCCGGCGATCCGTTCCCGTTGCGAGCCGGCGACCTCGCCCTCGTCGTGGTCGAGGGGGACTTTCTCTACGTCAGCGTTCAGTCCATCGGGATCGACAGTCGTTGCCCGCCGGACGCCGAGTGCGCCGAGCCCGGGCACCTCGTCGTGACGCTCGAACTCGAGGACTCATCGCGCCAGGGCGCGGCTCAGCTCCTGGTGCCTCCGGCCGGGGATGCCGTCGTCACGTTCGGCGGCTTCGAGATCCACGCGCTGCGGGTCGAGCCACCGGGGAGTGCGACCCGCATCCTGCCGACGGATTACGTCTTCGTCTTCCAGGTCACGACCCGCTGACCCGGGGCCGGAAGCGCCTAGAATTCCCGCATTCCAGAGGGAGTCCTGCATGCGTTCGTTCCGCCCCCGTCTTCCCGGCGCTCTCGTCGCGCTCTTCCTGTCGGCCGTCGCCGTCGTCCCCGGCTGCGCGCCCGCGGACGAGCAGCCGATGGAAGAGGCCGAGCCCGCGGTCTCGCCGAACGACGACTTTCCGAACCCCTACACCGGCCAGCCGATGTGGGGCGACCTCCCCGACGACCGGATCTGGGGGGCGATCAGCGGCGTGTTCCCGGCGGCGGACGGCAACATCTGGACAGCCGATCGGTGCGGGCAGAACTACTGCGGGGACCGACCGGAGGTGGATCCGGTCGTGCTCTTCACTCCGGACGGCGAGGTGGTCCGCAGCTTCGGCGCCGGACTCATCGCCTGGCCTCACGGGATGTTCGTGGACGCGGACGGCAATGTGTGGGTGACGGATGCTTCCGACGGCTCCCGGATCGAGCGCGAGGGGATCGGCCACCAGGTTCTCAAGTTCAGCCCCGAGGGCGAGGTCCTGCTGCGGCTGGGAGAGGCTGGCGTCGCCGGAACCGATGCGCTCTTCACCCAGCCCTCCGATGTGCTGGTCGCGCCCTCCGGCGAGATCTTCGTGGCGGATGGGCACGGCTCGGGCGGGAACAATCGGATCGCCCGGTTCGCGGCGGACGGGAGCTATCTCGGGAGTTTCGGCGAAACCGGGACAGGGCCGGGGCAGTTCTCCGATCCCCACGCGCTGGCGATGGATTCGCAGGGGCGGCTGTTCGTCGGCGACCGGAACAACAACCGGGTCCAGTTGTTCGATCAGGAGGGGAACTTCCTCGAGGAGTGGCTGCAGTTCGGACGGCCGAGCGGCATCTTCATCGCCGCGGACGACACGATCTACGTAGCGGACTCGGAGTCCACTTCGCGGTCGAACCCCGGCTTCGGACGGGGCATCCGGATCGGGAACGCGGCGGACGGGACCGTGACCCACTTCCTCCCGGATGACGTTTCGGATCTCGAGCCGGGCGCCGAACCCGGCACGAGCGGTCCCGAAGGGATCGCGGTGGGCGCGGACGGGAGTGTCTATGGAGGCGAAGTTCGCCAGCGCATGATCCGGAAGTTCAGCCGCTGACGCGGGCGCCGGCGACGGACGCCACCCGCCAGTTTCGGCATGCCAGGTCGCGGAGCCCCCCGGGAACTTCGCGAGGGCAAGGCTCCGGCCGGAGTCCTGAAGCGGCTGCTCGCCCGGATCGGGGCGGACGCTGCGCTTCCGCTCGGGCCTGCCCCGGGGGAGGACGCGGCGGTCGTCGCTCCCGACGGGGCGGAGCGGATCGTGCTCGCCTCCGACCCCATCACCTTCCCCTCGCCGGATCCGGGCTGGCAGGCCGTCATCGTGAACGCGAATGACGTGGCCGCGACCGGTGGGGAGCCGCGCTGGTTCCTCTCCACCGTGATCGCGCCGGTGGGCGTGACCGACGAGCGCCTCGATCGGATCGCGGACGGCGTCCGCCGCGGCTGCGCCGAGGTCGGAGCGACGCCGGTCGGCGGCCACACCGAGGTCTCGGCCGCCGTGGACCGCATCGTGGTTTCCGGGGTCATGGCGGGCCCGGCGACGCCCGAGCGGATCAAGCCCTCGGGGGGCGCCCGGGAAGGCGACATGCTGGTCATCACCAAGGGGATCGCGGTGGAGGCGACGGCGGTGGTCGCGGAGGCGCGCGCGGAGGCGGTGCGCGAGGCCTTCGGCGAGGAGTTCCGCAGAGGCTGCCTGGACTTCCTGCGGAACCCCGGCATCTCCGTCGTCGCGGAGGCGCGGGTCGCCGCCGGCCTGCTCGATGTCCACGCGATGCATGACGTGACCGAAGGCGGCGTGGCGACCGCGATCCGGGAAATGGCCGAAGCGTCGGGCGCGGGCGTCGTCGTGGCCGAGACCGAGATTCCGCGGTTCTTCGAATCGAAGCGGATCCTCCGGCGTTTCCGGCTCGACATCCTGGGGGCGATCGGTTCGGGCGCTCTGCTCATCGCCTGCGCCGAGTCGGGGACGGACGAGCTGCTGTCGCGCTTCGAGCGGGCCGGCGTCCCCGGTTTCGTCATCGGGCGCTTCACCGATGCTTCCCGCGGGCTTCGGCTGATCCGCGGATCGGGAGACCGGGAACTGCCGCGCTTCGAGGTGGACGAGCTGGCGCGGTTGTCGGGCCCCTGATCGCGCTGCGGGTTGCGATCCACGCCTCTCTTTCTCCCGGAAAGGACGGAGGCATCGCCTCTTCCGAACCAGACAGCCCGGACCCGGATTTCTCCGGCGAGGGCGAGCCCCGACTTCCCCCTCGGGCGCGTGGCGATCCACCCGAACGCGCCGCAGGGTCAACATACACTCCGTGCGCCGTTTCCATGCGACTCGTCGTCCTAGGCGCAGGCCAGATGGGGGAGCACCTTCTCTGGCATCTCAGCCGCCTCCCCGAGAGGCATGACATCGTCCTGGTGGATCGGGATCCGCAGGTCCGCACGCACCTCGAACGCAAGTACGACATCGCCGCGGCGGAGGGGGACGCCTCGATCCCGTCGGTGCTGCTGGAGCACGGTGAGGGGGCGGATGTCCTGTTCGCGCTGACCCACAGCGACGCGACGAACCTCCTCGCCGCCATCACCGCGACCGACCCGGTCATCGGGGCCCGGCGCGCGGTCGTGCGTCTCAGCGATCCGCGCCATCGCGACAACCCGCTGCTGGATCGCGGAGGGCGGCCCGAGACCGTCCACACGATCTTTCCCGAGGACCTGGTCGCGCAGGCCATCCTCGGGATCATCCGGCACCCGGGTGCGCGCTCGTTCCGGTCCTTTGCCGACGGCGCGCTGGCCCTGGTGCGGGCCCGGCCGGAGCGCGACTTCGTGTTCGGAAAGCCGCTTCGGGATCTCGATGTGGCGCCGCGACGCTGGATCCTCACCGGCATCCTGCGCCGGCGGCGGGGCCCGGAGCCGGGTGAGTACGGAATGCTCGTGGATCCGGCCGCGGATCCGGCGGGCCCGCTCCACATCCCGCGCGGCGACAGCCGGATCGAAGTGGGCGACGAGATCTTCGCCGTGGGTCCGGCGAATTCCGCGTCCGCGTTCTTTCGCGCCATCGGCCACGATTCCCGCCCGACCCGTCGGGTCGTGATCGCCGGGCTCGGGCAGGTGGGGCGGCGCCTCGCGGAACTGCTCTTCGACGCCGACGTCGAGGTGACCGTGATCCGGCGCAGTTCCGGCCGGAAGCGCTCGGTGCCTGCGCCCACGATCATCGGGGACGCCGCCCAGGAGGACATCCTCGCGGAGGCGGAGGTGGCTGGAGCGGATTTCTTCGTGGCCGCCACCGGGGCCGACGAAGTGAACCTGATGGCGGCCGTGCTTGCGAAGAAGAGCGGCGCCCGGCGAACGATCGCCCTCCACAACCGGGAGGATCTGCGGCAGGTTCTCCTGACTCTGGGAGTGGACCACCCGATCTCCCCCGGCCACATCACCGCCGGGGAGCTCATGCGGCACCTCCACTCCCGCGCGCTGGTCCGGCTGGACTGGGTCGGGGGCGGCGGCGAGCTGGTGGAGATCGAAGTCGCGGACGGCAGCCCCGCGACCCGGGCGCCGCTCGCCGAACTGGACTTCCCGCGCGATGCGATCGCCGGGGAGGTGCGCCGGCCGGGCATGGCGCCGTTCGTCCCCAACGGGGCCTACCGGTTCCGGCCCGGCGAGACCGTCGTCCTGTTCATTCGGGCCAGCGAAGCGGACCCTGACGGAGAGCGCGAGCTCCTCGGGGCCCTGGAACACCTGTTCGGAGCGGCGATGGAGCCGGTGTGAGCGACAGCTTCCGCCCCAGCCTCGTCGGGCTCCTCGGAGGGATGACCGGCGCGCTCGGGGTGGCCACGCTGATCCCGCTGGGTCTCGCCCTCGCGCTCTCCGAACCGGAGTGGCCGGCGTTCGCCGTCCCGGCGACGCTCGGGATCGCGGCGGGCTGGCTGACGCGGGGACTGCGGCGACCTCATCGGCGCCGCTGGGACGGAGGATCGGTGATCCCGTCGCCGGGAGCGGCGTCGCGCGCCTACGGGTTCGTGGTGCTCGCGTGGGTGCTCGCCGCCGCGTTCGGTTCCCTGCCCTACATCGGAGTCCTCGGGCCCGACTTTCTCGTCAACGCGCTGTTCGAATCCGCGTCCGGTTTTTCCACGACCGGCGCCTCGATCTTCCCCGAAGTGGAGACGCTTCCGAGATCTCTCCTGCTGTGGCGAGCCCTGACCCAGTGGCTCGGCGCGATGGGGATCGTGATCCTGTTCGTGTGGATGCTCGGCCGCCACGCCTTCGGCCTCGAGGTCCTCTCCGCCGAGCCGGGCCCCACCCCGGAAAAGACCCGGCCGAAGCTCACCGAGACGGCGCGCGACACGGTCATCGTCGGCGCCGCGCTCACTCTCATCCTGTTCGCCGTCCTCCTCGCCCTGGACGTCGGCCCCCTCGATGCGGTGTGCCACGCGCTGACCACGCTCGCCACCGGAGGCTTTTCCACCCGGAACGACAGCCTGGCCGCCTTCTCGCCCGCGGTCCAGTGGGTCGTCATCGGGTTCATGGTGCTGGGCGGCGTGCGGTTCTCCATCCATGTCCACCGGGCGAAGCGAATCGGCCGGGGGCTCGCCGCTCTCGGCCGCCGGCTCCGCCGGGAACCCCAGGTGGAGATGCCGCCGGTGGCGACCTATGGAAGAGACCCGGAAATCAGGCTCTACCTCGGCATCATCGTCACCGCCACCGTGGTCCTGTTCGGAAGCCGCTTCTCGGCCGGCATCGAGACCTGGGACGCCCTGCGCCACGCCGCGTTCCAGGCCGTGACGATGATCACGGGCACGGGATACGCCAACGACGACTACGACCAGTGGTCCGACTTCGCGCGCTGCTGCCTCCTCCTGCTCATGTTCTCCGGGGGATGCGCCGGTTCGACCACCGGCTCCATCAAGGTGCTCCGGTGGCTCATCCTCTGCCGCAAGGCGCCGCTCGCCCTGCGGACGGTGAACCAGCCCCACACCGAGATCCGCGTCCACGTCGGTCGCGCGCCGATTCCGGACAAGGTGGCCGCGACGATCGGCGAGTTCATCCTCCTGGTCTTCGGGGTGGTCGCCGCGGGCGCTCTCGCGCTGGTGGCCATGGGCGTCGAGCCGATCACCGCCTTCAGCGCCTCCGCCGCCAGCGTCCTGAATGTCGGGCCAGGGCTCGCCGGGGTCGGCCCGGCAGCGAACTACGCCTTCCTGCCGTCCGGCGCCAAATTGATGCTGTCGGCGCTGATGATCGCCGGCCGGCTCGAGATCATCACGGTCGCGGTGCTCCTGTTCGCCCCTCTCCGACAGGCGTGGTCCCGCCTCCGGGCCCTGAGATAGCCGACGCGCCGGCGGCGGCTCCCACTCCGTACAATCCTGCGGCCGTGCCCGAAGACCGCCCCCCGACCGCTCCCGAGATCGAGACCCTGCTCGCCGAGAACCGGGTCTATCCGCCGCCGCCCGAGTTCACGGCTCGGGCCAACGTCCGCGACGAGGCGATCTACGAGGAGGCCGCGGCCGACCCGGAGCGTTTCTGGGAGAAGCAGGCCGAGACGCTGGAGTGGTCCCGGCGCTGGGACCAGGTTCTCGACTGGAAGCCTCCGTACGCCCGGTGGTTCGTCGGGGGCCGGCTGAACGCCAGCGTCAACTGCCTGGATCGGCACCTCGCTGCGGGCCGGGGGAACAGGATCGCGTTCCGGTGGGAAGGCGAGCCTGGCGATCGCCGGACCCTTTCCTACGCCGAACTCCACCGGGAGGTCTGCCGGTTCGCCAACGTGTTGCGCGGACTCGGGGTGGGCAAGGGGGACCGGGTGGCGATCTACCTGCCGATGATTCCCGAGCTGCCGATCGCCATGCTCGCCTGCGCCCGGATCGGCGCCCCCCACAGCGTCGTCTTCGCCGGCTTTTCCGCCGCGTCGCTCCGGGACCGGATCAACGACGCCGAGGCCAGGGTCGTGATCACCGCGGACGGCGGCCACCGGCGAGGCGGGATCGTCCCCCTGAAGGCGATCACCGACGAAGCCGTGGAGGAAGCTCCTTCGGTCTCCGATGTGGTCGTCGTGCGTCGCACCGGCGAGCCGGTCCCCATGGAGGACGGCCGGGATCACTGGTGGCGCGACCTCGTGGCCGGGGCTGCCGACGAAGCCGAACCGGAGGAGATGGACTCGGAGGATGTGCTCTACATCCTCTACACCTCCGGAACGACCGGAAAGCCGAAGGGCATCGTCCACACGACCGGCGGCTACCTGACCGGCGTCACCGCGACCGCCCGCGCCGTGTTCGACCTGAGGGACGACGACGTCTGGTGGGCGGCCGCCGACATCGGCTGGGTCACCGGGCATTCCTACATCGTGTACGGGCCGCTCTCGCTCGGCGTCACCCAGGTGCTCTACGAGGGGGCGCCCGACTGGCCCGACCGGGCCCGGATCTGGTCGCTCATCGAGCGCTACCGGGTGAGTGTGCTCTACACCGCCCCCACCGCGATCCGGGCGTTCATGAAGTGGGGCGACCAGCACCCGGCATCCCGCGATCTCTCGTCGCTGCGCCTGCTCGGGACGGTCGGGGAGCCGATCAATCCGGAGGCCTGGGTCTGGTACCACCGGACGATCGGCGGCGGGCGCTGCCCGGTCGTGGACACCTGGTGGCAGACCGAGACCGGGATGACGATGTGCACTCCCCTTCCCGGCGTCACCGCCCTGAAGCCCGGCTCGGCGACCCGCGCCTTCCCCGGCATCTCGATGGAGATCCTCGACCGCGCCGGGAACCCGGTGGAGGTCGGCGGCGGCCTGCTCGCGATCACGCGCCCGTGGCCTTCGATGCTGCGCGGGATCTGGGGGGATCCGGAGCGGTTCCGGGAGACCTACTGGAGCCAGTGGAAGGACATCTATTTCCCCGCGGACGGGGCGCGGCGCGACGAGGACGGCTACTTCTGGGTGATGGGCCGCGTGGACGATGTCCTGAACGTCTCCGGGCACCGTCTGGGGGCGGCCGAGATCGAGAGCGCCCTCGTCGAACACGAGGCGGTGGCCGAAGCCGCGGTCGTCGGGCGGCCCCACGAGATCAAGGGTGAGGGGATCGCTGCGTTCGTCGTCCTGCGCGAAGGGGCGGCCGAGGGGAGGGCGCGCGACGACCTCGTCCGCGAGTTCCGGGCGCATGTGGGGGAGGCGATCGGTCCCATCGCCCGGCCCGACGACATCGTGATCGCCGCCGATGTGCCCAAGACCCGGTCCGGGAAGATCATGCGGCGGCTGCTCCGCGACATCGCCGCCGGGAAGACGATCGGCGACACGACGACGCTCGCCGACCCGGCCGTCGTGGAGAAACTGAGACAGGAGTACGACGATGACGAGTGAGTACCGGGGCGCGACCAGCGCCGTTTCGGCGGAGGCGGGCGCGACGCCGGGCTCCGGCGCGCTGGTGGCGTTCCTGTTCGACGACGGGCTCGACCTCGTCGGAGATCCCGTCGCCTCGGATGCCGGCTTCGTCGCCGACGCCCGGCGCGCCTTCGCCGACGATGCGGTTCGCGCCGCGGTGGCGGCGCCGGCGGGCGCCGATGGACCGGCGAGGCTTGCGCTTCACACCGGATCGGCGAAGGGATGGCCGCCGCGGGAGGCGGTGCGGATCCTCGCCGGCCGCGCCCTGGAACACGCCCGCAGCTTCGGCCTCGCCGAGGTCTTCTTCGCGCTCGCCGGTCCGGACGGCGCCCGGTTCGCCCCGGCGGCCGCGGAGGGCGCGGCGATCGGGAGCTACCGGTTCACCCGCTACCGGCAGAAGCCGGGGAAGCCGCCGCCGGCGGTGCGGCTCCTCGTCGGCGCGGAGGCGCTCGCCGAGGCGGCCGAGGCGGTGGAGACGGCGCGAGGCCTCGCGGTCGAGGTCAACCGCGCCCGGGATCTGATCAACGAACCCGCGGAAGCCGTGGTCCCGGAGACGCTCGCGCAGGAAGCCCGCGACATCGCCGCCGCGACTGGCCTGGAAGCGGAGGTCTGGGACGACGGGCGGCTCCGCTCCGAGGGGTATCCCGGGCTGATCTCGGTGGGGCAGGGGAGCGACCGTCCGCCCCGCATGATCGTCCTCCGCCACCGGCCCGATGCGCCGAGAGGCGACGGGGCGCACCTCGCGCTGGTCGGGAAGGGGATCACCTTCGACACCGGCGGGATCTCGCTGAAGCCCCCGAAGGGGATGTGGACCATGAAGGGAGACATGTCCGGAGCGGCGGCGGTGCTCCGGGCGATGTCCGCGGTGGCGCGAAACGGGCTCCCGGTGACCGTGACCGGCATCGTGGCGGCCGCCGAGAACTATCCCGGGCCGTCGGCGACCCGCCCCGGCGACATCTTCGTCGCGCGCAACGGCAAGTCGGTCATGGTGGACAACACGGACGCCGAGGGGCGTCTTGTCCTCACCGACGCCCTCGCCCGCGCCGGCGAGGAGGGCGCCACCGACATCGTGGACATCGCGACTCTCACTGGCGCCTGCGTCCGGGCGCTCGGGACGGGGGTGGCGGGCGTCATGGGCAACGACCCGGACCTGATCCGCGGGGTGATCGCGGCCGGAGCGGTCCACGGCGAGGCGCTGTGGGAGCTGCCGCTGGTCGAGGAGTACCGGGAGCAGCTCCGGACCGATTCCGCCGACCTGAAGAACATCGGCAGCATCAACGCCGGAACGATCACCGCAGCGCTCTTCCTCGAGGAGTTCGTGCCGAAAGGGGCGCGGTGGGCGCATCTCGACATCGCCGGTCCGTTCCTCGTGGAGCGTCCCTGGAAGTACTTCGAGAAGGGAGGGACCGGTTTCGGCGTGCGGACGCTCTACCAGACCGCCGCCGACTTCGCCGCGCAGGGCGGTCAGCCGGAGGCGCCGACCGCCGCGGCCTCCCGCAGGTAGCGGGCGGCGAGGTCGTCGAAGCCGAACTGCGGGGCGGTGAGGTCGTGGCGGGAGAACCTCGGCGCCATCAGGCCGCTCGCCGTGTGGGGGCACGAAGGGGCGATCACGTGGGTGAGTTCGTGCGCGAGCACGCGGCCGAGCGCCACGCCGAACCTTCGTCCGCCCATCGCGGGGGCGGAGTCCCGGAAGCCGGGTCCGCGTCGCGGTCCCCGGATCCCGAGCGCCCGCTCGGCGGCTCCGACCGAGAGGAATACGGAACGCGGCCGTCCCGGCGTCCCGATGGCGACGCCGATCGCCTCGGCATCCGGCGTCCAGTGATCGGGGATCTCCGGATAGACGGTGGCCGGGATGACATCGCCGCCGGCCGCGCCAACGAAGCGCAGCGGCACTCCGGTCTCCGCGAAGGCCCAGGCCGCTTCCTCCCGGATCGCGGCTTCGACCTCGTCCGACAGCAGCCGGTAGGGGTCGAAGAGCCGGACCTCGATGATCCCCGGCGGCAGGTCGGGGGCCGCTCCGGGCGCGGCGGGGGGCGTCGAAGCCGGCGGAGCGACGGCCAGAAGGGCGCCGGCGAGGAGCGGGACGAGAGTGCGCATGCCCCGGCCAACGCCGGTTCGAGCGGCGGGTTCGGATCCGCGCCGAATTCCGGTTTCCGTTCGGATCCGTTGAATTCGGCTCCAACCCGCTGATCGGCTTCGGCTGGCCACTTCGCGCCTCGACGGGAGGCGTTCGCACCGGCCGGAAGACGGGCCTGGCGTCATCCGGGCTACTCTCGCGCCGCCTCGCCTCGTGACTCCGGACCCGCTGACCCGCGCCGACTGCCTCGTGATCGGAGGCGGGATCGTGGGCCTCGCTTCGGCCCGGGCGATCGCCGCCGGACCGGGCCGACCCTCGGTCGTCGTCGTGGAGAAGGAGGCGGGCGTCGCGCGGCATCAGTCGGGGCGGAACAGCGGGGTGATCCACTCCGGGATCTACTACCGGGAGGGATCCCTGCGCGCCCGGAACTGCCGCCGCGGCGTGGGGCTGCTCCTCGATTTCTGCCGCCGGAACGGAGTCGAATTCTCGCTCTGCGGCAAGGTGGTCGTGGCCTCGGTGGAGGCGGAGCGGTCCCGGCTGGAGGCTCTGTTCGAGCGCGGCCGCGCGAACGGAGTGCCGGATCTGGCCTGGCTGGACCGGGCGGCGCTGCGCGAGATCGAGCCGCGCGCCGAGGGCGTCGCGGCGATCCACTCCCCGACCACCGGAGTGATCCGTTACCGGGACGTCGCCGAGGCGCTCGCCCGGCGCCTCGAGGCCCGGGGCGGGCGCGTCGTCTCCGCAGCGCGCGTCGTTGCGATCGCGGCGGACGGGGGCGGAACCCGGGTCGAGACGACGGCCGGAGAGTTCTGGTGCCGGACCCTGGTGAGCTGCGCCGGGCTCCATGCCGACCGGGTGGCGCGGCTCGCCGGAGACCCCCCCGGACTCGTCATCGCCCCGTTCCGGGGGGAGTTCTTCCGGGTCCGCCCCGAGCGGTCCGACCTGGTGCGGGGGATGATCTACCCGACTCCGGACCCGCGGTTCCCGTTCCTGGGCGTCCACATCCACCGGACGATGGACGGCGGGCTGAACACGGGACCGAATGCGGTGCTCGCGGGCGCGCGCGAGGGGTATCGGTGGCGGGACGCGCGAATTGCCGACCTCTGGGAGCTGGCGCGGGATCCGGGGCTGCGGAGACTGGTGGCGCGCGAGTGGCGCACCGCCGCGATGGAGGTGCGGCGGTCGCTGTGGAAGCCGGCGTTCGTTCGCAGCCTGCAGCGGCTGGTCCCGGAACTCGAGGGACGCGATCTGGAGCGCGCCCCGGCGGGGGTGCGGGCGATCGCGGTCACGCCCGACGGCCGGATCGTGGACGACTTCCGGATCTTGCGGCGGGATCGCCGGATCCACGTGCTGAACGCGCCGTCCCCGGCGGCGACCGCGTCGCTGGCGATCGGGGAGCGGGTCGCGGCGCTGGCGGCCCGGGATTGATCGGACGAGGCGCCCCGGGCGGAGCCTTCCGGCCGGCGCGCCATCCCGTGCCGAACCCCGCCCGCCGCGGGCGAGCGGGAGCCGGGCTCCGCCCTCAGTCCTCGGTGGTCTCGAGCCCGGAGCGACCCGCGGGAGGTGGTCGGCGCCGCAGGTCCGCGATCAGGAGACGGACGACGGTCCCGTAGCTGCGAGCTCCGTCGGGGATCCGCATGGTGCGCAGGTAGGAGTCGTTCACCCGCCGGGCCGCTCCCCGCACCATGCCCCGGTGCCGGGCCCAGAACGCGTTCAGCTCGTCGAGGTCCTTCCTCGGCCCGGGCCCGAGCGCCGCCCAGGCCCGCTCCCGATCCCGGGCCGAGGCGTGACGCACCGCGGCCAGCAGATGACGGGAGGCGAAGAACGAGGCGGCGTAGTTCAGGTAGGGCTCGCGCCGGTAGCGCGACAGGGCCAGCCACGCCGCGAAGCTGGCCTCCCCCTCGTGCGTGATCGCCCGCTGGTGCGCCTTCTCGTGCGCCGCGGTGAAGGCGACCGCCACATCGGGAGGGCCGGTGTTCAGGGTGGGCTCCCCGGTGAACGGCACGAAGATGCCGCTGATTCCCATCCGGGACATGAGCGCCGAAAGCGCCGCCGGCTTCACCGGCGCCGCACGCTCCGGGCCGGGATCTCCCGGCAGGTCGAGCGCCTCGAAGGCCTCGTCTATGGCGACGCTCATCGCGGCGAAGTCGAGCGGGTTCTCGGAGACTGCATCGCTGGGGAGCCCGGCCAGCCGGTGGAGCCGGGTGGTCTCCGCCGCCACCCCGGTCGCGAGGCGCACCAGCTCGGCTTCCCGGATCTCCCGCTCGGGCAGCCCGAGCCGCCCTTCCAGCCGGGGCCGGGCGTAGTTCAGCCCCCAGACGACGATGAACGCGGCGTAGAGCATCCCGACGCCGGCGGCGGTCAGGAGCAGGAGGCCGGCGACCCGGCGCAGACGGCTGACCGGGGGCGTCCCCGACGGAGCCGGTGTTTCCACCGTCGTGTCCCGCCCCTTCCCGACGATCCCCCGGACGAGGCGCGTGACCCGAAGAACGAGACGCACGAGGACGAACAGAAGGGCCAGACCGGTGATCAGCTCGGCCACGGAGAACGGCGCCGGTCCGGTGACGCGCGCGAAGAGGCCGATGACGATCGGGTAGATCGCAGCCGTGTAGATCGCTTCGATCGGCTCCGGGTTGGCCAGCGACCACCCGAACAGCCCGATCGCGAGCACTCCAGCCCCGATCCCGAACGCCACGAAACCCCGCCGCGCCATCCGGCTCCGCCCGTCCATGATCGTCCAACTCTACCGATCCTCGCGACCAGCGCCTTCCGCCGCCGACCGTCCCACGAGCTCTTCCGGCCCGAATGCCGCCGCCGGCCGACTTCGACTCGGTGAGGACGGTGCGCCAGCCGCTCAGCGGGGAGGAGGCGGAGGCCTCATCCGATCGCGGCGGGGAGGAGGGTTCGGTAGCTCCTCGGACTCTGGCTCGACCCGGTTGCGGTCGCGGATGAGCTTCCAGAGTCTTTGCAGGTGCGAGAGGACAAACTGAGCCACGGGCACGGCGAGAGTCCAGCCGCCGGCCACGACGCGACCGCTCGCGACGAGATAGGTACCCAGTCCCAGGAAGGCCATGGCTGCCACCATGCTCATCCACTGGGCCCGGCGGTGGGAACTCGCGTCGGTCTCCAGGAGTCGGTCTGCCCGGTCCTGCCCACGGACCTCGATCGCTCTCCGGTGGGCAGCCTGATCCTCGGCCATACAGAGGATCCGGTCCGCTGCCCCCGGCAGAATCCCGTCATACGCTGCGAAGTCCTGAGGCCGAGGCAGGGGGCCCGCGTGGATTTCGGCAGTGACCAGTGAGCGGGATGTCTCGGCAGCGGGGTGTTGAAGGACGCGATCGGGGCTGCCGACCGGTCCCGTGTCGGGATGCGCTGGCAGCCGACGAGTGCGCTGCTTCCTTCGGCGCCGCCCCATGGCACTCCCCTTTGTCAGCGGCTGGAATCCGTTGCATAGTCCGCGAGGGCGGCGTACAGATCATCTCCAACGGCTTCCCAAGCATCGCGCATCGCGTCGGCGTCACTCATGACCGGCGGTTCCGGATCCCTCGACGTCGGTCGGCCGCCAAGGACGCCGCTCAGATCGAACACACTGGCAGCGCCGGCGAGGAACGGATTCCGCGGAATCTCGAGTGACGGCTTGGGGTGTCTCCTCTTCGTGTCCAGCGCCACGCTCTCCGTCGCCATGTCGGGGTACTCGTGGTATATGGCGGCGAGGAGCCGGGCGAAGCGGAGCGACAGAACCCAGCGGGCCAGTTTCGTCAGGTACTCGCGGACGTCCGCTGGAAGCCGCAGCAGCAGCTCCGAACCCCTTGCGAGGCCGTCGGTCGTGAGGGAGTACGTGCGGAGCGCCCCTGCTGCGTCGATCGCGACCTGTCCCGCTGCGCTGAGCTCCTCGAGGGTGACGAACACCATGCGGTCGAACGGGCCGTAGTGGTAGGGGCGAAACCGGAAGTGCGGACCATCCACGGCGTCGGGGATCTCGCGGTCGATCAGGAACAGCAGCTTCTGGATTCGGACCGGCTCGAAGAGGGTTCCGCGGCGGCAGGTGGCCATCGCTGCGAGGACGACGTCGGACCTCTGCATCGGGTGCCCGGTTCGTTCTCGAGGGCGCATCGGGGGAATCCTATCGCCGACACGGGGCCGAATGCGTCACATCGGGCGGCCGTGGAAGTCTGTCCTTCGCCGCTCAGGGGGCCATCGCGCGGAGGATGAAGTCGGCCATCGTGCGGCGCAGGTGGAGGGTCTGGACCGGGTCGCGGACCCCGTGGCGCTGGCTCGGATAGAGCATCAGCGAGAACGGCTTCCCCGCCTTCTGGAGGTCGTAGGTGAACTGGATCGTGTTCTGCATGTGGACGTTGTCGTCCATCGTGCCGTGGATCATGAGCAGCTCCCCGTGGAGCTGGTCGGCGTAGGGACGGACCGAGCTCTTCGCGTAGCCGGAGGGGTTCTCGTCGGGGGTGCTCATGTAGCGCTCTGTGTACACCGAGTCGTAGTCGCGCCAGTCCACCACGCTCCCGCCCGCGATCCCGGCGGCGAACCGATCCGAGCGGGTCATTGCCGTGAGCGTCATGTAGCCGCCGAAGCTCCAGCCGTCCACTCCGATGCGGGCCGCGTCCACGAACGGCTGCGCGCCCAGCCAGTCCACCGCGTCCACCAGGTCGCGCAGCTCCTGCTCGCCGAAGTTCCCGTACACCGGCCATGTCGAGCGGGCGCCCTTCCCGGAGGCGATCCGGTTGTCCACGACGAAGACCACGATCCCCTGCTGCGCCAGGTACTGGAACCACATCCCGCGCGCGCCGCGCCAGGCGTCGCGCACCTGCGGCGCGTGGGGGCCGCCATAGACATGGACCCAGGCCGGGTACTCCCGCCCGGCGTCGAATCCATGGGGACGGATCAGCATGGCTTCGAGCTCCAGGCCGTCGCGCGCCTTCACCTGGAGGAGCTTCGGCGGGGAGACCTCGAACCGGGCCAGCGCCGGAACCTCGCCGCCACCGAGAAGGCGGATCTCGGTCCCGTCGGCGGCGTCACGCAAACTCATCCGGGGCGGGCTGTCGAGGTCGCTGGAGACCCGGAGGAAGCGGGTCACCGGGGCGGCCTCGGGGAAGTTCGCCTGGTGCGTGCCCGGCTCCTCGTCGAGGACCGTGACGCCTGAACCGTCGAGCTCCACCCGAAGCGTGTCGGCGCCGAGCGAGGTGCGGTAGGTCCCGCTGACCCATGCGGCGCCCGCCGCTTCGTCCAGCGCGTGGAAGCGCCGGACCTCGAACTCCCCCGCCGTCAGGGCGCCCGCGAGCTCGCCGGCGGCGTCGTAGCGATAGAGGTGGCTGAAACCGGTCCGCTCGCTGAGCCAGAGGAAGCCTCCGTCCGAGAGGAATCTCGGCGGGCCCAGGTTGCTGGTCCACGGTCCGGCGTCCTCGCGCAGCACCCGTCTCGTCTCCCCGGTCCGGGGATCGGCCCGGTGGAGATCGAGGAAGGTCTGGGTGCGGTCCTGGATCTGGAACCACAGATCCCCATCGGGGCCGAACGCCACGTCCACGATCAGCGTCTCCTGTGTCCCGTAGCCGGTGGGCCGCATCCAGACGGTCTCCCCGCCGGCGGCCGGGACGACGCCGATGCGGACCCGCGGGTTCGGATCTCCCGCCTTCGGGTAGGCGTACGCCTCGAGGTCGAGATGGGTCGGCAGGTGATCCACCACGGTGAAGCGGGGCACTTCGCTCTCGTCGCTTTCGAGGTACGCCAGCCGGCGCCCATCCGGGCTCCACCAGTGGGCGAGGAAGTTGCCGCGACCGTAGATCTCCTCCTGATAGACCCAGTCCAGCTTCCCGTGGAGCAGGTCCGGTCCGCCGCCGGTCGTCAGCCGGAGTTCGGCGCCGTCCGGATCCACCACGAACAGGTCGTTCTCCCGGACGAAGGCGATCCGACTCCCGTCCGGCGAGAACCGCGCCAGCTCCTCCGGCTCCGGGGTCCGCGTGAGCCGGGTCAGAGCCGAAGCGGCGGCGTCCCAGAGGAAGAGATCCGACGCGGCGTCGAGCAGGAAGCGGTCCCCGGCGGGCGAGAGGTTCAGCCGCGCCGGCCGCGCCAGCCGAGCCGCCTCCTCCGCATCGAGCGCGAGGTCGGCCGCGAGGACGCCCGCGAGCGCAGCGGGGTCGTAGAGCGGGCGGCTCGCTCCGCTCCCGGCGTCGAAGACGGTCCAGGTCCGCTCGGCGCCTTCTCCGGTCCCCGCGAGGTACTCCTCTCCGCCGGGAAGCCACCGCACCGAGGGCAGGTCCGGAGAGAAGTCGAGCGCGTCGGGCCCGTAGAGGTGATGGAGCTCGATCGGCTCGGTCGTCTGGGCCGCGGCTTCCGGCGCTCCGGAAGCGGCCAGGAGCAGCCAGGCCGAAGTCAGGACGGTTCGCATGGGTCGGTAAACCTCGCTCGCATCGGATGGGCGCCCGAAGCGGGTTCAAGACTACCCGGGCTCGTATGCTTCGCCGCCAAGCCCCACTCGCGTCCCAACGGAGGAAGCCTCATGTTCCGAGCCACGATGCGAACTCTTCTCCTGGTCGCGGCCGGCGCTCTGGTCGCCGCGCCGGCCGTCTCCCAGGAGGCCCTCGTACTTCGCGCGGATCGGCTGATCGTCGGCACGGAAGCGCCCGTGATCCTCGACGCGATGGTCGTGATCGAGGGGGACCGGATCGCAGGCGTCGGTCCGGCGGGAGCGATCCCCGTCCCCCGCGGCGCCGAGGAGATCGTCCTCGACGGCCACACCCTGCTGCCCGGTCTCTTCGATACGCATGTCCATCTCGGCGGGATTCCGGGAGATGGCGGGGACACCCAGAAGATGCGGGAGACCGTCGCGCACGAGACGATCTACGCCGTCGCCCACGCGAAGATCACGCTCGAGAGCGGCTTCACCAGTGTCCGGAACATCGGCGCCGGGAACTACCACGACGCCGCGCTGCGGGACATGGTCGAGCGGGGCATCGTGCCCGGGCCGCGCATCCAGGCGGCGACCTGGGGGGTGGGCTCGACCGGGGGCCACGCCGACATCAACGGATGGAACCCCGATGTCCCCACCCCCGGTTACGCCATGATCGCCGACGGCGAGGACGCTCTTCGCCGCGCGGTTCGCTACCAGGTGAAGTACGGGGCCGATGTGATCAAGGTGACGGCGTCCGGCGGCGTCCTCTCGCAGGGAGACGCCATCGAGGACCAGGCGTATTCGTTCGAGGAGCTGCGCGCGATCGTGGAGACCGCCGACATGCTCCACACCCCGGTCGCCGCCCACGCCCATTCCCCGGCCGCCATGAATGACGCCATCCGCGCCGGGGTGGTGAGCATCGAGCACGGGACGCTGATCGACGACGAGGGCATCCGCCTCGCGAAGGAGCACGGGACGTTCATCGTGCCCACGCTCTACACGCTCGACTTCATCATCGAGGAGGGCGCCGAGAGCGGCGTGCCGGAGGCCTCGATCCAGAAGGCGCGGGACATCGCCGTCCAGCAGCGCCAGCGGCTCTCGGCCGCGTTCCACGCCGGAGTGAAGTTCGCCTACGGGACGGACGCCGCCGTGTTCCCGCACGGGCGGAACGCGCGCGACTTCGCCATCATGGTCGAGGAAATGGACATCTCCCCGATGGAGGCGATCCGGACCGCGACGATGAACGGGGCGGAGCTGCTTGGCTGGGAGGAGGATCTCGGATCGATCGAGAACGGCAAGCTGGCCGACATCATCGCGGTGGAGGGAGATCCGCTGGCCGACATCCGCCGGCTGGAAGAAGTGGCGTTCGTGATGAAGGGCGGAGTCATCATCAAACGCCCGTGACTGGAATCGCCATGGTGCTTCGCGCCGGGAACCAGCGGCGGCTGCCCGCTCCCGCGCGGGTCTGGAGCAGTCGGCGGGGGCGTAGCGCCGCGAAGACGACGCCGAATACTCACTGGCGCGGGAACAGGTAGTTCGCCACGATCGCGAACAGCCCGATGACCGACGCGGTGGTGGAGCCGATGAGCGTGGTCAGCGCAATGCCTGGAAGCTCGAACGCGGCGACGGCGAATCCATGCAAAAGCAGAATCGCGCCGACGACCAGCAGCCAACCGACGACGAGCCAGAAGAGACGATTCGCGTACTTCTTCCGCTGGGTCCGGTCCTGTGTCAGGCCCGCGATCTCTTCCCGACGGCGATCGAGTCTGAGGGACCGTTCCTCGTCCCCGGAGAGCTGGAGCGCCTCGCCGTCCTGTCGCGCGGGCTCGGCCTCCCGGATGAACCTGGGGTCAATCTCGGGCAATCGCTGCCTGAACCTTCTGCTCGAAGTGCTGCCGGATCAGTTCGTTCGGGATTTCGAGATTCCGCCCCCCGGGAAATCGGGTCCGGATCGTGTGCCAGGGACCACCCTTCTCGTGCGTGAGCTGGGACAGCGCCCATCCGGACATGTGTCCGTAAACGTCCCAGACTCGCCGGATCACTCGATCGGAGAAGTCTGCCTCCGCGGGCAACTCGGGTCTCGTCCAGTCGTACTTGCGCCCGTCGTAATCGAAGATTTCCAGAGGCGCTCGGATGGCCCGGTTGCCCCACTTCTTGACGCCGTGGTACAGCTCGGGGAAGACGGGGCCCCAGCGCCAGGCCTCCACGCGGTCGGCGCACAAGGGGCCCTTGCCCAAGCCCAGGTGCCAGCCGTGCGCGAAGTAAACGAGTTTCTGGACCTTCATCGGGTCCACGGGTTCCTCGGCGGCCTTCGCGACGGCGAGGAATCGGTTCGCGACGGCTTCGACTTGGTACGGCATGGGGCTCCAGACTCGGGATGAAGGGTTACACCCGGAATCTTGGCACAGGGAGTCGGCTCGGGAAAACGCGGTAGGTCAACGCCTGTCAGGGGCTGGCGCCGGCCCCTGACCGACGTTCTTCGGGGCGCATCGGGGCTTCGTCGAGGAACTGCCGGAGCAGGGTCAGGAACTCGTCCACATGGCGGAGGTGGGTGCGGAAGATGCCGAGCGACGGGCGCATCCAGAATCGGCCGTCGAGGATCGTGGCGGTGAAGAAGATGCGCCCGTCGGCGTGGAACCGCTCGAGCAGCATTCGATTCGCCTCGTCCGCTTGCTCGGGAGACATCCCCCGCGGCCCCCAGCGGAAGCACATCGTGGAGAGCTCGGGCGGCGGCCCGACCTCGATCTCCGGCCACGACTCCAGCTCCTCCTGGAGGACGCGGGCCAGCACCCACTTCTCCTCCAGCGCCGCCGCGAACGCGGCCCGGCCGTGCAGCGCGAGCGGCAGGAACATCCGCATCGCGCGGAAGTGCCGAGTGAGTTCGACCGAGCGTTCGGACGGGGACGGCGCCGGCTGGGATCCGTCCACCAGGTAGGCGGCGTCGAAACGGAAGGTCTCGAGGTGCGCCGCGTCGCGGACGACGACGGCGCCGAGTCCATACGGGATGAACAGGCTCTTGTGCGGGTCCAGCACGATCGAATCCGCCCGTTCGATCCCCTCGAACAGCGCCCGCCGGGCCGGAACGAGCAGATAGAAGCCACCGTAGGCCGCGTCCACGTGGTGCCAGAGGTTCTCGGCCTCGGCGATGTCGCAGACCGCGGCGAGCGGATCCACCGCGCCCGTGTTCGTGGTCCCCGCCGACGTGACCACGAGCCACGGGATCAGCCCCTCGTCCCGATCTGCCGCGACCTGGCGCCGCAGCGCCTCCGGCGCGAATCGGTAGCTCCGGTCCACCGGCAGGGTGCGGATCTGCGCCTCGCGGAGTCCGGCGAGATGGACCGCCTTCCGGACCGAGTAGTGCTCCTGGCTCGAGACGTACACGACGGCGCGGGGGAAGTCCCGGGCGCGGAGCCCTCTCGCGTCGCGGGCCGCGATCACCGCGGTCAGGGCGGCGACGCTGCCTCCCGAAGTCAGCGTGCCGCCGGCGTCGCCGGAGTAGCCGACGAGTTCCGCGATCCACTCCACCATGCGGTTTTCGAGCAGCGTCGCCCCCGGAGAGGCCGGGTAGTAGCCGGCGAACTCGTTTCCGACGGCCGCGAGGTAGTCCCCGAGCGCGGCCGCGTGAACGCCGCCCCCGGGAACCCAGCCGAAGTCGCGGGGAGAGGCCGGGTTCAGCCCCTGCTCCTCCACCTCGCGCCGGACGAGGTCGAGCAGCTCGCCGATCGGACGTCCGTCTCCGGCCAGATCGAGCCCGGTGATTCCAGGTGATCCGGTGGGCGGGTAGTACGACGGTCCCTCGCGAAGCGCCTCGAGGAACCGGTCGCCGTGGGCCATGACGGCGTCGGTCACGGCGCGCCGGGTCTCGCGGTCGGGCTCGAGCGCCGCGGACTGGCGGCGGAGCAATTCGGCGCGGTCGCGGAGCCGGCTCATCCGACGGGCTCCAGGGTCCGGTCGAACCGGGCGCCCACGAGGTAGCCGAGCCCGCTCAGGAGCGTGAGCCCGATCGCCGGAGGGATCCGAAGGCCGAGGGGCGCCAGGAACCACTCCCATCCCAGGCCTGCGTGAACCGCCCACGGCAGCACGCCCGCCGCCATGGCCGCCAGCGCGGCGCGCGGGCCGCCCCGGCGGGTGAAGAGTCCGGCGGTCAACGGAACGAAGAGTCCCACCAGGGTCAGCTCGTAGGCGGTTTCGAGCAGCGCATAGGCGCTCAGCCCCTGGAACGCGTAGAACAGACTGGCGACGCCAACGATCACGACCGACACGCGGCTGAGCCGCAACATCTCCGCGCGGGAGAACCGGTGGCGCAACAGGTTCTGCGCCAGAACGGACGCCGCCGATACTAGCGCGCTGTCCACCGTCGAGAGCACGGCGGAAACGACGATCAGGACCAGGCCGACCGCGGCGAGCGGGCTGAACAGCGCGGTGGTGAGCGCCGGGAGCAGGTCGGAGGTCGGATCCCGAAGCAGGAGCGGCGCGGCCAGCCCCAGTCCGATCGGGATCAGGCCGAGGACGAGATAGAGCCCGCCCGCCAGCAGGCAGGCCCGCTTCGCCACTCGCTCCGTCCGGGCTGCGAAGACGCGCTGCATGACGTCCTGGCCGGGAACGTTGCCCAGCGCCCCCGCGAGGAGCAGTCCGCACCATGCGAGCAGCTCGCCGGTTTCGGCGGGCGCGAGCGCGAGCCGCTCCGCGCGCGTCTCGGCGCCGATCCGGAGCAGGCCGCCGACGAAGGACCCCTCGCCGAGGGCTGCCACCGCCGAGAGTCCGAGGGCGAGCAGGCCCACCGCGACCACCGGCATCTGGATCGCGTCGGTGAGGACGACCGACCACATGCCTCCCACGAGCGTGTAGCCGATGGAGACGGTGCCGACGAGCAGGAGACCGGTCGGGATCGGAATGCCGAAGACATGGTGGAGCAGCGCCGCCAGGACCGCGAACTGGGCTGCGATCCAGCCGAAGAAGCTGGGCGCCATCACGATGGCCGACGCCACTTCCGCCCGTCTTCCGAACCGCCGCGCGAAGAAGTCCCCGAGCGTCAGGAGCCGCAGCCGCCGCAGGGGGGCGGCATAGAAGAGGCCGACGAGGATCAGGCAGAGGCCCGGCCCGATCGGCTCGAGGGCGGCGGCGCTCAGGCCGGTGTCGCGCACCTCCTCGGCGGAGGCGAGCAGGGTTCCGGCGCCGAACCAGGTGGCGAGCAGGCTCGCCGCGGCCAGTCGGGTCGAAAGGCGGCGCCCCGCGACCAGGTAGTCCTCCGGAGTCCGGATCCGCCGCCGGGCGACGGCGGCGACGCCGAAGAGGAGAGCTGCGTAGGCGATGAGGGCCGGGGCGGCCAGGACGGCGACCATGGGACGGTGGCCGCGCGATCAGTCTGCCGGCGGGGATCGGCCCGGCGTCAGTCGCGGTGGAGGCGGGCGACCGCCTCCTCGACTTCCGGCCCGTCGGGACGGCCCCGGAGTCCGCACCACACCATCGCCGCGAGACTCAGCGGCAGCGCGGCCACGATGGGTTCCACCGGGAACGGGAGGGCGCCGCCGAACACGAGAAGGCCCACATAGGCGCCGGAACCGACCACCAGGGCCCAGACGCCGCCGGCCCGGTTCGCCCGGCGCCACCACAGGCCGAGCACCACCGGCACGAACAGCCCGGCAGAGAGCAGGCCGACCCCCGCGGTGTAGAAGCGGGTCAGAAGCTCGGGGGGCGACCATGCCCACACCAGCGCGGCCGCGCCCACGATCCAGGTCGTGACGAGGCGCACGATCGCCTGCGTCCGGGGGCTGCGCCGCCCGAGGACGCCGCCGAGCAGGTCGTGGGTCACCGCCGAGCTCACCGCGAGCAGGAACGCGTCGGTCGTGGACATGACCGCGGCGAGGACCGCCGCCACCGCGAGCCCGCGGAGCAGGGGAGGGAAGTGCTCCCCCACGACCCGGAGGAAGACCTCGTCGGGATCCGCGAGGCCGGGGAACTCGAGAACGCCCACCGGCGCGATGATCAGGATCGCCGCGAGGATCATGACGCCGTAACCGGCGGTCGCCAGGTTCAGCGACAGCCGCGCGCTCGCCGCATCCTTCGCCGTCGCGACCCGCATCACGATGTGCGGGATCACCGGGATCGCCGTGGCCCAGATCAGGAAGTAGCCGAGGTACGCCGAACTGCCGGCGGGGAGCTGTCCGAAGGCGGGCGTCGCGGCGGTCGCCTCCCCGAGCGCCGCGAACGGGGATCCGGCCGTCACCGCCAGGACCACCGCGGTGGCGCCCATGAGCAGGAACAGCAGCGCCCCCTGCAGCACGTCGGTGACCGTGACCGCCACCATGCCGCCGAACGAGACGTAGAGCACGAAGACCACCGTCGCCCAGGTGATGGCGGTGCGGTAATCCATCCCGAGCAGCGCTTCGGCGGTGATGCCGGCGGCCTTCATCTGGGACACCATGTACACCGTCAGCGAGACGACGATCAGGCTCGGGACCAGCCCGCGCACGACGGGATGCGGGTACCGGAACACCAGGAAGTCGGTGATCGTGAACCGGCCCAGTCGCCGGAGCGGGGCGGCGACCAGGATCGTCGCGAGCGGAAAGCCGAGAACCGCGCCCGCGAACAGCGCCAGGGTCGCCGGGATGCCGTCGCGGTAGGCGAGGCCCACCACGCCGACCAGCGAGCCGCCGCTGGCGAGGGCGGCGAGGATGGCGAGCGCGTTGACCCAGGCGCCCACTCGGCGGCCCGCGACCCAGTACTCGTCGGCGGAGCCGAGCACGCGGCGCGACGCCAGGATTCCCACGATGACGCACACCGCGAGGTAGGCGACGACGAGCCAGCGCTCGATCATCGCGATCCTCGCCGTTTCGCCATCCGTTCGGCCCGAAGCAGCGCGAGGAGGACCAGCGGGGAGCCCACCAGCAGGGCCGCCATGAACCACCCGAACACGGCGACCCCGCCCAGTTCGATGCGGCCGAAGACGGGCAGGAAGGCTGCGGTGGAGAACAGGACGAGCCCGACGAGCGCCCGCCGCTCGCGCGGCGGCATCGGCAGGAACCCGGTCCCGCGCCCCTTGAAGCCGTTCATGTTCTCGCGGCGACGAAGTGTAGGAGAGTCGCGGAACCCGGCCTTCGTTCTTCGCTGACGCGCCCCCGCCCCCGGGGCTCGCGGCGCCGGCGGGAGCCCGTGTCGTTCGATCGGGAGCCCGAGGCCTGTACGCTCCCCGTCGGCCGATGCGGATCATCACCTGGAACCTGAACTCGATCCGGACGCGCCGGGCCCGGCTGCTGAAGCTGCTCGCGCGCCACGAACCCGACATCCTGTGCCTGCAGGAGCTGCGCGCCGAGGCGGAGGTCTTTCCCCGGCTCGACGTGGCGGCCGCGGGATACCACGCCGAGATCCACGCCCAGGCCGCCCGGAACGGGGTCGCGATCCTCTCGAAGCAGCGGGCCCGGGTGCGGCGGCGGGGACTCCCGCCGTGCGAAGGGCGCGGCGAGGCCCGCTTCCTCGATGTGGAAGCGGCCGGACTGCGTGTCCTGACCGCGTACGTCCCCAACGGGAAGTCGCCGCGTCATCCCGATTGGGGCTACAAGCTGGAGTGGCTCGAGGCGCTCGCCGCCTACCTCGCGGACGAGTGCGATCCGGAGCAGCCCCTGGTCCTCGGCGGCGACTTCAACGTGGCGCCCGCCGACTGCGACGCCGCGACCGCGAACCCCGACGGCGTCCTCTGCCACCCCTCCGCCCGCGCCGCTCTCGCCGGAGTGGTCCGCTGGGGGCTGGACGACGCCTTCCGGCTCGAGTTCGCCGAGGGGGAGGAGTCGGACCGGAACCTCTACACCTGGTGGGACTACACCCGGCTCTCGTTTGCGCGCAACGCCGGGGCCCGGATAGACCACCTCTACGTGACCGCGCCGCTCCGCTCCCGGGTGCGGAAGGTCATGGTGGACCGGGACGAGCGGCGGCAGAAGAAGGGGCAGGACATCCCCTCCGATCATGCGCCGCTGGTCCTGGATCTCGATGTTTCTCGCGGTTGAATCGGCCCTCCGGTTCCGGTAGGATCGGAGATCGCCGGCGGGGAGTGGAAGCGGGGTGCGAGGGGTCCCCGAGCCCCCGATCCGAGCCGCCCGCCGGCGTTTCGCGATGCGACGCGCCTTGATGTTCTCCTCCACCCGGAACCTGATCGTCGGGTTCATCTGCGCGGTCGCGACGGCGGCGGTCGCGGGGGCCCGGGACGAGGCGCCAACTGCCAGGGCCTGGGACGAGGCGCCAACTGGCGGGAGCCCGACGCTCGCGGCCGTCCGGGCGTGGGAACCCGGCGCGGCGGCTTCGACGGGCGCCTCCACGGAGCACAACGCGGCGCTCCGCACCTATTGCATGGTCTGCCACAACGACCGCATGAAGACGGGGAACATGTCCCTCGACGGGTTCGACGCAGCGGATCCGTCGGCCAGCCCGGACCTCGCGGAGAAGGTGATCTCGAAGCTGCAGCTCGGGATGATGCCGCCCCCGGGCGCCCGTCGCCCGTCCGAGGAGACGCTGGTCGAGATCGCGGTCTCGCTCGAGGAGCAGCTCGACCGGGTGGCGGCGGCGAATCCGAACCCGGGTCGGCGCTCGTTCCAGCGGCTGAACCGCGCCGAGTACACCGCGGCCATCCAGGATCTGCTCTCCCTGCCGGTGGACGCCGCCGAGTACCTCCCGCAGGACACGATCAGCGCCAACTTCGACAACATCGCCGATGTCCAGTTGCTCTCGGCCACGCTGATGGACTCCTACCTGCGGGCGGCGAGCGAGATCAGCCGCCTCGCGGTCGGGGATCCGCATGCGGCGCCCGCCGAGCACGGCTACCACGTGAGCCGGTGGGCGACCCAGCTCGATCAGGTCGAAGGCGCTCCCTACGGCACCCGCGGCGGGCTGGTCGTGGACCATGTATTCCCGGCGGACGGGGAGTACCGCTTCCGCGTCGCGTTCCACCACGAGACCACCGGCGCCATCGTCGGCTCGGGATCGAGTTCCCTCCACACATTCGACGCGCCCGAGCAGGTCGAGATCTCGATCGACGGGAAGCGGGTCGCGCTCCTCGACGTGGGTCGGTGGATGCACGTCTCGGATCCCGACGGCGTGAACCTCCGGACCGAGCCGATCTTCGTGAAATCGGGCCCGCGCAAGGTGGCGGCGGTCTTCCCGAAGCACTTCGAGGGGCCGGTCCTGGACCTGATCTCGCCGCACGACTGGTCGCTCGCGAGCACCGCGACGTCGCGCACCTACGGCATCCACAACATGCCCCACCTGCGCGACCTGTTCATCACCGGTCCCTTCGAGGCGCGAGGGGTCTCGGAGACGCCGAGCCGGGCTCGGATCTTCACCTGTCGCCCGCTGTCGCCGGAGGAGGCGCGGCCGTGCGCGGAGGAGATCCTGGGGCGGCTGGGACGGCTGGCCTACCGGGGGAGCCTGAGCGAGGAGAACCTGGACTCGCTGCTGGCGCTGTATGACGCAGGCGCGGAGGCCGACGGCTTCGAGGAAGGGATCCGGATGGGGGTCGAGGGGATGCTCGCGAGCCCGAACTTCGTGTTCCGGATCGAGGAGCCGGTGGATCCGCGGGAGGCGGAGTATGGGTACCGGCTGGGGGGGAT
>JAJEAO010000053.1 GCA_022822745.1 Acidobacteriota bacterium
CCGCCGACGCCAGTTCCCGGAGATGCTCCGCGAGTTCCTCGCCATCCCGGAACGCGAGCCCCGCCCGGTGAGCGAAGTGGCTCCGGCCCACCCCCGCGGTCCACGCCATGTCGGCGAGCGCTTCCGCGTCCCGGGCGCCCGGATCCTCGCCCAGCCACTTCCGATAGCGCTCCGCGAGTTCGGCGAGCGCGGGGCCGGTGCGGGCGGAGAGCGGCAGCAGGCGCCGGGGCCGGGGGGTGGGGGCCGCTTCCGCCGGCGGCGGATGCTGATCGGAGGCTGCCACTCCGAGCCGCGGGTAGTCCTCCAGCACCAGGTGCGCGTTCGTCCCCGAAAACCCGAACGAGCTCACCCCCGCCCGCCGCGGGCGCCCCGGCGTCTCCGGCCAGGGCGTGGTCTCCCCCGTGACCCGCACCGGAAGCTCCTCCCACGGGATCCGCGGGTTCGCCGTCTCGAAGTGCAGGTGCTTCGGGATCTCCCCCGCGCGCATCGCCAGCAGCACCTTGATCAGCCCCGCGACCCCGGCCGCCGCCTCCAGGTGCCCCACGTTCGTCTTCACCGAGCCCAGAAGCAGAGGATGCTCGCCCTCCCGGCCCTCCCCGTACACCGACGCCGCCGCCCGAACCTCCACCGGATCCCCGAGTTCCGTCCCCGTCCCGTGCGCCTCCAGGTAGTCCACGCTCGACCCCTCCACCCCAGCCCGGTGGAGCGCCTCCTCGATCACCGCCTCCTGCGCCGGGCCGTTCGGCACCGTCAGCCCCCCGCTCGCCCCGTCCTGGTTCACCGCCGATCCCAGGATCACGCCGAGGATCCGATCCCCGTCCCGCTCCGCGTCCCGGAGCCGCTTCAACACCACCATCCCGCACCCTTCGCCCCGCACATACCCGTCCGCCCGCGCGTCGAACGTCTTGCAACGCCCGTCCGCCGCCAGCATCCCCGCATCCGAGAAGACCCGGGTCATGTCCGCCGTCAGGATGGCGCTCACCCCGCCGGCGAGCGCCAGGCCCGCCTCTCCCTGCCGCAGCGCCGCCGCCGCCTGGTGCACCGCCACCAGCGAACTGGAGCACGCCGTGTCCACCGTGATCGCCGGGCCGGCGAGGCCCAGGGCGAACGCCACCCGCCCCACCGCCGTCGAAGCCGCGGTTCCCGTCGTCCGGTAGAGATTCGTCGCCGGATCGTCCTCGAGGGCCGCCACCAGCCCCTGATAGTCGTTCGTGGAGAACCCTCCATACACCCCGGTCCGGCTTCCCCGCAGGTCCCCCGGAGCGACCCCCGCGTCCTCGAGCGCCGCCCAGCTCACCTCGAGCAGCAGGCGCTGCTGCGGGTCCATCAACTCCGCCTCCACCGGCGCGATCCGGAAGAACCCGGCGTCGAACCGGTCCATCTCCTCGACATACGCCCCGAACAGCCGGGCTTCCTCGGTCTCCGGATCCACGTAGAGCCCGTCCGTCCGGCCCCGGGTCACCGCGTTCCCACCGGATCGCAGCAGGCGCCAGAACGCCACCGGATCGGCTCCTCCCGGGAAACGGCAGGCCATCCCCACGATGGCGATCCGGTCCCGGTCCGCCGCCGGCAGCTCGGCCCGCCCGGCGGGTTCCCTGGCGCGTTCCCCGATGCGCTCCCCGATGCGCTCCCCGACGCGCTTCCTGACGGGACGGACCTCCGGGGGCTCGCCCGCCGCATCCCCGAGCGCTTCCGCGAGATGGCGCGCCAGACGCACCGCGTCCGGGTGATCGAACACCGCGGTATTCGAGACGCTCACCGCGCCTGCGAACGCCCGGTTCAGCCGATTCCGGAGCTCCACCGCCGTCAGCGAGTCCATCCCCATCTCGAAGAAGCCCGCCGTCGGAGGCGGCGCGGATCGGAGCCGGAGGATCGCCTCGAGCTCGCCCTGCAGGAAGGGGATCAGCGCCGCCTCACGGTCCGCCGCCGGCAGGCCGAGCAGCCCCCGCGCGTCCTCCTCCGGCGCCGCGCCCTGCTCCCCCGCAACGCGCCTCCCGAACTCCTCCAGCAGCGGCGGGAGCGAGGGCAGCGCCGGGAGATCGAGCGGCGCCGCTACGGCAGCCTCCACGTCGAGCCGGAGGAGACGCGCGAAGGCCTCGACCCCGCGCGCCGGCGCGATCCAGCCCTGGCCGGCCTCCGAGAACCGCGCCGCAACGCGCTCGTATTGCTCCTGCGCCGCTCCGACTCCCGACCACGCCCCCCAGGCGATCGCCTGACCGGCGAGCCCCAGCGCCCGCCGATGCCGCGCCAACTGGTCGAGGAAGGCGTTCGCCGCCGCGTAGTTCGCCTGGCCCGCGTTCCCGAGCACCCCCGCCACGCTCGAAAACAGCACGAACAGATCCAGGTCCCGGTCCAGCGTCGCCCGGTGGAGACGCCACGCCCCCAGAACCTTCGGCCCCAGCACCTCCTCGAAGCGGCCCTGGTCCTGGTTCGTCAGCGCCCCATCCGCCAGCACTCCCACGCTGTGGATCACCCCTCCGAGCGGCGGAAGCTCCGCCTCCACCCGGTCCAGCATCCCCTCCACCGCCGCCCCGTCCGTGACGTCCGCAATCTCCACCCGGACCTCCGCGCCGCGTCCCCGCAGCCCCTCCACCAGCGCCGCCGTCCGCTCGTCCGGCGCCCGCCGCCCGTTCAGCACGATCGCTCCCGCGCCCGACTCCACCAGCCACTCCGCCACCTCGAGCCCGATCCCGCCCAGACCGCCGGTGACCAGGTAGGTGCGGTCTCCCCGCAGCCGGCCCGTCGCCACCGCCGAGGGAACCAGCACCAGCTTGCCCACGTGCCGCGCCTCCCGCATCCACGTCAGCGCCGCCCCCGCCTCCGCCAGCGGCCAACGCGTGAACGGAAGCGGCGACAGCTCTCCCGAACCCACCCGCTCCACCACCTCCCGGAGCACCTTCCCGATCCGTTCCGGCTCCCGCCGGATCAACTCGTCCACCGCCAGCACCCGGTACCGCACATCCCCCCGGAACGCC
>JAJEAO010000069.1 GCA_022822745.1 Acidobacteriota bacterium
CATCACCCTGAGGCCGCCCTACTCGGCGATCTGCGGCTACACCGAGGCCGACCTCGACGAGGTGTTCGCCCCCGAACTCCCCGGCCTCGACCGGGAGCGCATCCGCGAGTGGTACAACGGCTACTCGTGGCGCGGCCGGGAGCGCGTGTACAACCCGTTCGACATCCTGCTCCTCTTCGACACCGGCGAGTTCGACATCCACTGGTTCGAGACCGCAACGCCCTCGTTCCTCGTCGAGATCCTGCGGCAGCGCGGGATCTTCACCCCGGCGCTCGGCGCCATGATCGGGACGCGCGAGCTGCTGTCGGCATTCGATGTCGAGCACATCGCTCCCGAGGCGCTGCTGTTCCAGACCGGCTACCTGACGATCACGGGAGAGGAACAACGCGGCGGCCGGCCACGGTTCCGGCTCGGCTATCCCAACCGCGAAGTGCGCCAGGCGCTGAACGACCATCTGTTCCGGCGGATGGCGCCGATGGCCGCGGAGACGGCGGACCGGGAGGACGACCTCTCGACGCTCCTGGCCACGGGCGACTTCGAGCGGGTCGAGACGGTGCTTCGGGCGCTGTTCGCGAGCATTCCGCACGACTGGCATCGGCGGAACGAGCTGGCGCGCTACGAGGGGTACTACGCGAGCGTCTTCTATTCCTTCTGCGCGGCGTCGGGGCTGGACCTGGTGGCGGAAGAGAGCAGCCGGAAGGGGCGGGTGGATCTCTCCATCCGGCTGCCGGACTCGGTCGTCCTGGTGGAGTTCGAGGTGGTGGAGCGGGAGGCCGACGGGAGCGCGCTGCGGCAGCTTCGGGAGCGGGGCTACGCGGACAGGTATCGGGGCTCCGGGAAGTCCATCCACCTCGTCGGGGTGGAGTTCAGCCGCGCCGAGCGGAACCTCGTGGCCTTCGAGGTGGAGCGGGTCTGAAGAGCCCTCGAGGTTCCCGGACCGGGTTCGCGCGGCCGAATGCGGCCTGTCTCCTTTGACCCGCCCCGGCTCGCTTTGTTACAACGATAGGCGGAGATCAGGGTCTGGCCGCCCGCAGGCGCCCGCCTTCGGAGCCCGGCCCCCCGGAAGGAGGATTCGATGAGAGCCGATGGATTCCTGAGCGTTCGCCGCGCGCTGCTCGCCGCGGCCCTCGTGATGCTGGGCGCGGGCGTCGCCCTGGCCCAGGAGGAGGCCGAAGAGGAAGAGGCTCCTCTCGGCTCGGGCGACATCACCGAGGAGCATGTCGGTGAGGAAGTCGTTGTCCAGTCGAGGGTTTACCGCGTCGCGAGGAACCGTGGCGGCGTCTATGTGTACCTCGAGGCCGACACGTCCACCGGGTTCCAGGCGGTCATCCCCCTGACCGCGATCCCGAACTGGGGCGGGGCCGACCCGGAGAAGCGCTACGCGCAGAGGCGAATCGTGCGCGTCACCGGCGAGGTCGAACAGCAGGGGGAGACGCTGTTCATCACGGTCCGCGAACCCGATCAGATCCGGGTCATCCCCAGGCGTCGCCGCCGGTAAGGCCAGGGTCCGGTCGGCCCGGCGACGGATTCCGGCCCGGCTCGACGGCCCGCGTCGCGGGGAGGCCGAAGCCGCGGCGGTCCGCACCCTGGTTCCCGCCGGGCGCTGGACTCAGGACGGAGCGCCGCCGCGAGCGGCGCTCCGAGGGCTCGGGCGATCCGCGCGTCAGCCTTCCCGGTTGTCCAAGCTCCACTTGCCGGCGCCGACCATGGCGACGAACAGGAACAGGAAGCAGTAGAGCACCGCGAGTTCGCCGCGGTTCTCGATGGGCCACCAGCCGAGCATCATGCCGTCCTCGCCGGCGCGGAACTGGTGCGCCATCCAGTAGGCCACCGCCATCTGTCCGCTGCTGATGAAGGCCGCGATCCCGGTCATGAACCCGACCATGATCAGGAGACCGCCGACGAGCTCGATCACGCCCGCGAGACCCATGAGGCTCATGAGCTCGCGCTGAGTCCCGCCCATCATGCCGAAGACCTTCTGGAGGCCGTGACAGGCGAAGAGGAACCCGGAGACGATGCGCAGCAGCGCATACGCCGTGTCCTTGTGCTGCGACAGAATTGTCTGCATGTTGTTTCTCCTTTCCCGTCGCTGACGGGAGTCGATTTCAGAAATCCACCAGAACGGTGTACTTCGCGATCAGCGCCCTGTCGTTCGGCCCGCCGAGGACGTGCCGCCGGTCATTCAAAACGATGAAGAAGTCCGAGAGCGGCCGGTGGATCAGGTTGAAGCGGATGTTCGTGTCCCACTCCTCGGTGATGCTGTTGTACTGGATGAGCGCTCGCAGGAACATCCGGGTCGTGAACGTGTGGGTGACCCGAACGGTCAGAAGATCGGCCACGAACGCGCCGCCGGGCAGCTCGATGTCGTTGCGCGTCCAACCCGCGTAGGCGGTGAACCGGGGTTCGATCCGGACCACGGTGCTCAGGTTGAGGGCGGTGCGGTCCCCGCCATAGAACGGCCCCCAGTCGTATCGCCCGTTCAGCGACAGCGGCCGGCTGGGATCCGAGAAGAACATCACGAACCCCTCCTCGTGCTCGTAGTCCCCGGCCGGGACCACGGTCGTCGGGTGGATGTCGAAGGCCGACGCCGTGTTTTCGAGACTGTGGTTGTAGCCGAACTCCAGCATCGCTCCGGTCTGATGCCGGAAGGCGAAATGCATGTTCGTGTAGCGGCTCACCAGGTTCCCCCGCATGTCCACGTAGTCGTTGAACTCGAAGTGGGGGTTGAACTCCCGGAGGAAGTCGCTCCACCACTCGGGCCGGTAGTGGTAGCCGACGTACCCGAGGATCCGCCGGACGCCCAGCCGCGGCGCGAAGCCCATCTCCGGGTTGAAGTCCTCGCCGAGATGGGACCAGGCCGCCCGGAGCTGCCACAGCCGGCCATCGTAGTTCGCGGCGAAGCGACCGGCGTTCTGATCGCCGGTGCGTCCCGGACTCGCCGTGCGCGCCCAGTAGGAGTTGAGCTCCATCTCGGGCGTGAGCCGGATGTTCGCATCAGCCCCCGCGGACCGGTTGAAGTGGTCGCTTCCGGATCCGGATTCCCGGTTCAGGAAGATCGCCCCCACATCGGAGTTCGCGCCCACGTTTCTTCGAACCCGCACCGCCGAGAAGTTCTCGGTGGGAGTCAGATCGTGCTCCCCGGTCTGGAGATTCATCGCCCCGAGCTCCCAGGCTCCCGCCCGCCCGGTGAGCCGTCCGCCGCCGAGAACCGGGATCGGCACGCCGTCCTCCGAGAGCCCGATGCGACGGCTGAAGAAGAGGTAGAGGTCGTCCCCGCGGCTCTGGGTGGCTCGCATCACCGACGGGTTGAACGCCTGCCCGAAATCGGCCCGGAACTGGCTGATGCGGGAGTCCGACGGGACGCCGAACCGGAAGATCCCCGAGTTCTCGATGAAGAAGTCCCGCTTCTCCGGGAAGAACAGGCTGAACCGGGTCAGATTCACCTGCTGGACATCCGCTTCGACCTGGGAGAAGTCGGTGTTCGCGGTGAGATCGAGATTCAGGCCGGTGCCGACGAGAATCTTGGCGTCCACGCCTCCGGTCACGTGATCGAGGGCGCCGGCCTCGTCTCCTTCGTCGGGCTGCGAGGTCGCCGAGGCATACGGCGTCACCTTGAATCGCCCACCCGAGACGAGCCCGCGGAGTCCCTCGAGTGTCCCCGAATAGGAGATCCGGGCGAAGTTGAAGAACCGCGGGATCGGCGCCCAGAACGAGTCCTCGTTCAGCCGGCGAACCCGGCGCAGGAAGTTGATGCCCCAGACCTGTTCCGGACTCTCGCGAAACCGCAGCGTCCGGAACGGAATCGCCATCTCGATCTCCCAGCCCTCCGCGGTCGTCCGGGTCTCGACGAACCACACCCCGTCCCAGTCCCGGTTGAACTCGCGCCCCTCGTTGAAGATCTGTCCGTCGAACTTGGCCCCGGCCGGATTCGTCTCGAACATGTAGCCGTTCCGGCGGTCGTGGAAGGTGTCCACGACGACTCCGAAGATGTCGCCGGCCCGGGTCGAGAAGTCGCGCGACATGTCGTTCACGATCGCCGCCGAGGGGTCGTCGTCGAACGCCTTCGCGCCCACATAGAGGAACTCGTCGTCGTAGAGAACGCGGACCTCGGTCGAGTAGGTCGCCGGCATCCCCTCGAACGGATTGCCCTGGATGAAGGAGGACGCGACCGGAGCTTCGGACCACTCGGCCTCCGACACGACGCCGTCGAGGACGATCTCCGTGGTGGTCCGCGTCGCCGGGAGCCGGCGCTCGAACCGGGCGGTGTCGAAGTCCACCGGCGTCTGCGCGAACGCCGCCGCCGCCATCACGAGGCAGAGGCCCGCCAGACCTCCCCGAATGGTGGCGCCCCCGAGTCGGGGGATCGCCACGGGGACGGCCGCTCCCGAACGCTGCACGGGGAGCTGAACCGCGCGCATCAGGGGCGAAAGTACCACAGCCCCGCCGTCAGGGCGCCGCTCGGGAAAGCCTCCGGGCGGCGAGGCGCCGATACGCGGCCAGCGCCGCGAGCGTCACCGGGCCCGGCCGGCCCCCCCCGACGGTCCGCCGCCGGCCGTCGAGATCCACGAACCACGCGACCGGGAGCACCTCGCGGGAAGAGCTGGTGAGGAACGCCTCCTCCGCCTCGCAAAAGCGCTCGATCGGCAGGGTCTCCTCGAGCCGGGGGATCCCGGCTTCGTCGAGCGCCTCGAAGAGCAGCGCGCGGGTGATCCCGGGGAGGAGTCCGCTCTCGACCGGGGCGGTGCGCACGACCCCGTCGCGCACCCGGAACACGTTCGAGGTCGCCCCCTCGGTGAGTTCCCCGCGGGCGTTGCGAAGGAGCGCCTCGTGAGCGCCCACCGCGCGCGCCTCCCCGACGGCGAGCCGCGTCCCGGCCAGGTTGATCGTCTTCACTCCCGGAGGGAGCCCTCCCGGAACCGCCCGCACCCGGTCGGTCAGCAGGACGCCGACGCCTTCGCGTTCCGGGTCCACCGGCAACGCCGGCAGGGGTCGCACCAGGATCACGAGCGACGGGGCGCCGCCCTTCGCGCCCGCGGTGAGCGTGATCCGCAGCGACGACTCGCCCTCGCCGCCGGCGACCCGGCGGGTCTCGTGGAGGCGGGCCGTGATCTCGGCGTTCGTCGGCGCGAGCGGAATGCCGAACCTCTCCGCCGATCGCCGCAGCCGCTCCAGGTGCTCCTCGAACAGGAGCGGGACGCCCCCGTAGGTCCGGAGGTTCTCGTACACCGCCTCCCCGTGGAGGAAAGCGCGATCCACCGCGCTCACGACCGGAGCGTCGGAGGCCAGGATCCGGCCGTCGAGGTTCATGGCGGATCCGGACCCGACGCGGCGGGCCCGGTAGCGACGGGCGGCCTCGGCGGCATCGGCGCCGCCGCGAATTCCGGGCGTCCGGCGTCCCGCGCCGGCGGAGGCGGGATCGGGCAGGATTCCGGCGATCTGGTCCACCGACAGCGAGAACCCGACCGCGGGCCGCGCATCCCCGAACCGTCCGAGAAGGTCGTCGTAGCGCCCCCCGCCGCCGATTTCGCGCCCCGCGCCTTCGGCGTGGACCTCGAAGATGAGCCCGGTGTAGTAGTCGAAGCCGCGCAGCTCGGCCAGATCGAACCGGAACCGGTCGGCCAGCCCGAGCCCCTCCAGTTCCTTCGCCACCGCGTCCAGCCGGCGGAGCGCGCCCCGGGCGCGGGCGGGGAGATCGGCCTCGGCCGCCGTTCGGAGCACCTCGGCCCCGCCGGCGTGATCGAGGGCGCGAGCCACCGGAGCGGCGCGGTCCCCGAGGGCTCTCGCGATCCGGCCGCGGTCGCGCCGCCACAGCCCCCGCAACGCCTCGGAACGTCGGATCTCCCGGTGAGCGCCGGCGTCGTCGAGCGCCTCGTCCAGCAGCGACAGCGGGAATCCGGCGTGGCCGAGCGTGAACAGCGCCCCGCGCACTCCGAGCCGCTCGAGGGTCTCGAACGCGAGCAGCAGGATTTCCAGATCGGCGCCCGACCCGTCGGCGAACCGCTCCACGCCGACCTCCCGCATCAGCGATGGCGCGAGCCCCGGCGCGGGCCGCCGCACCAGTTCGCCCCGGTAGAACAGCCGGGAGGCGCCGCGAGGGAGCCGGCGCGCCGCCACTCGCGCCGCGAGCGCCGTGAAGTCGGACCGGAGGGCGAGGAGATCGCCGCCCTCGGTGAACCGGTAGGTGGCGCGCTCCGACCAGCGGCCACCGCCGCGCGCGAACACGCCGGCGTGGTCGAAGAGCGGCAGCAGGATCTCCTCGTAGCCCCACTCGGCGAAGACATCGGCTGCGGTCTGCTCCACGAACCGACGCCTCCGGGCCTCGGCGCCCGCGTGGGTCACGGCGCCCGAAGGAGCGCGGAGAAGGGGATCGGGAGTGGGAGGGGTCATGGAAGGGTCAAGGGGGGCATTCAGGG
>JAJEAO010000051.1 GCA_022822745.1 Acidobacteriota bacterium
CCGTCCGGCGTCGCGCATAGATGGCTGGCGCCGCGACTGCCGGCGCCCGGACCGGTTCTCGCGGTAGCGGCCCCGCCCGGCACGCATGGACCGCCGGCCTCCCCCGGTTCTCCCGGCAGGAGCCCCCGCACCGAGCGACGCGAACGCCACGCGCTGGCCGCGAATTGCCACTCTGGAGAGTGGCGCTCCATAGGAATTGCCGGCGCGCCGGGCCGGTTCTGCCGGTGGGGGCCCTGCCCGGCAGCGAGGACGCTGGCGACGCCGAGCAGTAGCGCGAATTGCCACTCTGGAGAGTGGCGCTCCAGACGACCGGCGCGCCGGGCATGCCGACCGGCAAGGGGACGCGAGCGAGCATCCGGGGCGCGCCTACACTTCGCGCGTGTTCGCGATGGTCCAGCCGCTCCGGTGCGCCGCAGCAGGCGTCCTCGCCGGACTCGCCTCGCTGATCCCCGGAGTCAGCGGCGGAACGATGATCCTCGCCGTCGGCGCCTACCCGCGACTCGTGGGCGCCGTCGCCGACCTGAGTTCGTTCCGCTTCCGGTCGGGTCCGGTTCTGTCGCTCGCCGTGGCCATCGGGGCGGCGCTCGCTTCGATGTTCCTGGTGGCGGGAACCGCTCGCGAGCTCGTGACGCGCCACCCCGTCGCCTCCCTTGGTCTTTTCCTCGGGCTCACGCTCGGCGGCATCCCCGTCCTGCTCCGCATGACCGGGCAGAAGGGCCCGGTCTTCGTCATCGGAACGGTCACCGGCTTCGCCGCCAGCCTCCTGCCGGTGCTGCTGGGGGTCGGCGCCACCGCCTCGATGGAGCCCTCCGCCCCCGTGTTCTTCGCCGCCGGCCTGATCGCGGCCTTCGCCATGGTCCTTCCCGGGATCAGCGGGAGCTACCTCCTCCTCCTGATGGGCATGTATGTGCCCTTCCTCGCGGCCGCGGACCGGGTCGGCGACGCGCTCCGGGGATCGGCGGCGCTCCTGCCCGCCGCGCTCGCGATCCTGCCCTTCCTCCTCGGCATCCTCCTCGGGGTCGTGCTCGGCTCCCGCCTCGTCCGCTACTCGCTCGAGAAGCACCCGCACGCGACAATCGGCGTGCTGCTCGGCCTCCTGACCGGCGCCGCTGCCGGCCTGTGGCCGTTTCAGACGACTTCCGGATCCCGCTTCGCCCCCGACATCGGGGAGATCGGAGTCGCCGCAGCGGCCGTGGTCGCGGGCTTCGTCCTGACCGCCCTGATCGGCCGCGCCACGCGCGCACCGGCCCCCCGGCGCTCCTGAAAACACCCACACCACCCCCAGCCCCATGTCTTCGACCGCCCTTGCTTCCGCCCCGTTCCTGAACACGGGGCTCCCGCTTCTCGCGGGTCTTCCCCACCGGGTCGCCGACCTCTCCGCTCCGACCGTGGCGTTCGGCCGTCGCGAGATCACCCTCGCCGAACACGAGATGCCCGGTCTGATGGCGCTGCGGCGCCGCTACGCCGGCCGGCGGCCGCTCGCGGGCGCGCGCATCACCGGGTCGCTCCACATGACGATCCAGACCGCCGTTCTCATCGAAACCCTGCTCGACCTCGGCGCCGAGGTGCGCTGGGCGAGCTGCAACATCTACTCCACCCAGGACCACGCCGCCGCCGCGGTCGTCGCGGGCCGCGACGGCGACGCAACCCGGCCCGCCGGGCCTCCGGTGTTCGCGTGGAAGGGCGAGACGCTCGAGGAGTACTGGTGGTGCGCCGCCCAGGCGTTCGACTGGGGGGACGGCCGGGGACCGAACCTGATCCTCGACGACGGCGGCGACGCCACCCTGCTCGTCCACAAGGGCGCCGAATTCGAGAGAGCCGGAGCGGTCCCCGGCCCCGAAACGGCCGACAACGAGGAGTTCGGCGTCGTCCTGTCGCTGCTCGCCGCCTGCGGCGAGGAGCGCCCCGGCTGGTTCAGCGCCCTGGCGGACGGCATCGCGGGCGTCACCGAAGAAACGACGACCGGCGTCCACCGCCTCGTCCGGATGCACGCGAACGGAGAGCTGCTGTTCCCGGCGATCAACGTGAACGACTCGGTCACGAAGAGCAAGTTCGACAACGTGTATGGAATCCGCCACTCGCTCGTGGACGGGATCATGCGCGGGACCGATGTCATGCTCGGCGGCAAGCTGGCCGTCGTGCTCGGCTACGGAGAGGTCGGCAAGGGAGCGGCGCAGTCGCTCGCCGGACAGAAATGCCGGGTCGTCGTGACCGAAGTGGACCCGATCTGCGCGCTGCAGGCGGTCATGGATGGCCACCGGGTGGTCCGCCTCGAGGACGTGGTCGAGGAAGCGGACGTGTTCGTCACCGCCACCGGCAACGTGCGGGTGATCGGCGTGGAGCACCTCCGCCGGATGAAGCACAACGCCATCGTGGGCAATGTCGGCCATTTCGACAACGAGATCGACATGGCGGGACTCGCCGCCGAGTCCGGCATTCGGCGGGCAAACATCAAGCCGCAGGTGGACGCGTGGGCGTTCCCCGACGGCCGGCAGATCCTGGTGCTCTCGGAGGGGCGGCTCCTGAACCTGGGGAACGCGACCGGCCACCCGAGCCTGGTCATGAGCTTCAGCTTCACGAACCAGGTGCTCGCCCAGCTCGCTCTCCACCAGACGCCGGAGATCTATCCGCTCGGTGTCCATGTGCTACCGAAGGCGCTGGACGAGGAAGTGGCGCGGCTCCATCTCGACAAGCTGGGAGCGCGCCTCACCCGGCTGACTCCCGAGCAATCCAGCTACATCGGGGTGCCCGTCGAAGGCCCCTACAAGCCCGACACCTACCGCTACTGATGAGCGAGGCGGAAGACGGGGGCCGGCCTCCAGACGAGTCGAAGGACGGCGCCCGCTGGAAGGGGCCCGACCCCCGGGGCGCGGCCGTCACCGTGCTCTCGTGGATGGTCGTGGCCGCCGGCGCGGCCGCCGTCGGCTGGCTGCTGTACCGGTTCGTCGCCGCGTTCGCCCATGTGCTGCTCCCGCTCGCGGTTGCCGGGCTCGGAGCTCTGGTGTTCAAGCCGTGGTTCCGCGCCTTCCACACCCGGCTGCGCCTCCCCGCATGGGCCGCTCTCGGCGCAGTGTTCGTGTCCCTCGCCGCCGTTCTCACCGGATTCGGAATCGTGTTCGGTCGGCGGATCGCGATCCAGGCTGCCGAACTCGCGACCGCCATCCCGGCGCTCGTCACCGAGATCCGGACTCTCGTCGAGAGGTCGGCCCCCGCGGTCTCCGGCTTCTTCGCCGACGATCCCGTCGGGCAGCAGCTCCGCGACTTCGCCCTGTCCCACCAGGACGACCTGCTCGCCGGGCTGAGCCGGCTGGGGGAGGGAGCCCTCGCCGCCGGCGCCGGGATCATGCGGGGGGTGGGAAGTCTCCTCGCGTGGGCCGTCCTCCCGCTCTACTTCGGCTATTTCCTCGTGAGCGACCCGCCCCCCTTCAATCCCGACCGGGCGCTCTGGTTCGTGAGCCCGCGGACGCGGGAGACCCTGGTCCAGCTCGTCCGGGAGTTCGTCGGCAGCCTGACGGTCTTCTTTCGGGCGCAGCTCCTGGTGGCGCTTCTCCAGGGGCTCCTCATCGCCGTGGGTTTCACCGGGATCGGGCTGCGCTACGGGTTCCTCCTCGGGCTGTTCCTCGGGATCCTCACCGTGATCCCGTACCTCGGCACCGGAGTCGGGTTCCTCATCGCGATCCCGCTGGGGTGGCTCCAGACCGACGGCGGATTCGCGCTCGCCGCGATGGCGGCGGGGGTGCTGATCGCCGTTCAGTTGATCGAGGGCTGGCTCCTCACCCCGCGGATCATGGGGCAGCAGACCGGGCTCCACTGGATGGCGATCATCGTCGCGGTGCTGTTCTGGACCTCGGCCCTCGGCGGTCTGACCGGCGCCGTGCTCGCCATCCCGCTGACCGCGTTCGCAGCGTCGGCGTGGCGGCTCATCCGCGAGCGCTACGTCACCGAACCGGCCTGACAGCCGGACGCCCGCTCGGACAGACGACCGCCGTCGAGCAACTCGCCGAAGCGGTGGGAAACGAAGCCCAAGGCTACCGGAACGAACCGGTGGACTCGGACACGATCGCTCTGATCGAGTCGCGGCTGCATCGCACCCATGCGCAGAGGTTTGCCGATGCGGTCCAGATGGCGCGATTCGTCCAGAGTGGTCGGGAGAAGCTGCAACGCGTTGCCTCCCGAGGTTCTCGGCCCTGGGCCCCGGCGAAGCAGGAGTTCGACCCGCTCGTCGTTCTCGCGGCCCTCGACGCTGCCGGAGTCCACTTCGTCGTCATCGGCGGCATCGCCGCCGCCCTTCACGGTGACCCGGGAGTGACACTGGATCTCGACATCACGCCCGCCGGGAACCGCGACAACCTGGAGCGCCTGGTGAAGGCCCTCCGCGAACTACGGGCGCGGCTCCGCGCCGAAGGAGTTCCCGGCGGCCGGGCCTTCGACGGCTCCCCCCAACCTTCGAGAGCCTCGGCGGCCCCGACGGCGTGAACCTCACGAAGCGCGCGGGAGACCTCGGTGTCATCTTCCGCCCCACCGGAACCGCAGGCTTCGACGACCTCCGCGACGGCGCCACGGAAGTGGACGTGACGCCGCGCGTCTCGGTGCGGATCGCTTCCCTCGAGGATGTCATCCGCTCCAGGCGGGCCGCCGGCCGGCTGCGCGACCGGGAGGCCCTTCCGCGCCTTGAGGCTCTCCTCACCCGGATCTCCCGGCCCCCGCCGGCCCGCTGAGCAGCCGGCGGGAGTTCCGGACAGGGGCGCCTCCCGGGGCGCGGCGGGTCAGCCGAGGACGGCTCTCAGCCCGGCGGCGAGGGCGTCCGCGATCTGCTCCAGGTCGGCGTCGGTCGAGACCGCCGGGGGAGCGCAGACGAAGACATCGCCCCGCACCCGGCTGAAGACCCCGCGGGCGTCCATTTCGGCCAGGACCCGGGGGCCGACCTTCTCGGCGGCGGGGAACAGCTCGCGGGTCGAGCGGTCCTTCACGATCTCGACGCCGGCCATGAGCCCCTTGCCGCGGACCTCGCCGACGTGCGGGTGGTCTCCCACCGCCTCCCGAAGCAGGCTCAGGAGGCGCTCGCCCTTGTCGGCCGCCTGCTCCGGCAGCCCCTCGTCCCGAATGATGTCGAGGTTCCGGAGCGCGACCGCGCAGGAGACCGGGTGAGCGCTGTAGGTGTAGGCGTGCATCCACACCGGGTCGGCCCCGTCGAGGGTCTCCGCGACCCGATCCGAGAGCCCGATCCCGCCGAGCGGGATGTAGCCGGAGGTGATCGCCTTGGCGAATTGCAGGAGATCGGGCTCGATCCCCCAGTGCTCCAGACCGAACATCGTCCCGGTGCGCCCGAACCCGGTGATGACTTCGTCGGAGACGAGCAGCACCTCGTAGCGGTCGCAGATCTCGCGGATGCGGGGGAAGTAGTCGTCCGTCGGAACGATCACCCCGCCAGCTCCCTGAACCGGCTCGGCGATGAACATGGCGACCGTGTCCGGACCCTCGTCGAGGATGGCCGCCTCCAGCTCGTCGGCGGCCGCCTCGCCCTTCGTCCTGCCCGGCGGCGCGTCGTAGAAGTAGGGGTAGGGCGAGCTGATGTGCCGGAAACCGGGGATCCGGGGCTCGAACATGGGCCAGTAGGCGTCCATGCCGGTCGCGCACATCGCGGCGAGCGTGACGCCGTGGTAGCCCCAGATCCGGGAGATGACCTTCGTCTTGTCCGGCTTGCCGCGCACCTTCCAGTAGAAGCGGGCGGTCTTGATGCAGGAGTCGGTGGACTCGCCGCCGCCCGAGGTGAGGAAGAAGCGGTTCACCGAGGGGTAGGCCAGCTCGGCGAGCCGTTCGGCGAGGGCGATGGCTCGCGGATTCGAGCTGCCCGCGTAGCCGGAGGCGTAGCCCAGCTCCCGCATCTGCGCCGCCGCCGCTTCGGCGAGCTCGGCGCGGCCGTGTCCGGCCAGCACGTTCCACAGACCGGAGAGGGCGTCCACGTACTCGCGCCCGTCGGCGTCCACGAGGCGCGCTCCGTGGCCGCGGACCCAGACGTGGCCGCCGGCGACAGCGCTCGGGCTGTGGATGGGATGGATCAGGTGTTCCGCGTCGCGGGCGAGAAGATCCTGCTTCCCACCCGCGGCGGTGACGGCTTCAGCCACTGCTTTCTCCTTCTGGTCTGTTCGGTTCCCTCGCGTTCCGCGTCGAGGACGGATCCCGGGAACCGGTCAGCGTCCCGCCGCCGCGTGGCCGGCGGCGAGCGCTTCCTCGGAAGTCACGATGAAGACCCGGAACCCCTGTTCGATCCGGGTGGCGATGTCCTGTGGCCCCGCGGTGATGCCGCAGGGGACCTCGGCCTCGAGACACGCCGCGAGCACCGCCTGGATGGCCCCTTCCACGGCGTCCATGTCCCCTTCGTAGGCGCGGCGCAGATCCCCGGGACCGGGGAAGACGATGCTCACCCCGGGCGTGCTGGCGATCTCGAGGGCGTTCTCCACGCCGATCCGGTCCTCGATGAGCAGCATGTTCACCAGCTCGCCTTCGGGGTCGGCGGGCCACACATCGGCGCGGGCCGCGTAGTCGGCGCCTGTGACCCCGAACTGGCGGGCCGCGTCCGGGCCGGGCGCGCCCCGGAGCCCGCCGGACGATGCCGGCCGCATCGAGGCCACCGCGTGCGCGGCCTCGGCCGCCGTCTCGACGTGCGGATAGACGATGGCATAGACGCCGGCGTCGAGCCCGGCCGCGGTGCGTTCCGCCGCTTCGTCCATACCGTCGCGGATCGGAGGGATGCGAAGCACGAGCGGATGGGAATTCTCCGGGCCGCGCCCGTCGGGCGGCGACAGCGCCTCCTGGTAGGCGACCATGGCCGGGATGTCGAACGGACCGGTCTCCATGGAGTAGAAGACGAAGTCGGCGAGATCGAGCCCGGCGCGCTGCCGGGCGCTCTCGGGCGTCTGCTCACCGGAGAAGACCCCGAAGACGACCTCGCCCGCCTCGAGCAATTCGACGATCCGGTTCCACCGCCCCGGATCCGCCTCCGCGGTGGCTGGAGATTCTGCGGCTGGCATCGTTTCTTCGGCCGGCGGCGCGGTGCAGGCGGCGCCCGCGACACCGACGACGGCAACGATCGCAGCAGCGCTCGAAGACGGCGTCCGGCGCTGGCGGGGAACGGGTTCGGTCACGGCGGAGCTCCTGCGGGGGCGACTCGGTGGGGGGACTATCCTATGCGCCGATCGGAGCCCGCAACCAGCGGCCGATCCGTCGCGCAGACCTCGGGGTCGTTCGTCACCTCCCTTCCCGATCCCCGAGCCCCTTCCCCCGTCCACGGCGTCCGTCGGGCTCCGGCGGCCGGGGCCCTCCCAGGAGACCTTCCCATGGCGACCGTCAATCTCGGGGGCAACCCCGTCGCGATTTCCGGAGAGCTTCCGCAGGCCGGCGACGCCGCCCCGGCGTTCACGCTCACCGGGGGCGATCTCTCGGATGTGTCCCTCGCCGACTTCGCCGGCGGCAAGGTGCTGCTGAACATCTTCCCCAGCGTGGACACGCCGGTCTGCGCCGCCTCGGTGCGCCGTTTCAACGAAGCGGCGGCCTCCCTCGACGGCGTCCAGGTCCTGTGCGTGTCCCGGGATCTGCCGTTCGCCCAGGGCCGCTTCTGCGCCGCCGAGAAGATCGAGGGGGTGCAGTGCGCCTCCGAGATGCGCGACGACGCCTTCGGAACGGCCTACGGGGTCCGCATCACCGAAGGCAAGCTGGCCGGCGTCTTCGCGCGCGCCGTCGTGGTCGTGGGCGCGGACGGACAGGTGCTCCACTCGGAGCTCGTCCCGGAAATCACCCAGGAACCCGACTACGACGCCGCGCTCGCGAGCTGCCGCTGAACCCGTTTCGGAGGCCGCCCGGCTCGGGGCCTTCGCTCGGGCGCCGGTGGTACAATTGCTCCGCAGTTCTCGCACCCTCCGATTGTTCGCAGCCGGACCACGCCCCTCGGGAGAAGCCCTGATCCGATTTCCGCGCGCGGAATTCCAGCACGTCACCCGGCCTCCGACCTTCACCATCCGAGCGCGATCTTGACCGCAGTCCCGGACGACGGTCCTTCGGGACTCGGATCGGCGGGTGAGGAATCCGCGGACGAGATCGCCGGGGATGCGCTCTGGCCGGACGAGGGGGACGAGCTGGACGACGGCTTCGAGGACTACGAGGAACCCGAGCCGGGGCCCGGGGGATTCGTGCCCGGGGATCTCGTCTTCTATCCGCAGATCGGCCACTGTGAAGTGGGCGAGGTCATCGCGGACGCCACCACCGGCCTCGATCTGCTCGAGCTGATTCCCGAGGACTCCGCCGCCGGCAACCGCGTCCTGGTGCCGGTGGGGCAGGTCGAATCGCGCGGGATCCGCCTCACCGGGGATCCCGAGGGGAAGATCCCGGAGATCCTCGGATCGGACTTCGAGCCGACGATCGCCGACGCCTCGGAACGGATGGACCTGATCACCGCGCAGGAGCGCGATGGATCCGTCGAGAGCCTGGCGCTGGCGCTGAAGCGGCTCCACCTCCGGCACGAGATGAAGACCGCCACCCGCGAGGAGCAGCGGCGGCGCGCCCGGATCCGCAAGTGGCTCGTGCGCGACCACATGGCGGAGCACGACGCCACCGTCGGCCAGGGGCAGGCCGCGATCACCCGGAGCCTGGCGAAGATCATGCGCGCCGTCCGCGAACGGGAGAAGGAAGCGGCTCGGGAGAAGCGCCGGCAGGACCGGGCGAAGCGCAAGGCGGAGGCGGCGGCGAAGCGTCTGAAGCGTCAGCAGAAGCAGAAGCAGAAGCAGAAGCAGAAGCGCCGGAAGTGAACCGGACCTCCTCCGCATGCCCCGCCGCGGTCTGAGCGCCCGGCAGCCCCCCGCGCGACTCTTTACGCCGCCGCCGCGGTCGAGGCCGCCAGCCGGCCCGGTCGCGGCGGGGCGCGAGATCCTGTCCGTCGTCCAGTTGAACCGGCGGATCGCCGATGCGGTGGGCCAGTCGTTCCCGCGCGCGGTCTGGATCGAGGCGGAGGTCTCGAAGGCGTTCGAGGCCCGGACCGGCCACCTCTTCCTGACCTTCGCCGAGCGCGGAGAGATCCTCGAGGGGATGGCCTGGGCGAGCGACGTTCGCCATTTCTCCTTCTCCCCGAAACCGGGCGACCGGGTGCGGGCGTACGGACGCGTCAAGACGTACGCCGGACGGAGCCAGTATCAGATCCAGATCACGCGGATCGAGCAGACCGGTCTGGGAGAACTGCTCCTCGCGCTGAAGGAACGCGAACGGCGGCTCGAGGCCGAGGGGCTGTTCGCTCCCGAACGGAAGCGTCCTCTCCCCTTCCTGCCGCGTCGGATCGGAGTCCTCTCGGCGAGAGACAGCGACGCGCTCCACGACTTCTGCACCCATGCGTGGCGGCGGTTCGGCGGGGTGAACCTGCTCTTCCGCGACACGCCGGTCCAGGGGCCGGGCGCCGCCCCCTCCCTCGTTGCCGGGCTCCGCGAGCTCGGCCGAGCGGGCGTGGAGTTCATCGTGGTGACCCGGGGCGGCGGCTCGGTCGAGCATCTCCTCCCGTTCAGCGAGGAGTCGGTGATCCGGGCGGCCGCGGCGTGCCCGGCGCCGGTCGTGAGCGCGGTGGGGCACGAAGCGGATCGGCCGCTCCTCGATCGGGTGGCCGATTATCGAGTGAGCACGCCGACGGCGGCCGCCCGGGAGCTCATTCCCGACCGCGACGAGCTCCAGCGGGAAGTCATGCAGCGTCGGAGCGACGGCGCCATGGCGGCCGGGCGGATGATCCAGGCCGCGCGGCAACGGTGGGCCGCGCTCGGGACGCATGCGGGCTTCGCGGCGGCCGGACACCGGCTGGATCGCGAGCGCCAGCGCCGTCGCGAGGACCGGGACCGGGCGCGGCGAGCCGCGGACCGGGCGCTGAACGACCTCGCATCGCGCCGGGACCGCGCGCGACGCCGGCTCGAAGCCGCGGACCCGGCGCAGAGGCTGCGCCGCCAGTCGGCCGAGCTGCAGCGCCTCCGGGACCGGACCCGGCGGCGCCCACCTCTCGAGACCGCCGAGGGGCGCCTTCGACGGCTGGGGGAGCGGCTCCGGCGCGGCGTCGTCGCCGCCTGGGTGGCGCGGCAGTCCACGCCGCTGGGCGCTCTCGATGCCCGGGAGCGGGCTGCAGCCCACACCGCGGTGAGCGAACGGGGCTCCCGAAGCCGCGAGATGGGGGCGCGACTCTCCGCCCTCGACCCGCTCGCAGTGCTGGAGCGCGGTTACGCTCTCGCCCTCGACGCGGGCGGCGTCGCGATCCGATCCGCCGGGCAGGTGCGCATCGGCGACCCGGCTCGGCTGCTGCTGGGGGACGGCGAGCTCGACGTTCGCGTGGAAGCGGCGCGCCCTGCCGAGGAGACTCTGCCGACGCCATGACGAACGAGACGACCCCATCCCGCGAGACCAGCTTCGAGCAGCTCGAGGAGCGGCTCAACGAGGCTCTCCAACGGCTGGAGGACCCCGATGCCCCGCTCGAGGAACGGGTGGAGCGCCACCGGGAGGCGGTCCGGCTCCACGCCCGAATGGATGATGTTCTCGATGACGCCCGCAAGGCGCTGAAAGCCACCGACGAGAAAGACGGGACGGATCGGCGTTCCGAGGAAGCGGTGGCGGGCGAGGAGCCCTACGAGAAGCTGCTGGCTCGCTTGACGGCTGTCGTGGAGGCGCTGGAGCGCGATGGCCTGCCGCTGGCCCGGGTGCTGGAGCTCCACCGCGAGGCGAAGGCGCTCGCCGACCGCTGCGAGTCCATCCTGAACTCGGCCCAGGGAACGCTGGAGGAGCTGAAGCCCGGCGGGAACGGGAGCCCGTGGGCGAACGCCGGGGGCTCCCGGGCCGAGCCTCCGCGGGAGCCGGAGGATCGTCACGACGCCCCCTTCTGAGGGCCGCGCCGGCCCGACCGACCTCGGCGCCTTCCTCGACCGAACTCGGCGCGATCTCGAGAGTTGCCTCGAGCGTCTGCTGCCTGACCGGGAAGGGGACGGCGCCCCGCGTGAAATCGCGGAGGCGGTCCGCTACTCCATCTTCGCGGGCGGGAAGCGCCTGCGGCCCGCGGTCGTGGTCGCCGCCGCCCGCACCGTCGGAGGACGAACCGGGGACGCGCTCCCGGCGGCCGCGGCGGTGGAAATGGTCCACACGTACTCGCTGATCCACGACGACCTGCCGGCGATGGACGATGACGCCCTTCGCCGGGGGCGTCCCACGTCGCACGTCCGTTTCGGGGAGGCCCTCGCGATCCTCGCGGGCGACGCCCTCCAGGCGCTGGCGTTCCAGGCGCTGGCCGAGGCGCCGCTCCCGGCGCCGACGCGGATCGAGTCCATGCGGCGACTCGCGATCGCGATCGGCCCGGCCGGTATGGTCGGCGGACAGACGCTCGACATGGAAGCCGCCCGCCGGAACCCGGGCCCCTCGGAGCTGGAGCGGATCCACCGCAAGAAGACCGGGGCGCTGTTCGGCGCTTCGGCGGCGCTCGGCGCCCTCGCCGGAGGGGCGGACCGACCGCTCGTGGACCGCCTCGAGGCGTTCGGCCTCGAGCTCGGGCTCGCGTTCCAGATCGTGGACGACCTCCTCGACACGGAAGGCACGACGGCCCAGCTCGGCAAGGCGGCGGGCAAGGATGCGGCCGCCGGGAAGGCGACCTACCCCGGGATCCACGGCGCGGAAGCGGCGCGGCGGGAGGCGGCCCACCGGGCCGGGGCGGCGAAATCGGCCCTGCGATCCGCACCCGTCGGGGGCGCCGGCGCCGAACTCCTCGAGGCGCTGGTGGACCGCGTTCTCCACCGGAGTTCCTGAGCGGATGCCGGGACGACCAGCCGGGTCGAGACCGACCGCGCTGCTCCCCCGGTTCGTCCCGCCGACGGGACGCCCGATCCGCCTCTCGATCGTCGCCAAGCTGGGGGCGCCGGAGCTGAAGGAGACCGCGCGCGGGCTGACCGGCTGGCTCGGCCGGCAGGGAGTCCGCGTGACGCCGGAGGACGGCCTCGCCCGGCTGATCGAATGGGACGGGCCCTCCGCGCCCCGGGGCGCCATCGGCGACGGACAGGATCTGGTCGCTCTCCTCGGAGGCGACGGCACCCTGCTCGCCGCCGCGCGAGCGATGCAGCATCGGCAGGCGCCCATCTTCGGGGTGAATCTCGGCAGCCTCGGCTTCCTGACGACGGCTCCCCTGGCCCTCCTCTACGCCGGGCTCGAGCGGATCCTCCACGGCGACGGGGTTCTCGACGAGCGCCCCATGCTCGCGGCCCGCGTGTTTCGCAACGGGGCGCTGGTCCGCGAGGCGCTGGCGGTGAACGACGTCGTGATCACCGGCGGCTCCATCGCCCGGGTTCTCGAGGTGCGGATCACGACGAGCCAGGGCTTCGTGGCGACCGTGCTCGGGGACGGAGTCATCGTGGCGACCCCGACCGGCTCGACGGCGTACAACCTCGGCGCGGGCGGACCGGTGGTGCACCCGGCGGTGGAAGCCATCGTGCTCGCCCCGATCGTTCCGCTCACGCTGGCGCAGCGACCGGTGGTGTTTCCGGACTCCGAGGAGCTGGTCCTGACCCTTCGGAGCAAGGGTCGGGAAGGGTGGGCTACCTTCGACGGCCAGGCCAGCGAGCGGATGGGACCGGGGGACGCGCTCCGCGTGGGGAAATCCGAGGTCCGCCTGCGACTCCTCCGGCTTCCCGAGCAGAACTACTTCCGGGTGCTCCGGAAGAAGCTGCTCTGGGGCGCCCTGCCGCCGAAGCGCGCCCGCACGACGCCCCCCTCCCCCCCGGACCGATGACCGGGCTTCCTCGACCCGGGGCTTTGACGGGCTGAACTGGCGCCCGACGAAGCCGGCCGCGCCGGTTCCGCGGTCGGAGACCGGTCAGCCCGGGCGAAGCGCCGTGAGGATGCCCCGCGCGCGATCGGCGTCGGGGCCGTCGGGATCGAGTTCCAGAACCCGCTCGAGGTGAGCGATCGCCTCCTCGTTGCGGCCGCGGTTCAGCGCGATCATGGCGAGCTGATAGGCCGCCGGGGCGTCGTCGGACAGGCCGTCGAAGGCTTCCGCCGCCCCGTCCAGGTCTCCCGCGTTCATGAGCGCTCCTCCCAGCCGGAACCGCAGGTCGCGAGACTCCGGATCGAGCCCGAGCGCGGTTTCGAGCGCGGCGGCGGTCTCTTCCCATCGCCCGAGCCCGGCCTCCAGATCCGCGAGCGCCGTCCACGCCGGCGCCGAATCGGGACTCGCCTCGACGGCCCGCTCCAGAGCCGATCTCGCTTCGTCCGTCTGTCCCGCGAGCCGAAGCGCAACGCCGAGGAGGCGGTGGGCGTCCCCGCTCTCCGGCCGCTCGATCGTCTCGTCGCGGAAGGCGACTGCGGCGGCCTGGTAGTCGCCTCCCGCGAGCGCCTGCTGCCCCACCTGCAGGTTCCGGCTCCCCGTCGGCGCCGCCGCCACCGGAACCGGGGCCACCGGCTGAAGCGTGATTTCCCCGACGCGGGTCGGCGCCCCCGGACGGATCCGGATGTCCTCCTCGTGGGGTCGGAAGCCCTCGCGACGCAGCGCGAGGCGGTACTCGCCGAGACGGATGCCCATCCGCACGAAGTTCCCCTGCCCGTCCGACTCGGTCGTCAGAGTGCGGTTGACTCCGCCGAGGAACGAGAGCGTCACCTCGACCCCTTCGACGGGATCGCCCGCCGGGTCGAGGACCCGTCCCCGAAGCCCGCCGTTCTGCGCAGCGGCGGACGCCCCGAGACAAACGAGCGCGCCCGCCAGCGCGGCGGCCCGGCCGGCGGCGCGCCGCCGGCCGAACCTGGTTCCGAGCACGGTCAGAAGGTGAAGCGGACGCCGATCTGCATCTCGCGCGGGGGATACGCAGCGGTCGGAATCAGGAAACCGCCGGAGGTGATGATGTCACTCCCCATCTGGTTGTAGTTCACCCGGTTGAGGGCGTTGAAGATGTCCCCGAGGACCGTGACTTCGTAGCGGTCGCCGATCGGCACCGAGTAGCGGAAACTGACATCCAGCTTGGCGAAGTCCGGCTCCTCCAGCCCGTTGATCTTCCCGTCGAAGTCCACCGACTGGGCGATGTCCGAATCCCGGTTCGCGTTGTAGGATCCGGCCGGGGCCACGACCCGCGAGTTGTTGTCCTCGCGGTCGTTCGTCTCGAGCGTGTCGCGGGAGCCGGAGAGGTAACGGAAGATCCCGGTGACCAGGAGTCCGGAGCTGTCCGCCCACGATGTGCCCGGCACCCGCCAGCTCCACGAAGTCACGAAGTTGTGCGTGCGGAACCACGGCGAAGGTCGGTCGGTGTTCGACGGATGGTTCATGTTCAGGGCGAGCGGCTCGCCGATGAGCTGTCCGGTGTCGAAGTTGTAGCCGGTCTCGGTATAGACCTGGAAGCGGGCGCCCGGGACGCCGCCGGCGTTCACGTTGCCACTCTGCGAGGCGCCGGTGTAGGAGGCCGTGAAGCTGGTCATCCCGATGGGGGAGTCGCTGAAGCGCCGCCGCAGCGAGAGCTGGATCGCGTTGTAGTCGGCTTCGCCGGCGTTCAGATACGTGCGAATCGAGCCGAAGTTCACAACCTCGCCGTTCAGGATCGAGATGTTGGGACGCTGGCCCAGGTTGCGGGAGAACGGGTTCAGGTCCGCCGATACGTTGACCTCGCGGTTCCGGGTGTGGATGAAGTCCGCCCCGATCGAGGTCGCCGCCGCGATCTCGTGCTGGACGCCGATGCTCAGGGTGTCGGCGTAGGGGGTGACGCGGTCTGGATGGGGCACGGTCGGCTGACTGTTCAGGCTCCCGGTGTTGGCGCCTTCCAGATCCGCCGCCAGGAAGTCGCGGAGCCCGTTCAGCGTGGAGATGCCGTTCCCGTGGACAATGTCCCAGAACATCTGCGGGTCATTGCCGGAACCCGGAACCCGGGTCGTGAAACCGAAGGGAAGCTCGGCGGCGTCGAAGTAGTAGTCCTCGTAGAAACCGAGCTGGAAGCGCTCGAAGAAGCGCCCGAATCCCACTTTCACCGCGGTCCGGCCGTCGCCGGAAGGATCCCAGGTGACGCCGACGCGGGGCCCGATGTTGTCGTTGTCGTCGGTGAGGTCTTCCTTGTCCCAGCGAACCCCGAGGTTCAGGGTGAGGTTCTCGCCCGGCTGCCAGTCGTCCTGGAAGAACAGGCCGTACACGTTGTTCCGGGGCACCGAGGCGTTCTCGCCCGAGCTGCCCCCGACGCGAACGTTGAACCAGTTCGGGTAGGTGGAGAGATCCTCCCGGTTCCACGGGGTGTCCGCATCGAAGCCGAACTGCCCGTTCGCGGTGGAGGAGTTGTTGCGCTCGACCGACCGCCGGGAAAAGTTGAAGCCCACGCGAATGTTGTGGTCGCCGCCCCAATCCGGAACGAAGATCGTGAACGTGTCATCCACCTGGTAGGACTGGTTGATCCGGTGCGAGGCCACCGTGCTCGCGCCTTCGAGCACCGTGTCCCGCGACTCGCTCACGTCGAGAGCGCGCTGCGCCTCGAAGGTCTGTCCGTTGTTGTTGAAACCGGGGTTCGCGAACGCCACATCCTCCTGGGTGAAGGAGACCCGCAGGTTGTTGAACCCGCGGTCGCCCACCACGCTGTCGAGAGAGGCGATCACGCTGGTGTCGGTGTCCTGCTCTTCGCGGGATGCCGACAGAGTGGTCGCTCCGCCGATGATCTGGTTGTACTGCGGGGAGTACTCCTGCAGGTAGCGCACCGCTGCCTTGTGGGCGTCGGTGAGCTGGTAGTCGAACTTGACCATCGAGTTCCGCAGCAGGTTGTCCTCGGTCGTCACGAACGAGAGGTCCGGACGGGTCTCGAAGGTTCGAGCGATCCCCTCTTCCGGAGTGAGCCGCTCGAAGCTGCCGAAGAAGTGGAAGCGGTCCCGGATGATCGGTCCGCCCAGCACGCCGCCGATGGACTGGAAGCGGACATCGGGCTCGTCCTGGTCGTTGCGTTCCGTGAAGAAGTTGGGCGAGTTCAGCTCCTTGCCCTGGTAGTAGTAGAACCCGGTGCCGGAAAGATCGTTCGTGCCGCTCTTGGTGACGGCGTTGATCACGCCGCCCTGGGTTCTGCCGAACTCGGCGTCGAACTGCGTGGTCAGGATCTGGAACTCCTGGACCGCCTCGATCGCCGTCCGCGTCTGCGCTCCGGCGCTCCCGCCGATCACATCGTCGTCGTTGTTCGCGCCGTCCACGTTGAAGCTGTTGTTGTTGTTGTCCTGCCCGTTCACGAAGATCGAGTCCGCAGCGGTGGAAGCCGTCGCGACGTTGGGCACGACGCCGGGGATCAGCCCGGCGAAGTCAATGAAGCTCCGCGACTGGGTCGGGAGGGACTCCATGGTCTCGGTGGTGACCGTGGCGCCGACCTCCTTCGAAGTCACGTCCACGACCGGGGCCTCGGCGGTGACGACCACCGTCTCCTCGATGCCGCCGAGCTCCATCGTCACGTTCAGCGTGGCTTCCTGCCCCACGACGAGCTGGAGGCCATCCTGACGCACCGGGCGGAAGGAGGAGAGATCGAAGGCCAGGTCGTAGGGACCGGGGATGAGACCGTTGAAGATGTAGCGCCCGGTGCCCGAAGTGGTCACGATGCGCGACGCGCCGGTATCGGCGTTCGTCGCGGTCACGGTGACCCCCGGGAGCGCGAGTCCGCCGCTGTCGGTGACGGTGCCGGCGAGACTGGCCCGCGCGAACTGGGCGTGGGCCGCGGACGCCGCGAGACACAGGACGGCCGCGAGCGCGAACGCGGTGGCGCCGCGCCCGCGACGGATCACGGGACTGAGCATGAAGACCTCCTTGAGCCAACCCAAAGGGGGAGGCACCGAACGAGTCTACCCGCCCGGCCGGAGCGCTGTTCCCGAGACCTCCGATCCCTCTCGGCGCGCTGTTGCCGCGACCTCGGCCATCTGCCGGGGGGCGCCGCCGTCGTCGCCCCACCTCCTGCCCGGCGAGAGTTCCGATGAGTCCGGCCGGCGCCCCTCCGGAGGCCGGAGGGGGCTCTACCTGTCTTCGGGCTCCGGGGCCGCGGGGAGATCGCCGCGGATGGCGCGGATCTCCTTCCGAACCTCGGCTCGAAGGTCCCGGATCTCGATCCGCAACTCGTGGATCTCGGTCTGGACTTCGGCGCGCAACTGGTCCACCTGGGCCTGGATCTCGATGCGGACGGCCCGAATCTCGGCGCGGACCGACTGGAACTCCGCGCGGACCGACTTGAACTCGGCGCCGACCGCGGCTCGAAAATCCTGGATCTCGGCTCGGATGGCGCGCCGATCCTCGGCGGCGCTGCTCTGACCGGCGAGAATGAGCCCCGCAAGAGCGACTCCCACCGTGAGGACGGTCCCCGCGAGTGCGGCGCCCACGCCGATGACGACCCGCGCTTCCGCGCTCAGACCCCGCGGGGAGTGGACTTCGCGACGGCTTGCGCCCGTTCCCCCATTCGACCCGATCGGCGCTGTCACACCCTCACTCTGCGGCATGCAGTCATTCAACCACGCGGAAGGAGCGTGGTCAAGAAATCCGATCGCCTGCCTCGACCGGCGCCCCTTCGACCCCCGGACCCGGCCCGCGCGGGAGCCTCGGGAGGAGAACCGGCTCCGGCGCGCGGGCGGAACCGACTCAGTGCTGCAGGTTGACCGAGTCAGTGCTGCAGGTTGTTGATGACCCGGAAGACGCCCGGCGTGCTCCGGGCGATGGACTCGAGGATGCGTGACTCGATGGCGCTCCGGACGACCCCGGTCAGCGCCACGACTCCCCGGGAGACCACGATGTGGATCGGCGGGTTCACCTGGTTCGCCCGGTCCGAGAACCGCGGATCCCGGTAGATTCGGATGTAGAGGGCCCGCCGGAGATCCTGGTCGTTCGGGGAGAGCGGGAGCACCTCGATCCGGCTGTCCAGGCTGCGGACGCCGAAGACCTTCGAGACCCGCTCCTCGATCTCGGACTTCTTGAACGGCTCGGTGACCGCGCCGAGGAGCACGACGTCCTGCTCGCCCTCGAGCCCGAAGTTGATGTCGTCGAAGACGGTGTAGTAGGGGTAGCGCAGCACCGCGCGGCGGACGCCCTCGATCAGATCCTCGCGGCTCTCCGGGGCGGCGACTTCCATCTCCGGATCCACTGCGGCGACGCCCTCGACCTCGCCCGCGCGCTCCATGACCTCCCCCCACTCCCAGGCGTTGGCCACCTGCCCGGTGAGCCGCGCGACGCCGTCTTCCACCGCGACCTGCGGGGCCCCGGCTTCGAGATCGGCGTCCGCGAGCGCCTCCTCGATCTCGGCCCGGATCGCTGCGTCATCGCGGCGCGGGCCTGCGGGAGGAAGGGGCGGCTCGGAGGTCTCGGTTGCGGCGCCGCCCTCCGGCGCTCCCTGGGCACCCGGGGCCTCCTCCCCCTCGTCCTCCTCGACCGGATCCGGGCGGAGCACGGTGATGTCGGCTTCCACCGCCACCACCCCCTCCTGGAACAGCGCGATCTCGATGACGCGCGCTTCCGTGGGCGGGTCGAGGACCTCGCCGGTGAGGTAGGCCACTCCGTCCCGGACTTCGACCTCGAAGAGACCGATCGGCAGATCCGCCTCCTCGATCGCCGCCACGACATCCTGGGTGAGCACCGTGTCGGAGCGCGGCTGGGCGGCGAGCGGCGCCGCAGCGAGCAGCGCGGCGAGCAGGATCCGGCGGAGTTTCATCGGGTTTCGCATGTCCATTGTTCCCTGCCCGAAACGGATTGCAACCGCCATGCCCGGGAGAGGCCCCGACTGGTACCCTGAGGATCGCCGTGACCGACCGCCCCCGCCGCTTCTGGCTCATGAAGAGCGAGCCCTCCGACTACAGCCTCGACGACCTCGAACGCGACGGTCGCACCCACTGGGATGGGGTCCGGAACTTCAAGGCCCGGAACCTGATGAAGGAGATGGAGATCGGCGACGGTGTTCTCTTCTACCACTCCATGAAGCGACCGCCCGGCATCGCGGGCACGGCGCGCGTCTGCCGCACCGCCTACCCGGACTTCACCCAGTTCGACCCGAAGGCGAAGTACTTCGACCGCCGCGTCAAGCCCGACAAGCCCTGGTGGTACATGGTGGACATCGAGTTCGTGTCCCGCTTCCCGAAGGAGATTCCCCTGCCCCTCCTCCGCAAGATGCCCGAAATCGAGGGAATGGCGCTCCTGAAGCGCGGCCAGCGGCTCTCGGTGCAGCCGGTGACCGAGGCGGAGTGGAACTTCCTCGTCGCCCTGGGGCAGCGGGGTGGAGACGACACCGCGAGCTGAACCGCCTGCCCGCTCCTCCGGAGGTTTCCCCCATGAGCCATCGAATCCTCTCCTTCGCCCTCGCGCTCCCCGCAACCGCCGCGGCGCAGGAAGTCGGAACCTGGGACGATCGGATCCAGGCCGCGGTGGCGGAGCACGAAGCGGAGACCGTCGCCTTCCGCCAGCACGTCCACGAGTTCCCGGAACTCGGCAACCGGGAGTTCGAGACCGCCCGGATGGTCGCGGAGCACCTTCGGGCGCTCGGCTTCGACGATGTGCGCGAGAGAGTGGCGCACACCGGCGTCGTCGGCGTGCTGCGCGGCGGCCGCCCCGGCCCGGTGGTCGCGGTGCGGGCCGACATGGACGCCCTGCCGGTGACGGAGGACACCGATCTCCCCTTCGCCTCGAAGGTGCGGACGACCTACAACAACCAGGAAGTCGGCGTCATGCATGCCTGCGGACACGACGTCCACACCGCCGTGCAGTACGGAGTGGCTTCCGTGCTCGCGGGGATGCGCGAGGACCTGCCCGGGACCGTGCTGTTCATCTTCCAGCCCGCCGAGGAGGGTCCGCCGCCGGGAGAGGAAGGCGGCGCCGAGCTGATGCTCGAGGAGGGGGCCTTCGCCGACCCCCGCCCGCAGGCGATCTTCGGACTCCACACGCTGTCGGGGCTGCCGCTCGGCGTCATCGGGTACACGTCGGGACCGGCGCTCGCCGCGGTGGACCATTTCCGCGCCGACATCACCGGAGTCCAGACCCACGGCGCCCAGCCCCAGGCGGGCGTGGATCCGGTCGTCATGGCCGCCCAGGCGATCCTGTCGCTCCAGACGATCGCCTCGCGGAATGTCCACCCGCTCCAGCCGGTCGTGGTGACCGTGGGGATGGTTCACGGCGGGGAGCGGTTCAACATCATCCCCGACTCGGTCGCGATCGAAGGCACGGTTCGGAGTTACGACCCCGAGGTGCGCGACCTGGTGGAGAAGCGCATGAATGAAGTCCTCGGCGGGATCACGAGCGCGGGCGGCGGCTCCTACTCCCTGACCTACGACCGGGGCTACCCGGCCACGATCAACGACACCGAACTGACCGCCGAGAGCATTCTCACCGTCCGCCAGGTCGTGGGCGCCGAGAACACGCAGGAACTCGACCCCACGATGGGCGGCGAGGACTTCTCCTACTTCGCCAACGAGGTTCCCGGTTTCTTCTACCGGCTGGGCGTCCACCGGGAAGGAACGCGGACCGGGCCGCACCACTCGCCCTTCTTCCGGGCGGACGACGCCTCGGTCGCGATCGGGATGCGGGTCATGTCGAACCTGCTGGTGGACTACCTGCTCCGAAACGCGGACTGAGTCCTTCGGCCGAATCGCCGACGACGCGCACCCGGACCCGGCGGGCGCCGCCGGGAAGGTAGGCGAGGGGCAGGTCCTCCCGCTCGACCGTTTCCAGCCGGTCGGGATCCGCCCCGGCGGCGAGGGCGCGCTGACGCGCCTCCGCCTCGGCGCGTCGGAACGCCTCGGCGCGGTCGGTTCCGTGGAACACGCGGTCCACTTCGCCCCCGACCCGGGCGATGGCGGCTCCGACCGCGTTCGCCACGCCGGCGTGGGGGACGGTGACGACCTCGGAAACCCCCTCCACATGTCGGGGGACGAGGAACGCGCCGCCGCCGACCACGAGCAGGGGACAGGGGCGGGCATCCGGCTTCATGCGGTCCACGGCTTCGGTGATCCGCTCGCGGACGGTCTTGCCGAAGCGCCGGATCAAGGCTTCGGGGAGATCCCGGACGCGCCTCGGATCGCCGATCTCCGCCCGACCCGCGGCCACGCCGCAGTCGGTCGCCGTCCGGACAGAACCGCCGAAGACGAGTCCCTCTTCGGGCAGCCGGAAGCCGACGCTCGCCGGGCCGACGCGGGCGCCGTCCCCGGAGACCAGGCTCCCGCCGCCGAGTGCGAGCGAGAGGAGATCGGGCATCCGGAAGAGCGTCCGCACACCGCCGATCTCGACTTCCCGGGGCGCCTCCCGCGGAAAGCCGGAGCGGAGGAATCCGAGGTCCGTCGTGGTGCCGCCGACATCCACGACGACCGCATCGCGCGCGCCGGAGCGACCGGAGAGGAACGCCGCGCCGGTCATGCTGTTCGTGGGGCCGGACGAGAGGCTGAGCACGGGGAAGCGCTCGGCGTCCTCCACGCGGGCGGTCGTTCCGTCGTTCCTCGCGATGAAGAGCGGCGCATCGCCCGCGCCGCCAGCCTCCGCCGCGTCCCGGAAGGCGGCCGCGACCCGCGCCGCCAGCGGCCGGAGCGAAGCGTTCAGGAGCGCCGCGTTTTCCCGGCCGAGGAGGCCGATCCGGCCGAGATGGCGGGACTCGGTGATCCGGGCCCGGGGATGGACCTCGCGCAGCAGCGCGGCTGCCCGCGCTTCGCCGCTGCCGTCGAGGGGCGAGAAGACGGCGCTGACCGCGACCTCGCGAAGGCCGGTCTCGCGGATGCGACGCCCGGCGTCCCGAACCGCCGCCTCGTCGAGGGGCGCGATGGGCCGACCGTCGCATTCGTGCCCCCCGGCAACCTGGAACACCGGCCCGCGCACCGTCTCCCGGAGCCCCTCCGGCCAGTCGCAGAACGGCGGCAGCGAAGCGCTCGCGGGCAGGCCGACCCGGACGGCCGCCACCCGCGCGAGGCCGCTCCCGGTGAGGACGGCGTTCGTGAAATGGGTCGTGCCGACGACGACCCGCGAGGCCGCGCGCTCCGGCGGGACGGCGTCGAGGACGGCCAGGAGCGCCGTCGCCACCCCGGACGTCACATCCGCCGTGGTGGCGGTCTTGATCTCGCGCAGCACCCGTCGGCCGCGCATCAGGACGGCGTCGGTGTGGGTGCCGCCCACATCCACGCCCACGCGAAGGGAGCGGGGCGCCGGGCCGGAGGGGGACGGGGTCACGGTCCCGATTCCGGAAAGAGGGGCCGGAAGTCCAGGTCGAACCCGAAGGCCCGGGGCCCGACGGATTCGAGCGCGACCGGGGTCTTGAGCGCCGCCGGGCAGTCGAGGGCGATGACCCGGACCCGCTGGCCGTAGGCGATGACCTCGGTGCCGAGCGCCTCCCCGGTGGCCGAATCCACCACGCAGAGGATCTCGGGCGTCATCCCCACCGGCGCGCCGTCGCGGAACGCCACCGCGAACTCGTTCTGGAAGTGGAGCTCCAGGAGCGCGCCGTCATCCGGGCCGAGGCCGGCGATCTCGGCGCGGCCCCGGAGGAAGCCCCGGGTCGTGCGGCGCTCGATGTCCCGCACCTTTCCCGTGAACAGGAGCAGCCCGCCCTCGGCGTCCAGCACTGCCTGGACCCGGTCGGCGCCCTGTTGTCGGGCCTCGCGGATCGCCGCGCCGATCCGGAGCGCCCGGGTCACCGAGCCATGGATCGCGTGGTTCCGGATCTCGCGGCCGGTGCGGGGCGCCTTCGCCGTCGCCGCGATCGAGCCGACCTCGGTGACCGCGACCCGGCCGAGCCGCTCCTGCCACTTCCAGCTCGCGGCGCGCTCCACGATCACGACGTTGTCCCGGATGTCGGCGAGGCAGAACGGGTAGTTGCGCAGCCCGGCGATCGCGAAGGTCGTCATCTGAGCCTCCGGGAACGCCCGGCCCATGCAGTCGGCGTCCACGACCGGGAATCCGATCCGCGAGGCGACGAGGAACGGCTGAAGCGCGTTCGAGCCGCCGATCTCGAGCGACATGACCGCGGCGAAGGGCCGGCCGAGCCGCTCGGCGAGGATCTCCACCGGGCGCGCCGCCACCGCCGGGTCGGGCAGGCGCTCCTCGCCGACGAGCGGCGCCCCCATCGTCGAGACCACCGCGACCATGTCGTTGTCGCCGAGCGCATCCACCGGGATCACGCGCGGTCGGAAGCCGTCCCGCATCGCCGCCCGCAGATTCAGGAGCGAGTGGTAGGGGTTGCCCCCGCCGCCCGCTCCCAGGATCCAGGCCCCGGCGGCGAGATCCTCGATCCGACTCGGCCCGAGTTCCACGCCCGCGAGACCCGTCATCGCGCCGCCACTCCGGCCCCGAAGCTGGTGAGGGCGCTGCCCGCGATCAGGCCGCCGGCGACGACGAAGCGGCGGCGCTCCCAGCGGTCCCCGGTCCGCCGGGCCACGACGAAGCGCGCGGCGAGGGCTGCGACCGCGGTCCAGCCCGCGATCGGATTCAGGATGAGAAGCCCGGTGGCGAAGAGGACCCCGAGCTGCCGCGACGGCCCTCCGAGCGCCTGGAGGACGGCGCCCGGGACCGCCCAGGTCAGGAGCTGCGCCGCGAGCCCGGGTTCGCCCCCGGCGGCGACCGTGGCGGTCACGACGCGGGCGTAGGGCGGGAACAGGTCGGCCGCGAAGTAGGTGGAATACGTGAGGAGCACGAGGCCCGCCCCGACGAGCAGCCCGAAGACCTCCGCCGTCCGCTGGGCGCGCCGGCCGGCGAGTTCCCGAGCCGGATCCCGCCCCTCGCCCCGGAGGATCCACCCGGCCTTCAGGTCGTAGCCCATGTCGGCGAACGCGGGGCCGGTGGACGAGGCGAAACCGGCGAGCAGCACGAGCGCGAGCGGCGGGAATCCGAGCACCATGCCGAGCAGCAGGAAGACGAGCGAGGTGGCGAAGGCCGGGAACCACCCCGAGTGCATCGCCGACACCCCCACGAGCAGCTCGGAGACGAGCGCCGCGACCGCAGCGAAGGCGGCGAAGGCGAGAGCCCCGGGGAGGCCCATGCCGGTGGCGAGCCCCGTCACCACGGCGAGGAGCGCGGCGGCCCCGGCGAACGCCGAGAAGCCGAGGCCGAAGACGGCGGGGCCGGGCGAGCCCGGAGCCGCGGCCGTCGGGGAGGGACTCCGCCGGATGCCGCGGAGCATCTGCCACAGCGCCACCGCCCCGGCGCCGATCATCACGCCGTGGGGGGCGTGAAGCGCGGCGAGGTCGAGCCCGAGCACCGTCGGCGCGTAGCCGCGCGCCAGCAGGCCGATCCCGAACAGGAGGAGCGCCGCCTGGTTCCCGATCCAGCAGACCCCCACGATGTCGGTGGGGATCCCGAACCCGCGTCCCGCCGCTCCGGCGACCCCGCCGGCGAGGAGAAGAAGCGCCCGCCGACCGCCCTCGTCGCCCGCGCGCAGACACTCGGCCGTCGCGATCCCGCTCGGCCACAGTCCCTCGGCCGGGAAGATCCGGCTGCCGAACAGCCGGTAGAGCATGGCGATGTCGAGGAGTCCCCCGAGGACGGCCCCGAGGACCATCGCCGGGACCAGATCCGGTCGTCCGAAGAGCCACACCATCGCCGCCGGGAGCAGCACCGCGTTCGCGCCGCCGAACGCGGCGGCGGAGATCACTGTCTGGAGCAGGTTCTGGCGCGCGGTGGAGCGGAAGCGGCGGGTCCACGCCAGCGGGATGCGCCCCACTGCGATCGCGACGACCGCCCCGATGATCGAGCTGTTCGGCGTGATCCCCACCCGGGTGAGGAGCTCCATGCCGATCACGGCGCCGACGAGCGCCAGCCCGAAGGCGAGGACGAGCGTCGCGGGCTCGAAGAGAGTCGGGTGCCGGGACCCGGGCGGCGCGCGCTCGCCGGTCACGGACGGCCGTCGTTCAGCCGAGCCGCCGGGCGAGCGC
>JAJEAO010000086.1 GCA_022822745.1 Acidobacteriota bacterium
GAGAGGGGGGAGGTTTCTCCCCCCTCTCCGAGAAAGAAGGACTATGCAATGGCAATCTGGAGCGAAGCGAAGATTGCCATTGGAGGCGCGGAGCGCCGAGCGGGTCGGGCGGGGGCGGCCCCGTCCGATGCTGCCGTGACAGTCCTGCAAAGTACCGCTTTGCCGCCCCTTCCCGACCCGCCCGGTCGAGGGCAATCTGGAGCGAAGCGAAGATTGCCATTGAGGCGCGGAGCGCCGAGCGGGCCGGGGGAGCGGCCGCCTGGATGGAGAGTGGGTCCTGACTCGTCCCGACGCCAGGAGGTTCGGCCCCTCCCCCGGCCCGCCCGGGTAACCGGCCGCCCCCTCCCGGCCCGCCCGGGTACCCGGCCGCCCCCTCCCGGCCCGCCCGGGTACCCGGCCGCCCCCGCCCGGCCCGCCCGGGCTACCGGATCCGGATCAGGGGCCAGGCGTCCCACATCGAGGTGTCGGAGAGGATGATCTCGTCCCCCTCGGCGAGCCCCTCGACGACCTCGATCCGGTTGACCGAGCCTCGCCCCAGCCGGACCTGGACCCGCTCCGCCTCCGCGCCGTCGGGAGTGATCCGGAACAGCCCGACCGCGCTCCCCGGCTGACCGTAGGCGGGTCGGCCGACATGGAGGGTGTCCGGGATGCGCGAGAGCTCGATCGTCCCGTCCACCGAGAGGTCCGGACGCACGCCGCGGGGCAGGGGCGTCTCGAAGCCGACGTCCACCGCGACCGCCCCCTCGCGGACGGCCGGATCCACGCGGGCGACGACGCCGGCGACGATCCCGTTGCGGGTGTCCACCAGGGCGCGCTGGCCGATCGTCAGCTCGCCCGCCTGGGTCTCCGGCACCCGGAGCACCGCTTTCAGTTCGCGAGGATCGGCCACCCGGGCGAGGTTCTCGCCCGGGCTGACCTCCTGTCCGACTTCGACCGGGAGTTCGAGCAGGATGCCCGGTTGACCGGCCCGGATCGTCAGCGCCCCGAGCTGCCGATTCCGGAGCTCGAAGACCGCCCGGTAGCGCGCGACGGTGGCTTCCTTCGATGTGATCTGGGCTCGGGTGGACTCGGCCAGGATGGCGAGCCGCTCCCGTTCGAGATCCCGCCGCTCTTCGAGCTCGTCGGCCCGCACCCGGCTGCGGCGGTGGATCAGCTCGCCGACGAGACCCTCCTCGAACAGCCTCCGGTCCGCTTCGGCGCGGCGGCGGGCGCTCTCGGCGGACGTGCGGAGTTCCCCGGCGGCGTTCTCCTGCTCCAGCAGGTCGGAGCGCACCTGGTCGCCGAGGCGACGGAGCTCGGCCTCTTCGGCGCGAAGCTGGAGCTCGGCGTCGCGGGTCTGCTGGACCAGCTCGGGGTTCGAGAGCACGAGCAGGATCGTGTCGGCCTCGACCGGAGTGCCCGGCAGCACCCGACGCTCCTCGACCCGGCCCCGGGTCTCGGCCGCCAGCCAGCGGATCTCCTCCGGGGGCACGGTCAGGACGCCCGGCGCCCGCACCTCGCGGACGAGCTCGCCACGCTCCACGACTCCGGTCCACAGCGCGGCTCGGTCCACTTCCGGCGCGCCGGGGGCGGCGAGCCGCGTCCCCAGCCAGACCCCGACCAGCGCGAGGGCGGCGCCGGCCGCCCACGCGATCCGGCGCCGACGCCTCTGCCGCTTCCTTCCCTCGGCGATCCGAAAGTCCATCCCGGCAGCCCCTTACGCCGGAGCGGTCAATCGAAGAGGAGGGCCGGGAGAGTCAGCGTGAGCCACGGCGCGTAGGTGACGAGCAGCACCGCCCCGGCGCGGATCGCGAGGAAGGGGAGCGCCGCCCGGTACACCTCGCCGAGAGGCCTCCGGAACCGGTAGGAAGCGAGGAAGAGATTCATCCCCACCGGCGGAGTCAGGTAGCCGAGTTCCAGGTTCGTCAGGAAGATGATGCCGAGGTGCAGGGGGTCGATCCCGTAGGCGACGCCCAGCGGAGTGATCAGGGGCACGACGACCACGATCGCCGAGTAGATGTCCATCAGGCATCCGGCGACGAGGAGGACCAGGTTCAGGAGCAGCAGGAAGAAGAGCGGCGATTCCACGAAGGACTGCACCCAGTCCACCGCCATCGCCGGGATGTCGGCGAAGATCAGGTAGTTCGTTAGGCCGAGCGCGCATCCCAGGATGAGCAGGACGCCCCCGATGAGCGTCACGGCGTTGCCGCCGGTCCGGATCAGGTCTCCGAACGTCTTGCCCTCGCGGTGGACCACGAACTCCACGAACAGCGCGTAGAGGACCGTGATCGCCGCCGCTTCGACGAGCGTGGCGAGTCCCCCGAGGACGACCCCGAGGACGAGGACCGGGATCGCCGCCTCCCACTTCGCTTCCCACAGCGCCGACATCGCGTCGCGGAAGCGGAACGGAGTCGTGTCCGCCTTCAGCCGGCGGGTGATGAAGATGGCGAAGCCGGCAACGAGCGCGATCTCGAGGACCGCCGGCGCGAATCCGGCCACGAAGAGACGCTGGATCTCGACTTCGGCGACGAGTCCGTAGAGGATCACCGCCAGCGACGGCGGGAACAGGAGCCCCAGCGATCCCGCCGATGTCAGCAGGCCGGTGGAGAACTTCGGTCGGTGTCCATCCGCGGCCAGCATCGGGAACATGAGGCCGCCGATCGCGAGGATCGTGACGCCGCTCCCCCCGGTGAACGAGGTGAAGAAGGCGGAGACCACGATGGCCACGACCGCGACTCCGCCGGGCATCCATCCGAACAGCCCCCGGAAGAGCCGCACCAGCCGCCGCGGCGCTCCTCCCTCGGCGAGGATGTAGCCCGCGAGCGTGAACAGCGGGATCGTGGGGAGCGTGGGCTTGCTCACCATCCCGTAGGCCTCCGCGGGAATCGCGGAGACAGGATCCCAGTTCGTCCACAGCAGCACCGCCGCCGCGCCGCCGAGCGCCACGAAGATGGGCGCTCCGCAGGCGGCCGCCACCAGGATCAACGCGAGAAGCGGCCACCCGATCCCGGATTCCGTCAGATCGAACCCGAAGACGCCCTCATGGAGGAGGAGCGGGAGGGCCAGCCCCGAGAGCGCCGCCCACTTCCCCCATCCGGTCGGGATTCGTCGCCACAGCCTCCAGCCGATGATGAGGAAGCCGAGCGGCATGACGCCCTCGGCGGCCCAGATCGGCACGCCCAGCGCGAGCTCCCGTCCGCCTCGCCATTCGGCGAGGATCAGGATCACGCTGGCGTAGGCCAGAACCGCCGACACGGTCACTCCGACGGCGCCGGAGAGCGAGGCGAGGAAGGGCTTCCACCGGTCCGGCGCAGCGCTCGGTCCGGCGGTGAGGGCCAGCAGCTCTCCCCGGCGCGCCGCGACCGCGGCGCCGAGGAATCCGACCCACAGGGCCAGGTGCGGCACCAGCATCTGGGAGCCGGGGATCCCGGTCGGGAAGAACGGCCGGATCGCGGCCTCGGCGATCGGGATGGCCGCCATCAGGATGAGCGCGGTCACCGAGACCGCGTCCTCGAAGACGGCGAGCTTTCCCCGGAAGGGGCTCGCGGCGTTCACGGACGGCCCCGACGGGGAATCGGCAAGGGGCCGCGGGCCGGCCTCAGCGCCCGGAGGCGCCGCCGCCAGCGCGGAAGTCGTCGCGGATGCGGATCACCTGGTCGAACACCGGTCCGGGGACGAGCTGCTCGCGGACCATGGGGAAGAGTTCCTCGGCGAGGCGTTCCCACTCGGCGCGGAATTCGTCGGAAGCCTCGACGACTTCGAGATCCCGGCGCTTCATCGCCGCCAGCGACCGGGCCTCGATCTCCCGGTTCGAGGAGCGGAAGGTGGCCGCCGCGGCGGCGGCGTGCCGGGTCACGATCTCCTGCTGCCCGGGGTCGAGGCGCTCCCAGCCGCCCTCGTGGATGACGAGCGCTCCCTGGAGCGGCGCCCACCGGAGGCTGTTCATGAACTTCGCGGACCGGTACACCTGCGAGCCCTCCGCGTAGGCGATCGGGAGCGGGGCGGCTTCCACCAGGCCGGTCTGGAAGCCGCTGACCAGCTCGACCGCGTTCACCTGGACCGGATCGAAGCCGGCCCACCGGAGCAGATCCAGCGCCGTCGAGTCTCCCGCCGCGCCGGCGAGCCGGAGCCCCTTCAGATCGTCCACCGTCCGGACCGGCTCGCTGGAGAAGAAGTGGAGCCAGCCCACGTCCGCCCAGGCCAGCGTCCGGAAGCCGTGCTCCTCGATCGCCCCTTCGATCGTGGGGTTCATCACGTCGCGGACGTGATCCCACTCGGCGTAGTCCGCGAACACCATCGGGATCGAGAGCGTCCAGGCGCTCGGATCCAGCTCCGACAGCCCGACGTTCGAGACGGCGGCCATCTGGACCTGCCCGATGCGCATCTTCCGGATCATGTCGGACTCGTCGCCCGCGGACCCGCCGCCGATGATGCGGATCCTCACTTCGCCGTCCGTGTCCCGACCGATGTCGGCGGCCATCTTCCGCAGGGTGAGGTGCCAGCTCGAACCGTTCGGCGCGAGCGTGGCCAGTCGGAGGTTCACTCGCGCTTCCGCGGTGGCCTGGAAACACAGCGCCGCCGCCAGCGTGGCGGCGGCGGTTCGGATGGCGGCCTTCATGGTCGGGAACCTCAGTCTTCGTCGAGGAAATAGTCCTCGGTTCGGGAGAGGAGCCAGGCGGCGCGCTGCTGCGCCACCCGGTTCAGCAGGCGCGCGCCCGGCTCGGAATGGATGTCGTAGTCGAGGGTCTGCCGCAGCAGCCGCTCGAACTCCTCCCGGTCGCCGGCGGCGATCGAGCCGCTCTCCGCCCAGTTCGTCCAGAGCACCGGATGCCGGTCCGGGCCGATCTCCAGCGCGGTCTCCCACAGCTCGCGGGCGCGCTCCAGCGAGCCGCCCGGCCGGATCGCCTCGTAGAGGCTCAGGTAGTCGTAGGCCACCCCTTCGTCCACCATCGGATCCAGTTCGAGCACCCTCTCCAGCAGCGCTCCCATGACCGCCAGGTCGCTGGTGGCCTCGGGATCGGCGGTGTTCATCGCGATCCACGCCCCGGTCGCGGTCCCGGTCCACAGAGCGAGCCCGGCGTCCTCGACTTCGAGCTCGGCGGCCGCGCCCCATGGGTCGCGGCTCAGGCGGTCGCCGATTCCGGGGTGCTTCGCTTCCAGCCCGCGGATGCCGAACTCCCGGGACCGCTCGTAGAGTCGCGCCGCGCGCGCCCGGATGGCCTGTTCCTCCTCGAACTGGGTGAAGTCGAGCGCGAACAGATCCGGCTCCACGACCGCGTAGGCATAGAGCGCGAAGCCCTTGGTGGCCGAGAGCAGCATGAGCCGATGCTCGGGCTCCTGGACCAGGAGCGACTCGACCGTCTTGAGATTGAAGGCGAGCGCCTGCCCGACGAGTTCGAGGTCGTCGTCCGAGCGGTACACCGCCTCGCCTTCGGCGAGCACCTCGGCGAGCGAGTTGACCGCCACCCCGGTGACCAGAGAACAGCCGGAGGCGGTCGCGGCGACCAGGATCGCCGCCAGGCGCGCGGCGAACGACGCGGCCGGCCGGATCTCTCCGGCCCGGCGCGCCCCGACCGGAGCGGACTGCGGTTCCTGGCGCACGGGCGAAGGTTACTTCAAGGATCCCGGTAGCCTTCGGCGGTGAGCCTCCTCCCGATCCGATCCGCTTCTCTCCGGTTCCGCAGCCTTCTCGCCGCGGCGGCTCTGGCCGTCGGTTGGGGGTGGCCCGCCGGCTGCGCGCCGTCGGCAGATCCCGGGTCGGGGCCGGCGGCGGAGGCCGGGGATCCCGGGCCGGGGCCGGCGGCGGAGGCCCGGGCCGAGGATCCGATCGCCGGCGCCTGGCGTCCCCGGGCCTATCGGATCGGAGGAGACGCTCCGGTGGAGCTGTCGGTGGACGGGCGGATCCGCTTCGACCCGGGATCCGACGGGGACGAGCCGGGGGAGTGGTTCGTCCTCTTCTTCGTGACCGGGGACGACGGAGCGCCGCGGGGGGGCTCGGCGGAGGGAGGGGAGTGGTTTCGCGAAGGCGAGACTCTGGTGCTCACCCACGCGTGGCATCTCTCGGTCGGCGACGCGGTGGGTCCGCTTCCGGAAGCGCCGCTCCGGATGGCGCTCCGGTCCTTCGCGGAAGCCTCGGAGGGCCACCGGGAACCCTGCCGGGTCGAAGTGGAAGGCGACCGCATGACGCTCTTCTTCCCCAGCGGGAACTCGATGGCCTTCGTCCGGGCCGGCGGCTGACGCGGAGTCCCCCTGGTGGCGAAGTCGCCCGGGCCGGCCGGTCGGCGCTCCGGCGACGAGGACGCGAGGCGACCGATGACGCCGGTCCCGACGCGATGCGACCGATGACGCCGGTCCGGATGCGCGCGGGATCGAGGAGTCCGGGTTACGGCTCCTCCGGAGACGCGGTCGGGTAGCCGCGGGCGGCGAGCGCTTCCCGCAGCCCGGGGGAGACCGGCGCCGCCCCGGCGGCGGCGCGCTCGTTCGCCTGCATCCACGCCACCGTCTGGAGGCGCCGGGTCTCGAGTTCGGCGCGCAGCGGCTCGGTCGTCATCCTCCCCTCCATGTAGCGGTTCTCCGCCTCGTTCGGGTCCCGGACCAGGTTGAACAGCGCGAACAGCGGCTCTTCCTGTCCCGGCACCGGGATCCGCAGCATGCGGAGCCGTCCGTCGAAGACGGAGAAGAGCCCGGCCGCCGTCCGAGAATAGAGGCGGCGGTGCGGGCGGGGATCCCGCCCGCCCAGCGCCGGGACCAGCGACTTCCCGACGAACCCGGCGGGCCGGGGATCGGGGAGCAGGCCGGCGGCGCCGATCAGATCCAGCGCGGTCGGCGCGATGTCGGCCAGGCTGACCGCCGCGGTGAACCGCACTTCCGCGGGGAAGCGATCCGCCTCCGCTCCCGGCCAGCCGAGCAGGATCGGAACGCCCAGCGTTTCCCGGAACAGCCCCCGGGGCCGCGCGAACGCGTCGCCGTGCTCGCCGAGGGACTCGCCGTGGAGGCCCGCCACCACGACGAGCGTCTCGCCCGCCGCCGGTCCTCGGGCCACCGCGTCGAGGATGCGCCCGGCCGCCTGGTCCACGGCGCCGATCGCCGCATCGTAGCGGTCCACCGAGGCTCCGTAGCCGTCCCCCGGCGCCGGAGTCGTTCCCGAGGACGGGATCGGGCCGGTCCGGAACCGCGGTCCCTCGGGAGTGAGCCCGTCGTCCCAGCCGGGTTCGGCGCCCGTTTCCGGATGCGGCGGCTCGGGGTCGGAGAGATGGAGCCAGAGAAACAGCGGCCCGCTCCCCTCCGGCGCCGGATCGGAGAGCGCCTCTTCGGCGAAGTCGGCCACCGAGGAAGCCGGCCCGGCCGCTTCGCGGTACTCCTCGAATCCGGCGCCGAATCCGAGCTCGGCGGCGAGCGCCGGGTGCGTCACTGCCGCCCGGGTCCGGTACCCGGCGGATGCGAGCATCCCGGCGAGGTTCGGCCCCGCGAGGAGCCGCGCCGGATCTCCGGTCGTGATGCGCGAGGGGTCCATGCCGGTGAGCGCGGCGGCCGCCGCCCGCCCGGTTTCGGGCCACGGCGTCACCGCTTCGGGCAGGATCGCTCCCGCCGCGCCGAACAGATCCAGCCGGGTCGTCGAGTTGCGCGGATAGCCGGCGATCCCCAGGTGGTCGCTGCGGAGCGAGGACACGGTCACGAGCACGAGATGGCGACGATCCTCCGGCGCGAGGCGTCCTCCGGATCCGCCGCAGGCGGCGCACAGGACGGCCGCGCCGAGGGCCGCCACCGGAACCCGCCGCGTCACCGCTCGCCTCCCCGGACTTCGATGCACCGGACGCCGCCGGGCTCGGGGATCAGCCGCACCTCGATCGCGTCGTCCCGGTGGAACCGGCCCAGCCGATCCGGCCACTCCACGATGACCACGGCGTTCTCCTCCTCCATTTCCTCGATCCCGAGCTCTTCCAGCTCCGCGGCGGCTTCGATCCGGTACAGGTCGATGTGGTACACGGGAACCTCCCCTTCGGCGTAGGCCTGGACCAGGGCGAAGGTCGGACTCGTCACCTGCCGCGGATCCACGCCGTAGTGCCGCGCCACGCCCTTCGCGAACACCGTCTTGCCGGCGCCCAGGGCGCCCTCCAGGTAGAACGCCCGCGCCCGGGGGAACCGGGCGGCGAGCTCGGCGCCGATTTCGAGCGTCTCCTCGGGGCGCGCCGCGCGGTAGTTCGCGGCCGGAGGGCTCACCGGCTTCGCCCCCGGGTGAGTCGGCGCAGCACCTTGCCGATCTCGGCCGCGACCGCGGACGCCGTCACCGCCTCGACCCCGAGTCGGCGCCTCGCCCGTTCGCCGGCGCGGCCGTGGACGAAGACCGCCGCCCGGAGCGCATCGCGGGGCGCCAGCCCGCGGGCGAGCAGCGCGCCCGCAAGACCGGTGAGGACATCGCCGGAACCCCCGGTGGCGAGTTCGGGTCCGCCGGAGAGACTCACGTACAGGCCGCCGCCGGGCTGCGCGACCAGGGTGCCGGGCCCCTTGTAGGCCACGGCGCCGTGGGTCGCGGCCGCGAGCCGCCTGGCCGTCGCGAGCCGGTCCTCTCCCACGGCATCGGCATCTTCGCCCAGCAGGCGCGCCGCTTCCCCGGCGTGCGGCGTCAGCGCGAGTCCCGGGCGGGTCCACAGATCGTTCGGCCTTCCGGCGAACGCGTTCAGTCCGTCGGCGTCGAGGACGAGAGGCGCGCCGGTTCCGGCGACCACCCGGCGCACCGTTTCGCCGACCCCTTCCGAGCGGCCGAGTCCGGGGCCGACCGCGATCGCGTCGGCCCGGGAGGAGCGGGCGAACGCCGTGAGCGCCGGAATCGCCTCGGGGGCGACTTCCCCGTCCGGGCTCGCCGGGAGCGGGAGCCGCATCGCCTCGGGCGGCAGCCCCCGCAGCGCGGCGGCCGGGGCGGCGACCGTGAGCAGGCCCACCCCCGCCGAGAGCGCGCCGCGGGCGGCGAGCGCCGCCGCGCCCGGCATCCTCGCGGAGCCGGCGAACAGGAGAAGGCGCCCCGTCTGGCCCTTGTGCGAGTCGAGCGATCGGCGCGGCAGGAGGGCCGCGGCGTCCGCCGCGCCGACGGTGCGCAGTCCGGTCGGGCCCGCTGACAGCCAGACCCGCGGGATCCCGATCTCGACGACGGAGACCCTTCCGCAGGCCCGGCTCGCCGGAAACACGTAGTGGCACGGTTTCGGCGCGGCGAGCGCGACCGTCACGTCGGCCCGGAACACGGTCGGCGGAAGTTCGCCGCTGTCGGTCAGCAATCCGGTGGGCACATCCACCGCGACATGCCGCGCCTCGGCGAACGCGGGGTGGGCGTCGAGGTCGTCCAGGACGTCCTCGAAGAACCCCTCGATCGGCCGCGTCACCCCGGTCCCGAGGATCGCGTCCACGACGACGCTCGGACGGGTGCCGCTCAGCGGACCGCCGCGCAGCGCGCGGCTCCAGCTCCTCGCGTCGGGCGCGTTGTGGATGTCGAGAGCGCAGCGACGGGCGCTCTCGAGATTGGCCAGCGTCTCCGGAGCGAGACGGTCGCGCGGAGCGAGCACGAAACCGGTCGCCCGCAGGCCGAGGGCGGCGAGGGTCCGAAGCGCCACCAGCCCGTCCCCGCCGTTGCCGCCCCGGCCGCAGAGCACGACGACGCGTCCATCGCCCCCCGAGTGGGCGGCCGCGACCTCCGCGACGACGCGCGCCACCTCCCGCCCGGCGTTCTCCATGAGAACCCGCGCCGGGATCCCGGCATGCTCGATCGTGCGGCGGTCCGCCGTCCGCATCTGTTCCGCGGTGAGCACGTCCATGACTCCGGGATTCTGACGGAAGCCGCGCCCGGCGTACTCTCCGCGCGATGACGCTCCACTTTTCCGAGGCGCTGGTGCGCGAGGCGCTGCCCATGGAGGACGCAGTGCGGGCCACGGAGGGCGTCTTCCGCGAACTGGGCCTCGGGACCGCCCGGAACCAGCCGCGGCAGCGGGTCCGGGTCCCGGGACGGATGCTCCACACGATGAGCGCCGGAAGCGCGGGGCTCGGCTTCGTCGGGCTGAAGACCTATCTCACCGGGCGCGACGGCGCCCGGTTCGTCGTGCTCCTGTTCGATTCGCGCCGCGGCGAGCTCGCCGCCATCCTCGATGCGGAGGCGCTCGGTCAGATCCGCACCGGGGCCGCCACCGGGGTCGCGGCCGACTGGCTGGCGCCGACGGAGGCCGGAACCTGCGGCATCGTCGGCTGCGGATTTCAGGCCGAGGCGCAGCTAGAGGCGCTCGCGGTGGTTCGCCCGCTGCGCCGGGTGGAGGCGTTCTGCCGCGCGCCCGACCGGCGCCGCGCCTTCGCCTCCCGCATGAGCCGCCGGCTCGGACTGCCCGTGGCGCCGGCGGAGACCGCGGAGGCCGCCGTCGCCGGGAAGGGGCTGGTTGTCGCCGCCACCGACGCGCGGGCGCCGGTCGTCCGGGGCGCCTGGCTGCGGCGGGACGCCTTCGTCGCGGCGATCGGCGGGAATGCGCTGAATCGCCGCGAGCTGGACGGGGCGGCCGTGCTGCGCGCCGAGCGGATCGTCGTGGACGATCTCGAACAGGCCCGGATCGAGTGCGGCGACCTCGCTGCGGTCGTCGAGGCGGGGCGACTCGCATGGGACCGCGTCGAGACGCTCGGGTCGGTGGTGGCTTCCGGACGGAAGTCGGCGCCTCCCGGGGGCGCGCTCTTCGAGTCGCAGGGAATCGCCGCCGAGGACATCGCGGTCGCCGCGGTCGTGTACCGGCGGGCGCGCGACGCCGCGAAGCCGATCGCTCTCGGCCCGTGACCGATCGGCGCGCGCATCGCGTCAACCGGTAGAATGGCCGGCATGATTCTCCCGCTCCAGGTTCCGGTCCTGCTGTTCGGGCCGTTCGGCGCCACCGAGCTGCTCATCATCCTGGGGATCGTGATCCTGATCTTCGGATCCACGAAGCTGCCGCAGCTCGGCGCCGGCCTCGGCCAGGGGATCCGCAACTTCCGCCAGTCCATGAAGCAGATCACTGCGCCGGCGGAGGAATCCGACAGCGGAGAGGCCGGGAAGAGCGGGAAGGACTGATTCAGACGACCACGCGCAGGCCGTCGTGCGCGAGGTCGAACTCCGGGTCGGGGAGAGCGGTCACCGCTTCCCCGGTGTGCACCAGGAGCGTGCGCCGCGCCCGGATCCGCGGCGCGGCGGCGAGCAGATCCCGGTAGCTGGTGTGGCCCGGAAGCGGCGTGAGGCTGGTGCACTCGTGGACGAGGAGGTCGGCCCCGTCTGACTCGTCGAGGATCCGCTCGGTAAGGGTGGAGTCCCCCGAGTACACGATCCTCCGTCCCCCCAGCCGGACGGTCCAGCCGAAGGCCCATCGTCGGGGCTGGTGGTCCGCGGGGAACGGCGTCGCGCTTCCCCCGCCGGCGGGCTCGGGAAGCGAGGTCGTCTCGCCGGGAAGCGCTTCCACGATGTGTTCGGGAAAGGGCGTCCGAAAGCCCGGGTAGAGGCATTCGCGGAGCGAGTCCAGCCGCTCCCGCGCCCCCGGAGGCGCGATGACGAGGAGGGGTTCGGCGCGTCCGGTGCGCAGTCCGTCCAGCTCGAGGAACGTGACGCCGCCGAAGTGGTCGCCGTGGAAGTGGCTCAGGATCACGACCGCGACATCCTCCGGGGAGAGTCCGTCGGCCCGGAGCGCGGCGGCGCATCCGGGGCCGGCGTCCAGGAGCACGCCGAAGCGCGCCCCTCGGGCCCGCAGGAAGGTGGAGGCGTGACGCCGGCCACCCGCTCCGAACGCGTTCGCGGTGCCGAGGAAACGCGCTTCCACGCCGTCGCCTCTGCCCGTTGGTGTCGGCCCGGTCCGTCTCGCCCGCCGCCGGCAGTCGCCGCAGACGAAGGGGCGGCGGGAGTCGCCTTCCTCACCGGCTCTTCCGATGCGCCCGCAGCGGCGGCAGGTTCGTCGCTCCGGATCGCCCAGCGCGTCCCGGCGCCGGTCCAGCCATTCGGCGACGCAGCGCGCGATCTCCTCCCGGTCGCCGGCGGCGAAGAGCCGCGAGTCCTCGATCGGATCGTCCTCGGGACGAGGTCGGGCGAGCAGCCGGACCTCGACCTCGCCGACCTCCGCCTCCTCCGGGTCGGCGACGATCAGGATCTCGAGAGACACCGGAGCCGAGCCCGGTCAGGTCGCCGGAGGCCCGAGGAAGACGAGATCCCGCTCCGGGTCCGGCGGACGCGCCAGGCCCGCGGGCCGGTAGCCGCGGCGATCCACCGCGACCTCGCGGTATCCCGCCGCCCGCAGCCCGGCCGCGAGGCGCGCGCTCACGGCGGGGGAGAGGGCGCGGGGAATATCGGCGGGCGCGAGTTCGATCCGGGCGGCGTCCCCGTGGTGGCGGACCCGGAAACCGGAGAAGCCCAGCGCGCGAACCGCCGCCTCGCCCGCCTCGACCGCGCTCAGCACTCCCGCATTGATCGGCGTCCGGTGCGGGACGCGGGAGGCCAGACACGCCGACGCCGGCTCCTCGGCCACCGGAAGGCGGGCCGCTCTCGCCAGCGCCCGGATCTCGGCCTTGCCCAGTCCGGCCTCGAGGAACGGGGACCGCACGCCGTAGAGCTCCGCCGCCCGCCGGCCGGGGCGATGGTCCCCGAGATCGTCGCGGTTCGTCCCGTCGAGCACCGCGCTCAGCCCCCGCGCATCGGCCAGCTCCCGCAGACGGCGGTAGAGCTCCTCCTTGCAGTGGAAGCAGCGGTCGAAGCCGTTCGCGCGGTAGGCCGCCGCGCCCATCTCGTCCGTCGCGATCCACTCGTGCCGCAGGGGGCGGGAGGCGAGGACGGCCTCGACGAGGCCGCGCTGATACGACGACAGGCTGGCGCTGACTCCGGTCACGGCAAGGCTTCGATCCCCGAGGACGGCGAACGCGCGCCAGGCGAGGGTGGCGCTGTCCACGCCGCCGCTGAGCGCCACGACCGCCGAGCCGCAGTCGCGGAGAACCCGGTCGAGGGCGACGCGGGCGCGGAGGGTCCGGTCCGGGGCGGCGCCGTCCGGGGCCCCTTCAGGCATCGGCGTCCCGGCTCCAGGCGCCTCGTCAGGCATCGTCCCGGCTCCAGGCGCCTCGTCAGGCATCGTCGTCCCGGCTCCAGGCGCCTCGTCAGGCATCGTCCCGGCTCCAGGCGCCTCGTCAGGCATCGGCGTCCCGGCTCCAGGCGCCGCTCTTCCCTCCCCGCTTCTCGAGGAGGCGCACATCGGTGATCTCCATCCCGCGGTCGAGAGCCTTGAGCATGTCGTACACCGTCAGGGCGGCGACCGAGACGGCCGTGAGCGCCTCCATCTCGGCGCCGGTCCGCGCCCGGCACCGCACCCGCGCCCGGAGGTGGATGCCGCGATCCTCGAACGAGGCCGCGATCTCCACCTGGTCGAGGGGCAGGGGATGGCAGAGCGGGATCAGCGAGGAGCACGCCTTGGCGGCCAGCGTACCCGCGATGCGCGCGGTGTCGAGGACGCTTCCCTTGGGGGCGTCGCCCCGCCGCGCGGCCTCGAGCGCTCGGGGCGAGACGGTCACGAACCCCTCCGCGACCGCCTCCCGCGCCGTGACCGGCTTGCCGCCCACGTCCACCATGCGGGCGCGCCCGCCGTCGTCGAGATGGGTAAGCTCGGTCATCCCCTCGGATCCTGCCACCCCGGACCCGAATCGGGAAAGCCCTCGAGCGGCATCGCGAGGATCTCGGCGCCGGGAGGCGCTTCGCCGGCCCCCGCCGGAAGGACGAGCAGGGCGTTCGCCTGGCCGATCGCGCCGAGGTCGGCCGAACCCACGGAGCGGATGCCGCGCGCCTCGAGGACTCCGTCGGGCGCGGTCCGGACGCGTCCCGGCAGGAAGGCCTGCCGGGGTCCCCGGTTCACCACCGGGTTCAGGAGCCGGACGCGGAAGCGCGGACGGCGCACGCGCTCCATGCCTTCGAGCCGGTCGAGGGCCGGGCGCGCGAAGAGCTCGAACGCCGTGAACGCGGAGACCGGGTTCCCGGGAAGGCCGAAGACGAGCCCGGACGAGGCCGAGTCCTCCTCCCGGAAACCGAACACGAAGGGCTTGCCGGGGCGGATCCGGACCGAGGTCACGAGCAGCCGGACGCCGAGCCCCTCGAGCACCGGTTCCACGTAGTCGAAGCGGCCCATCGAGACGCCCCCGGAGAGCAGGAGGACATCCGATTCCAGCCCGGTCCGGATCGCCGTTCGGAGGCGTTCCGGGTCGTCCCGGACGATGCCGAGGCGGCGCACGCGGAGCCCGAGGGCCCGGCAGCGGGCGGCGAGCATGGGCGAGTTGGCGTCCCGGATCCGGGCCGGTCCGGGGCGCCGGGCGCGCGGGTGGAGCAGCTCGTCTCCGGTGGACATCACCGCCACCGTGGGCCGCCGCCCGACCTGGACCCGCACCTTCCCGACCGAAGCCAGCACCCCGGCCGCCGCCGCCGTGATCCGGCCGCCCGGACGCAGGAGCACGGTCCCGGCCCGCGTCTCGCAGCCGCGCGGCGCGACGGCGGTCCCGGGCCGCACCGGCGGGGGTGAGGCGCCCGGGGCGGGCCAGGTGACGAATTCCTCGCCCGCCACGGACTCGCGCGCGGTGTGCTCCACCATGATGGCGGCGTCGGCTCCCGGCGGCATCGGAGCGCCGGTCATCACCGCGGCGGCCTCGCCGGGGCCGACGACGGTCCGGGAGGTCTGACCGGCGGCGATCTCGGCGACCACCCGGAGCCGGGCTCCGGATCCCAGCGATGCGGCGCGCACGGCGTAGCCGTCCACCAGCACCCGGTCGAACGGGGGCTGATCGCGGTCTGCCCGGACCGGGTCCAGCAGGATCCGCCCGGTCGCCGCGGCGAGTCCCGCAACTTCTCCGCCGAGCGGGCGCGCCTGGCCGAGGACGGCCTCCAGCGCTTCTTCGGCGCCCAGCAACGGCACGCCCCCTACGGCGTCCGGGGCGCCGCTGGTTTCACGAGCTTCGAAGGGAGACGCACGGGTCGGGGGACGTCAGGAAGCTCTCAGGCGTCCGCCTCGAAGCTGGCGAGAGCCTGGTCCTCGGTCTCGTACACCTGGAACATCGGCAGAACCCGCGCCACGTCGAGCACTCGCGCCACCCGCTCCCGCGGGTGGAGGGCCCTGAGCGCTCCGCCAGCCTCCTCGACCCGGTGCGCCGACGCCACCAGCTCGCCGAGGCCGCCGCTGTCGATCACGGAGACGCCGCTCAGATCCACCAGGATCCGCACGCGGCCCGATTCGATCAGCACCTTGACGGCCTCGCGGAGCTGATCGTCGCCCTGTCCCGCCACGAGGCGGCCTTCGAGCTGAAGCACCGTCACGCGGCCACGTTCCCTGAGGTCGAGGCGCATTGCGTTACCCGATCAGCGCGTTCAGCGCCTGTCGATCGATGCGGATCTCGTATCGGCCCTCGATTCCGGCGAGGAAAGCGTTCCAGATCCGGGCTTTCTTCTCCTCCGCCATCTGGGAGCGGAACGATTCCTTCTGCTCCTCGAAGGCGGCGGAGTCGTAGGGCTCCACTTCGGTCACCCGGATGACGGCGTAGCCGCGGCCGGCGTCGAACGGACCGAGCATGGCGTCCGGCGCGGCGTCGAAGACGGCGTCCTCCGCCGCCGGCAGCACCCCCGCGGCCCCCAGCGAGCTTCCCCGGAACCAGTCCAGCGCCGGCGTGGGATCGGTCGCCGGGGTCTCGCCGGCGGCGATCGCCGCGAGGATGGCGTCGGCGTCGCCGCGAGCGATCTCCATCGCCCGCTCGTTCCGCACCTGGTCCATGACTTCAGTGCGGACGGCGTCGAAGTCGGGCACGTGCGGCTCGCGCTCCTCGATGACCTCGAGGAAGGCGAACCCGGCGGCGAGACGGACGGGGCCCGCCACCTCTCCCACCTCGAGCGCGAACGCGGTTCCCGCCGCTTCCGCCGACGCCAGCTCGAACACGACGTCCTGCTCGCCGAAGAACTCGGACTCCTGGATCATGACGAGCGGGTTCCCCTCGGTCAGGTCGTCGGTCAGCTCTTCGAGGCGATCCGCGCCCGGGACGAGCGTTTCGAGTTCGAGAACCCGTTCGTTGAGCCGCTCGGCGGCCTTCTCGCGCCGGAGCCGCGTCTCGATTTCCCCCTCGACTTCGGACAGCTCCCGGGTCTCGGCGGGCTCGAGGCTCTCGAGGCGGACTACGTGGAAGCCGTAGTCGGTCCGGATCGGGTTGCTGATCTCTCCGGGCGTCATGGCGAACACGGCCTCCGAGAACTCGGGGAGCATCTCCTCGGGGCCGAACAGCCCCAGCGCCCCTCCGTCCTCCGCCGTCGCCTCGTCGGCGGAGTAGGTGCGGGCGAGTTCCGCGAACTCCTCCCCGGTCCGGGCCCGCTCGGCGAGCCGGGCGGCGAGAGTGCGGGTGGACTCCTCGTCGGCTTCCGAGGCGGGCTGGAGCAGGATGTGGCTGGCCTCCGCCCGCTCGCCCATCTGGTACTGGAACAGGTTGCGGTCGTAGTAGCGCTGGATCTCGCGCTGCCGGACGTTGACCTCCTCGGCCATCGTCTGCTCCGACAGCGTGAAGTAGCGGATGCGCCGCTCCACCGGGCGCTCGAAGGCGCCGGGATCCTCGTCGTAGCGGGCCCGCGCCTCCGCCTCGGTCACCTCGATCCCTCCGAGGCGGGCGGCGGAGGAGAGGAACCAGACATCGAGCGAGGCGCTCTCGTTGCGTCGCCGGTACTCGTCGAGGAGCTCGAAGTCGGAGACATGGGGAGACTGGGTGACCAGCGCCTGGAGCTTCGTGGCGAGGAGGTCGGAGCGGACCGAGTCCTCGAAGTCCCGGGGGTCGAGCCGGGCCGAACGGAGCAAGTCGAGATAGGCCGCCGCGCCGATGAACGCCCCCTCCACCTGGAACGTCGGCGAATTGGCGATCGCCGTCCCGACCTCGGCGTCGGTCACCTGGAGTCCCTGGCGCTCGGCCTCCCGCACCAGGACGCGCGCCCGGACCAGGTCCCCGGCCACCTGATCCGGGAGGCCGAGCTGGCGCGCCAGGTTCGCCGAGAACTGCCCGCCGCTCTGCTGCTGGTACTGCTGCGCGACCTGCCGGTAGCGGTCGAGGAAATCCGAGGCGGAGATCGCGTCGCCGTCCACCCAGGCGACGCCGCGCCGCATCGCGGCGGTCGCGGGATCCCCCATGAAGTCGGGGAAGTAGAGCGCCACGAAGGCGATGATGACCAGCCCCAGGAGGCCGGCGCCGAAGAACCAGCCGACCGACCGGCGATTGCGGAAGTACTCGAGGATCATGAAGGCGCGGACGGCGGCGCTCGACAGGGGAATTCGGTCCCGCGCGGTCCCAGGGATCGTGGACGGCGTCGGGCGAGCGAGCCGAACCCCCTAATTTACTCTGCCACCCCGGTGGCGGCAACAGCGCGTTGGTAAGATCTCGCCGTTGGGCAACCCCGCTGAACGTCGTCCGCCGGAGTCCGGTCCGAGCGGCCGAGGTTTCCGAGACCAGGAGTCTTCTCTTCGATGCTGCGCTATCTCCTGAGCCTGTTCTCGCTCGACCTCGCCGTCGACCTCGGTACGGCGAACACCCTGATCTACACCCAGGAGGGCGGGATCATCCTGCGCGAGCCCTCCGTCGTGGCGGTCAACCGGCACACGAAGCGGATCGAGGCGGTCGGCGTCCAGGCCTACGCGATGGTCGGCAAGACGCCGGATCACATCCAGGCCATCCGTCCGCTGCAGGACGGCGTCATCGCGGACTTCGAGGCGGCGGAGCGAATGATCAGCCACTTCGTGCTGAAGGCGATCGGTCGCCGCCGCTGGGCCGCGCCCCGGATGGTCGTCGGGGTTCCGCTGAACATCACGCCGGTCGAGCGGCGCGCGGTCCGGGACTCGATCCTGCGGGCCCGGGCGAGCGAAGTGTTCCTCGTGGACCAGCCGCTCGCGGCCGCCATCGGCGCCGACATCGACGTCTCCAGCCCGGAAGGCCACTGCGTCGTGGACATCGGCGGGGGCACGACCGACATCGCCGTCACGTCGCTCTCCGGCATCGCCGCCGGCACTTCGGTGCGCGCCGCCGGCGACATGTTCACGCGCGCGATCGGCGAGCACCTTCGCCTCCGCCACCGGCTTCTCGTCGGGGAACGCACGGCGGAGAGGATCAAGATGAAGGTCGGCACCGCAGTGCCCCCGCCGGAACCCCTGCACATGCAGGTGCGGGGTCGGGATCTCAGCCGGATGGCGCCTTCCACGATCGAGGTGAACGACGCCGACATCCGGGAGGGCATCCAGCAACCGCTCCGGGAACTCCTCCGGGCGGTCCGCGTCGTCCTCGAGAAGGCGGACCCCGAACTGGCTGCGGACCTGGTGGACCGGGGGATCATGCTGACCGGTGGAGGGGCGCTTCTCAAGGGGCTGGATCAGTTCATCGCGGAGGACACCCACCTCAAGGTGCGCGTGGTCCCCGATCCGCTCGACTGCGTGGTGCGCGGCTGCGGGGCGATGCTGGAGCAGATGGAGCTGCTCCAGGCGGTATCCAAGGCGGTATGACTCCGTCGCCGACCAGGATCGGACGCCCCCTGGCCCCGGGTGACGCGCGTTCCTGAGCCGAGGGCGGGGAGCAGAACCGGTCATGCGTCGCGGTCAGGCGGTTGCGCTGCTCGTCATCCTCGGCCTGAACTTCGTCAGCCTGACGGTCCAGACGCGGGCGAACTCCGAGATGCCGGTGCGGCAGGCGTTCACGACCGTGTTCGGGAGCGCCCAGCAGCTTCTGACCGCGGTGCGCCGGACCGCCGGCGCCTGGGCCGGCGCGATGCGGCGGGTCGGAGAGACCCGAAGCGAACGGGAGGCGCTGGAGGCGCGCGTCGCCCGGATCGAATGGGAGCTCACCGTGGCCCGGGGGGAGCTGGCCCGGGTGCGGGGCATGACCGGACTCGACTGGCGGTCTCTCGGGCTCGCCGAGCCGGTGACCGCCGAGATCGTCGGAGTGAGCGCCTCCCCTCTGGATCGCACCGTGACCCTGAACCGCGGTTCGAGCCACGGCGTGAGCCGGAACGCTCCCGTCATGGCGCACTCGGGCCTCGTGGGGCGCGTCGTCCATGTCGGTTCCCGCTTCAGCCAGGTCGAGCTGATCACGTCGGCGTCCGCGGGCGTGGCCGCCCTCACCGCGGAAAGCCGCACCCGGGGCGTTCTCCGGGGCGGGCGAACCGCGGAGGCGGGGGGCGCCGATCTCGCACTCGACTATGTGAGCGTGGGGCAGGGCGTCGAGGTGGGTGAGCTGGTGATTTCGAGCGGACTCGATCGTCTCTATCCCAAGGGTCTCGTCGTGGGCCGCGTCTCGCGCGTGCTGTGGGGCACGGGCATGCTGGTGGACGTGGGAGTCGAGCCGGCTGTGGACTTCGACCGGCTCGAGCGCGTCTTCGTCCTTCCGCCCGAGAGCGCCCCGTCGCCGACAGACCCGTGAACCTCCCGGCGCCCGAATCGAGGTTCCGCCGCGCGCTGCGCGTCGCCATCCTGCTGGTCGCGGCCTTCCTCCTCCAGACGCTGGTTCGTCCGGCGCCCTGGATCGAGCGGGTGGCGCCCGATTTCATCCTCGCCGCCGTCGCCGGCCTCGCCATGCGGCGCGGCGCCAGCCTCGGCCTCGGTCTCGGCCTGGGGGCCGGGCTCCTGCAGGACTCGTTCTCGGGAGGACTCCTGGGGATCCATGGTTCGTCCAAGCCGCTCACGGCCTTCGTGATCGGGCGAATCGCAGCCCAGGCGCGGGAGCTCTCCGGCTCCCTGGCGTTCGTGCTGGCGCTGGTCGCCGCCGGCCTGGATGCCGCCGTCCTCCTCTTCCTGGCGTGGGTGACGGGCGCCGAAGTCACCGCGCGCCCGCTGGCGGTGGGTCTCGGGCTTCCCCTGACCGCCTTCGCCGGATGGGCGGCGGCCCGCTGGCTCGCCCCTCCGGCCGCCTCCACGGTCTGACGGCGCGTGCACAACGTCGCGCGCCGCGGACTTCGCGCCACGGGCTCGAGCGGGGATGCTCCCCGGCCGGAGACCACCGGCTCGTCGCTGCGCTGCGCTCCCCCCTCGCGCGCGGTCCGCCCCCACTGCGAGGACGTCGCCCGCGTCCCTTCCTCCGAGATCCCCTGACTCATGCATCGCCCCGAGTGGATCGGCACCGTCCGGCAGCGGCTGCTGTGGCTCCGCTGGCCGCTGATCGGCATCGCGCTGGTCCTGGTTCTCCGGTTCTGGAATCTGCAGATCGTGCGCGGCGACGAGTTCGCCGACATCGCCCGGGACAACTACCTGCGGAACGAGCGACTGCGCGCCCCGCGCGGGCTGATCGTGGACCGCGACGGGCGCCTTCTCGCCGACAACGAGCCCTCCTTCGCCCTCGTCGCCGACGCCCGCGGCCTCGACCAGCTCGAGGAGATCGGGGCGCTGGTGTCCCTCGACGAAGAGGAGCGCGCGGCGCTCCGGAGCCGCGTGGCCCGCGGTCCCGCTCCGGTCCGGACGCGCATGGGTTACGAGGAAGCGGTCTTCTTCGAATCGCGGCGCCGTGATCTGCCCGGAGTCCGCGTGGACTTCGTCCCGGCCCGCCGCTATCCCCAGGGGCCCGCGACCGCGCACCTGCTGGGGTACGCGGGCGAAGTGACGGCCCCGCAGCTCCTGTTCGAGGAGTTCGCGTGGGCCTCTGCGGGGGACATCGTGGGACAGGCCGGCGTGGAGCGCCAGTTCAACGCCCTGCTCACCGGCCGGGATGGGCGACGGGCGCAGATCGTGGACAGCCGGCAGCGGATCCTCGGCCCCTCCGACCTTCGCGGCGCGGCGCCGGTTCGGGGGGAGACCCTGCGCCTCAACGTGAGCGCCCCCCTCCACGAGGCGGCGCATCAGGCGTTCGGCGAAGAAGCCGGAGCTTTCGTGGCGCTCGACGTCCGCACCGGAGCGGTGCTCGGACTCGGCAGTTACCCCGCCGAGGATCCGGCGCGGTTCCGGGCCGACCCGGAGCTGTTCCGCGCCCTGACCCGCCATCCGCGCACGCCGTTGCTGAACCGGGCCATCCAGGGGGGCTTTCCGCCTGGATCGTCCTTCAAGCTGATCAGCGCCGCGGCGGCGCTCGCCGAGGGCGTCGTGGACGCCGACCGGAAGATCACGTGCAACGGTCGAACGCGGGTGGCCGGTCGAACCTTCCGGTGCCACCGAGCCCAGGGGCACGGCGCGGTGGACCTGAGGGAGGCGATCTCCAAGTCGTGCAACGTGTACTTCTACCGCATCGCCGCCGAGATGGATGTGGATGTGCTCGCATCCTGGGCGCGGGCCTTCGGCCTCGGCGAGCGCACCGGGCTGGACCTGCCGGGCGAGACCGCCGGGCTCATCCCGACCAGGGAATGGAAGCGCCGCGTCTATCGGGAGCGCTGGTATCCGAGCGAGACGGCGTCCGTCGTCGTGGGGCAGGGGGCCGTGTCGGTGACCCCGCTCCAGATGGCGCGGGTTGCCGCCGCGATCGCCTCCTCGGGGCGGCTCGTCACCCCGCGGCTGGCCTCCACCGACCCTCCCCGGCGGATCCCGGGGATCGCGCCCGAGCACTTCGCCCTCATTCGGGAGGGGATGCGCGAGGCCGTCCTCTCCGGCACCGCGTGGAGATCCCGGATCCCCGGCTTCGATCCGGCGGGGAAGACGGGGACCGCGCAGGTCGCGAACGCCAGCCGGGTCGCGCGGAACAACGAGGATCGTCCCTGGGAATTCCGGACCCACGCCTGGTTCGTCGGGTTCGCTCCGTTCGACGACCCCGAGATCGCCGTCGCCGTGCTCGTCCAGCACGGGGGGGCCGGCGGGGCGGCCGCCGCGCCCATCGGACGCGAGATTCTGGACGCGTGGCGCATCGCGAGCCGGTCCGAGGGAGGGGCCTCCGTTGCTCTCGCTTCGGCGCGCTGACTCCGATTCGCGCCCGCTGCCCGATATCGGGCTGCTGGCCTGCGCCGCGGTCCTCGTCCTGATCGCCACCGCGGTCCTCTACAGCGCGCTTCGGGGCATCGGGGAGGCGGTCAGCTTCCCGAACCATGTCGCCCGCGTGTTCGTTGCCGCTCTCGTGACCTGGGGGGCGTACCGGATCGATTACCGGTGGCTGGCGCGCCATTCGCCCCTGCTGTTCGCCCTCGCGCTCGGACTCGCCGGTTTCGCGACGGTGGCGGCCGGGTTTCGCGCGGGCACGCGCCGCTGGCTCGACATCGGGCCGCTCACGCTCCAGCCGGGCGAGATGGCCAAGCTTTCCCTGGTTCTGCTCCTCGCCTGGCTCATCGGGCGTTCGGGCCACGAGCCGCTCAGCGTGCGGGCCAAGGTCGGCTGGTTCGCGGCGGCGGCCGCCCTGATCCTCGCGATCGCGGCCCAGCCCGATCTCGGCAGCGCCGCGATCCTCGCCGGCGTCGGCATCGGAATGGTCTTCCTCGGCGGTCTCCGGATCTCGTGGCCGGTCGTGGCCTGGGGGACGGCGGCGGCCGTCGTGGCGGCGCCGCTGCTGTGGTTCTTCGGTCTGCGCGACTACCAGCGCCTCCGGGTCCTCGCTTTCCTGAACCCCGAGAATGATCCGCTCGGGGCGGGCTATCAGAGTCTGCAGTCCTCCATCGCGGTGGGCTCCGGCGGCCTGACCGGGGCTGGCTGGCTGAGCGGATCCCAGACCGGATACGAGTTCCTGCCGGCGCCCCACACGGATTTCGTCTTCGCGGTCCTGGCGGAGGAATTCGGGTTCGTCGGCGTCGTCGTCGTCCTCGGCCTCTACGTCTATCTGGGGCTCCGCCTCCTCTCCATCGCGGCCTCGGCCGCCCACGACCGGGATCCGGTGGGCGCGCTGCTCGTGGGCGGCCTGTTCCTGATGATCCATCTCCAGGCGGGTTACAACATCGCCATGGTGGCCGGCCTGGTGCCGATCAAGGGCTTCCCGCTGCCGCTGATGAGTTACGGGGGGAATTCGCTGCTCATCACCGGAGCGGCGATCGGCCTCGCCGCCGCCGTGCAGCGGCGCCACTGGCTGGCATGACCTGGATCCGACGGTCCGACCGGCCTCCGCGCCCGGTTTCGGTCCGGGCCGCCCGAACGCCCGCCGAGGTCTTCCGCCGGGCACAGCATCCTCCGCCGCCATGGTTCGCGAACTGATCGTCACCAGTCTCCCGGGGGAGACGCGGATGGCGCTGCTCGAGGACGGAGAGGTCGTCGAGCTGGGCGTGGAGCACCGCGCCGGTCAGAGCGTGCTCCACGGCATCTATCGAGCCCGGGTCCAGCGCGTGATCCCGGGCACGCAGGCTGCCTTCCTCGACCTGGGGCTGTCGCGCAACGCGTTTCTGCAATCGGATCAGATCCCCGCCGGGGCCGCGCCGAACGCGGAGCCCGTCGGCGGCCGACGGGCCCGGATCGAGAATGTCCTCCGCCCGGGGCAACTGGTTCTGGTCCAGGTCGTTCGCGAACCGCTCGGCCCGAAGGGATACAAGGTGAGCTGCAATCTGCGGCTCCAGGGGCGCTTCTTCGACTTCCGTCCCTTCGCTCCGCCGGCCGCCATCGTCCGGCTCACCGGAGCCGGGCCGCGGGAGGAGCTGCGGCTCGCGGCGCTGGTGGAACGCCGCGCCACCGTGAAGGGGGAGTGGTCGGCTCGCGCCGCCGCCGGACAGATCGAAGAGGAGACGCTCGCCGCCGACATCGCCCGGATCGAGGCGGACTGGCTCGACATCCGGAGCCAGGGGACCGAAGGGCCTCCCGCCTGCGTGCGTTCCGAGATCCCGATGGCGTTCCGCTATGTGCGCGATGTGCTCTCTTCGGGCTTCGACGCCATCCGCGTGGACGACGAGAAACTCTACGCCCGCCTGCTGAACTTCGTGCGGCAGGTGCTTCCCGGCCTCGAGCACCGGATCCGGTACTACTCCCGCAACTATCCGATCTTCCACGAGTACGGAGTCCACAAGGTCTTCCGCCAGGCGACCCGGCGGCGGGTCCGGTTGCCTTCGGGCGGGTCGATCGTCATTGATCCGACCGAGGCGCTCGTCTCGGTGGACGTGAACACCGGCAGCTTCAGCGGCGAAACGGGCGGGCGCGACGAGACGAACACGCTGACGAACATCGAGGCGGCCGCCGAGACCGCGCGGCAGCTCCGCCTGCGCGGGCTCGGCGGGATCATCGTCATCGATTTCATCGACATGCGGGATCGCGCCAACCAGATGCGCGTGTTCCGAACGCTTCAGAGGCGCCTCCGACGCGACCCGGCGTTCACGCGCGTGTCCCCGCCCGAACCCCGGGCCGGACTGGTCGTCGTCACGCGCAAGCGGGAGCGCCCTTCGCTCGACGCCGCGTTGCTCGCGGCGTGCCCCGCGTGTCGCGGCGCCGGCCGGGTGCTTTCTCCCGCCGCGGTGTGCCAGCAGATCCTGACCCGGGTGCAGAAGCGGGCGCGCGACTTCGCCTCCGGCGTGCGGATCGAGGCTTCTCCCCGGGTGGCCGCCGCCCTGCGCCGATCCGCGGTGCTGGCCGAGATCGCGCGCGTGCTTGCCGGGCCGGTGGAGGTGCATGATTCTCCCACCCTGCCGGAGCCGCGGTTCGAGCTCCTGTTGCCGGAAGGTCCGGAGGACGGCTCCTCCGAGAACGTGGTCGAGTTCGAGGTGGCGGCGGCGACGGATTCGGATCGCTCGGCGGCCTGAGCCCGGGAGAAACGGCTTGTGCTGGTGCAAGTGGATGTGGAGACCCGCATCGAGTGGGTCGAGGTTCTGCTCGGCATCTTCGAGCGGCACTGCCAGCAGCGCGGCTTCGATGGGGACGCGACCCACTGGATGGGGGCCGCGCTGCGGGAGGCGGTGACGAACGGCATGCGTCACGGGAATCGGATGGACCCGGCGCGGCGTCTGCGCGTCCGGATCGAGACCCGTCGTCCGGACGCGGGAGCGCCCGCGGTCAGGCTTCAGGTGGAGGATGAAGGCGAGGGCTTCGACTGCGGGGCGATTCCCGACCCGCTCCGGGGCGACAACCTCCTGAAGGGCAGCGGGAGGGGGATCTTCTTCATGCGGCAGTTCATGGACTCCGTGTCGTGGGCCCGGACGCCCGCGGGCGGCACCCGGGTCGAGCTCCAGCAGCGGCGGGTGCCGCGCGCGAGGTGAACACCGCCGCCGGGCGCGCCTGCGTCGAGGCCGCGACCGCGGGCGCCGAGGTGATCCGTCGCGCGCACCGCCGCCGCGGCTCGGGCGGGTTCGCGTTCACCCGCAAGGGCCGCATCAATCTGGTCACCACGGTGGACCACGAGGCCGAGAGCGCCGTCGTGGCGACGCTCCGGCGCCGATTCCCGGATGTCCCGATCCTGGCGGAGGAGCGCGGCCTCGTGGAAGGCGCTCGCGCCGATCGTCGGTTCGTCGTGGACCCTCTCGACGGCACGACGAATTTCGCCCACGGGTTTCCGGCCTTCTGCGTCTGCGTGGCATACGAACTCGAGGGCGAGGTGGTCGCGGGGGCCGTGCTCGACCCGATCCGGGGCGAGCTGTTCTCGGCCGAAGCCGGGTCGGGCGCGACCGTGGACGGGGCGCCGCTGCGCGTCTCTTCGACCTCCGCGCTCGAGGACGCGCTCCTCGGGACCGGTTTTCCCTACGAGCGCGAGCCGATGGACCGGGCTCTCGAACTGTTCTGCGACGTCATGCGGCGAGTCCGGGCGGTCCGGCGGGCCGGGTCGGCGGCTCTCGACCTCTGCTCGGTCGCGGCGGGACGCTTCGACGGGTTCTGGGAAGAGACCCTGCGGGCCTGGGACACGGCCGCGGGCGAGTTGATCGTGCGGGAGGCGGGGGGCCGGGTCACCGACTTCGACGGAAGGGCGTTCCGGAACGGCGGGCCGAACGTCGTCGCGACGAACGGACGCCTCCACGGCCCGCTGCTGGAACTGCTGGCCGCCTCCCGGGAGGCGGGCTGACCGCCGGAATCAGAACCGGACGCGAAGCCCGACGAGCGCGCCGCTCCGGTCCACCCTGAGGTCGCCGTAGCCCTCGAACCCTTCCCCGTGTTCGCCGCGCGATGTGGCGTAGCGGTACTCCACGAACAGGGCCCCGTAGCCCTGTCGGGTGCGGAAGAGCGGCATTTCGCCGCCGACGCCGCCGAAGAACCCCAATTGGAACGAGCGTTCCCGGTAGTGGTCGTAGAAGATGTCGAACGTGGCGCCGTCGAGGAACTCGCCGTCTTCCCAGTACTCGTAGATCATCCCGGTGACGCCGGCGGTCAGGTATCCCCGGACGCGCCCGGTAGGGGGCCCGAGGAGGAGGCGGGCGCCGAGGTTGAACTCGGTGATGGACAGCTCGGCGTCGTGGACGATCTCGGCGCCGTCGTCGTGCACGAAGTCCAGGTACGACGCCGTCCGGGTCGCCGAGCCGGACTCGAACCCGAGCGTCACCGCGAGGCGGGGGAGGACCGCGAAGTCGCCTTCCACGCCGAAGCGCGCCGCGAGGAAGTCTCCGGGAGTGACCCCGAATTCGTATTCGTTGTCATCGAACAGACCGCTCTCCACGCCGAGCATGCGGAAGCCGCTGTGGAACGAGAGGCCGTAGGTGGGCTCGCTGCGCCGCGGGGCGGGGCCGCGGGGACCGGCGCCGAACGGAGGCCGGCGTCGCGGCTGGTCGGCCCGCGCCTCCGAGGCGGCGTCGAGGAGGCGGACGGTTTCCCCGGGGCGCTCGGGGGCGTCCCGGTCCGATGCGGTGGAGACCGCGGCCGGGAGGAGGCAGAGGATCGCGGGCGCGAAAGGCAACAGGGTCGAACGGGTCATCGAAGTCCTTCGGGGGGCAGTTCTCGTCGGCGGGCCTCGGTGGGCCGCCGGGGCAGTTCTCCTCGGCGGACCTCGGCAGGCCGCCGGGGCAAGGTCGAAGTCGGCCGAGGCGGGGGACTCGGTGGTTCTGCGCCCGCAGCCGCGATCAGGGAGTCGGGCCCGGGCGGAAGGGTACGCCCGCGGCAGCAATGGCCGTGCCACGACCACGTGTCCCCCGGTGAGCCGCGTCCCGACAGGGCGTCCCCCGGTGCGCCGCGTCCCGACAGGGCGTCCCCCGGTGCGCCGCGTCTCGACAGGGCGTCCCCCTGCGCCGGGCCCCGACAGGGCGTCCCCCGGTGAGCCGGGCCCGCGACGACCCCGTGACGACCTCGCGGTCCTCGTCGGCGTCGTCGAGGAAGCCGAGGGGAAAACCGTGGGCGGGGGGATCGGATTCGCGCCGGCGGCGTTATATTCGGGGCGCGATCCCGGAAGTCGGCCCCCTCCGCCTCTCCCGAACGGGCCGCCTTGCCTTCCCGGGGCCGTTTCTCCCACCAGGAGGTTTCTCCATGCTCCGAGTCCTGTCCGCCGCCGCCCTGCTCGTCGCGTCCGGCTGCCTCGGTCAGGACGCCGCGGCGCGCTTCAACCTGCCGTCTTTCGCCCACGCCACGAGCGGCGGAGACGAGTCCGCGGCGACGCAGGAGAGCCGGTTCGCCGCGCTCGAGGAAGTGCCGGATCCCCAGGAGACGCCGAATCGGGAGCGGACCGCTCCGGCGCTCAGTCTCTCGGAGGCGTTCGCCGAGGTCGCGCGGGTGGCGACGCCCGCCGTCGTGAGTCTGAGGGTGGAGCAGGAAGTCGCGATGGAGGACGTCCCGCTCCCGTTCCGGGACCTGGGGCCTCCCGGCGTCCGGGAGGGGCGCGGCTCCGGAGCGATCGTGGATCCGGACGGCCTCGTGATCACGAACAACCACGTCGTCGAGGATGCGACCCGGATCGTGGCCGTCCTGGCTGACGGACTCGAAGTCGAGGCCGAGCTCATCGGCGCCGATCCCCCGACGGATCTCGCCGTGCTCCGCCTGTTGGGGGCCGACGCCGGCTCGTTTCCGCATCTGGGCCTAGCGGACTCCGAGGACGTGCGCGTCGGCGACTGGGTGCTCGCGATCGGGAACCCGCTCGGAAACAGCCACAGCGTGACCGCGGGGATCGTGAGCGCCAAGGGACGCGTGCTTGGCGGGGACTATCAGGACTTCATCCAGACCGACGCCGCGATCAATCCCGGGAATTCGGGTGGACCGCTGGTGGGACTCGATGGCCGGCTCGTCGGCGTCAACACGATGATCCAGGCCTTCACCCAGCGCCAGGGAACGGCCGGGAACATCGGGATCGGATTCGCGATCCCCTCGAACCTGGTCCGCCGGGTGTACGACGACCTCGCCACCTCCGGGGAGGTCACGCGGGGCTGGCTCGGGGTGGCGATCACTCCGCTCACGCCGCAGCTTCGCGACGGGCTCGACCTCGATGCGGATGTCCGCGGCGCCATCGTCACGAACTTCGCCGGGGAGAGCTCGCCCGCGGAGGCGGCCGGGCTGCGTCGCGGCGACATCATCACCCGCTTCAACGGCAGGCGGATCGAGGGGTCCACGGATCTGCAGTTCGCCGTCGCGGACGCGCGGCCGGACGAGCCCGCCACCGTGGAGTTCCTCCGCGACGGCGATGCCCGATCGCTTCGGGTCACGCTCGGGCAGCGGGCGTTCGACGAGGCCGCCCCGCTGCGGCGCGCCACGCCGGCGCCCGAGACGCCTCGGCGCGAGCCGACGGGGCGACTCGGCATCGTCGGCGCCCCGCTCGACCGGGAACGCCGCCGGGAGCTGGGAGCGGACTTCGACGGCATCGTGATCGAGAGCGTGGCCCCGGACGGGCTCGCCGACGAGCTGGGCCTCCAGCCGGGCATGGTGATCACGGATGTGGCGAACCTGGCGGTGGCCTCCGTCGCCGATCTCGACCGGGTCCTGGCCGGGATCGAGCCGGGAGATCCGTTCGTGATCTGGATCGCGTTCGATCCCGGATCCGGGGAATGGCAGCGCACGCTGCTGGTCGCCGAGTTCGAGGAGTAGCGGCCCGGGTCGGTTCGGGTACTCTCCGCGCCGACGGAAAGGGGTGGCGCGGTCCGGCCCCGCACCTCAATCCTCGATGACGAACCGGAAGCGGGCGGAACGCGGCGGCGGTTCGGTGTCTTGTCTCCGAATCTCCTGGTGATGTCCTCTGGCGCCCCCGACGGCGTGATCCGGAGGGTTCTCCTCCTCGCGGTCCTCTTCGTCGTGTTCCTCGGGGCCATAGACGGCCTCGGGGACGGGTTCCAGGGGCTGGGATCGGGTCTTCTCGACCGGTTCTTCGCCGCCTCGGCCAACCCGCTCGTCGGCCTGATCGTGGGCATGCTGGCCACCACGCTGGTCCAGAGTTCCTCCGTCACGAGCGCGCTCATCGTGGCTCTGGTCGCGGCGCCGGAGTCCCCGCTGCCGTTCGCGAGCGCGATCCCCATGGTCATGGGGGCGAACCTCGGAACCACGGTCACGAACACGCTGGCTTCCCTCGGCCACCTCCGCGATCGGGATGAACTGGGGCGCGCCTTCGCTGTCGCCACCTGCCACGACCTGTTCAACCTGGTCGCCGTCGCGATCCTGCTCCCGGTCGAGATCGCCACCGGCGTTCTCGCCCGGTCGGCCGCCGTGGTCTCCGGGTGGTTCGGCGGCTTCGTCGGGCGCGGCGTGGACTACGACAGCCCCCTCAAGGGTCTGATCGAGTGGGTGCCCCGCATCCTCGGAGGCGCCGCGGACCGCCTGACCGGGTCGGAGACCCAGGCTTCCGCGATCCTCGCGTTCGCGTCCGCGGTCGTTCTCGTGCTGACGCTGGGCCTCCTCGTGCGGACGCTCAAGGGCCTCACCACGACCGGCGCGGAGGGGGCCATCCGCCGGGTTCTCGGGCGCTCCGCGGTGCTCGCGATGGGAGTCGGCGCGGTCGCGACTGTCCTCGCCCAATCGAGTTCCGTCACCACCTCGATGCTGGTTCCCCTCGCCGGGGCCGGGCTCCTCGCCCTCGACGACGCCTTCCCGGTGACGCTGGGCGCCAATGTCGGGACCACGGTGACCGCCTTTCTCGCCGCTCTGGCGGTCTCCGGGCCCAACGCCCATTTCGGCTTCGAGATCGCCACGGTTCACCTGCTGTTCAACGTCATCGGCATCGCGCTCGTCTATCCGGTTCGCCCGATCCGGAACATCCCTCTCGCGGGGGCGCGGTTCCTGGCGCGGGTCGCGATCCGGAGTCGCGCCGCCGCCCTCGGGTATGTCGTTCTCGTGTTCTACGGAGCGCCTGCCCTGCTCCTGCTCCTCGGGAGAGCGCTCGGGTACTGACCCGCCGCCCGGATCGGGGCCCGCCCCGGTCACTCGCACGACCTCGGCGAGCGTCGTCTCCCCGGCGAGGAGCGCGAGGACGGCGTTCTGGCGCAGGCTCCGGAACCCGGCGCGGCGAGCCATCGCGGCGAGCTGCTCGGCGCTCTCTCCCGCCAGGATCGAGGCGACCGCGTCCGCCCCGAGCGAGAGGATCTCGAAGATCGCCCGGCGACCGAGGTAGCCGGTGTCGCCGCAGCGGGCGCAGCCCCGCCCTTCCCGGACGCGGCTGCCCGCGAGCCCCGGCGCGGCGATCACCCGAGCTTCGGCGGCGCGCAGGGGCGTCCACCGGAAGCAGCGGGCGCAGACGGTGCGGACGAGGCGCTGGGCCACGACTCCGATCAGCGTCGTCGCGATCAGAAACCGGGGCACGCCGAGGTCCGCCAGCCGGGTCAGGGCGCCGGGCGCGTCGTTCGTGTGCAGCGTGGACAGGACCAGGTGTCCGGTGAGCGCCGCCTGAACCGCCATCTCGGCGGTGTCGCGGTCCCGGATTTCCCCGACCATCACGATGTCCGGATCCTGGCGAAGAACGCTGCGGATCGCGGCGGCGAAGGTCAGGCCGATGCGGAGATTCACCTGGACCTGGCTGAGGCGGGAGTGGATCAGCTCGACGGGATCCTCGATCGTGATCACGTTGACGTCCGGCGTGGCGACCTGCCGGAGGACGGAGTAGAGGGTCGTCGTCTTGCCGCTTCCGGTGGGGCCGGTCACGAGCACGAGTCCCTCCCGCCGGTCGAGCAGCGCCCGCAGCCTCCCCTCTTCGTCCGGCGCGAGGCGGAGCTGCTCCAGGGACGAGACCAGAGCGGTCGGATCGAACACCCGGAGCACGGCTTTCTCCCCGAACACGGTCGGCAGGGTGGACACCCGGAGCTCGATCTCCTTGCCCGGCTCCACCCGCTTCATCCGGCCATCCTGGGGACGGCGCTTCTCGGCGATGTCGAGCCCGCTCAGCATCTTGACCCGGCTCACGACCGCCTGGTGGACGATGCGCGGGAAGCGGTGCATCGTGCGGAGGACGCCGTCCACGCGAAACCGCACGACCGCGATGTCCCGCTTGGGCTCCATGTGGATGTCCGAGGCGCGCTGCTCGAAGGCCTGTCGCAGGATCGAGTCGAGCGCGCTGACGACCGGGCGCGTCGTCGGCTCGAGATCGTCGCCCGATTCGGACCCGGAGGCGAACTCCTGTGTCCCGGACGCCGGCGCGGAGGCGTCACCGTGCTCGTCCCAGAGCTGGGTCTCGGCGGCTTCGAGCGAGGTCCTCAGGTTGTAGAGGCTGGTGTTGATGCTCTCGATGTCGGAGCGGGTCGCCACGACCACGCGCACCCGGATTCCGAGGTAGCGCTCGAGGTCGCGGATGGCCTCCTGCGCGTACGGGTTCGCCATCGCCACGGTGAGAACGCCCTCATCGCGCGAGAGGGCGCAGATCGTGTGGCGGCGGGCGAACGGAGCGGGAAGCGCTCCGGTGACGACTTCGGGCGGCAGCTCGGCGGGGTTGATCGCGCAGAAGGGCAGCCCGATGTCCTCGGCCACCGCCTGCGCGATGTCCTCTTCCGCGACCAGTCCCTCGGCGAGGAGCGCCGTCTCCTGGCGGGCCGCGGGAAGGGAAGCGATCCGGACGAGCGCGTCGGTCTCTTGCGCCGGCAGGCGTCCGGTGCGCCGCAGCACCCCGATCAGGTCCGGAATCGGATTGGCGGGCTCCCCGGCCCGGTTGCGCGCTCGCTTCGGCATGGCGACCTCCCTGTTCTCCATGACGGAATCGGACGGGGAATCGCCCGATTCGCACCCGATCCGCCCCGATTTGTGCAAAACCGGGCGCTGCGAGGCTTCCCGCCTCCCGCCAGGCTCGTGTTCCGGTCCGTGGGCTTCCCGGTCGCCGTGGACCGCGAAGCCGGGCCGGCGCGCGCCCGTCGCGGGTTGGCGATCCCACCGCTGTCCCGGGTTCTCGCGGACCGCGGAAGACCGCTCGCCGGGGCGCGGTTCGCGCGCGCCGTGGGAAGTCCCGGAGATCCGGGCTAAGATCCGCCCTCCGACGGAGGCGCGTAGCTCAGGGGGAGAGCGCTACCTTGACGCGGTAGAAGTCGGCGGTTCAAATCCGCCCGCGCCTACCATCCGTCGGCGGAGTCGCGGTCGAGGCCACGCCGAGGCCGTCCCGCCCGGACCGGTTTGATCGTTCGACGGTCGCGGTTTCCCTCCCCGCCGTCCCGGAGTTCCAACCTTGAGCCCTTCCCCAGCTTCCGCCGCATCGGCCGCGGAGGCGGTTGCGCCCGCCGGGCGGCCGCTGGCGGCCTCCGCCCCGCGCGGCGCGGTCGCAGCCGTTCTCCGTTCCGGGCCCTCCGAGCGGGAAGTGGATCTGTCGCTCCGCCCCGAGGCCGACGCGGAGGTCCGGTTCCTGACGCCCGCGGATCCCGACGGCCTCCACGTGTTCCGCCACAGCTCCGCCCATCTGCTCGCGGCGGCGGTGAAGGATCTCTTCCCGGAGGCGCGCTACGGCATCGGCCCCCCGATCGAAGGCGGGTTCTACTACGACTTCGGCATCTCCGAGCCGTTCACCGCCGAGGATCTGCGGCGGATCGAGAAGCGGATGCGGGAGCTGGTGCGGAAGCGCCTGCCGTTCCAGCGGGAGCTCCTTCCGAAGGACGAGGCGATCCGGGTCTTCGAGGATCTCGGGGAGACCTTCAAGGTGGAGCTGATCCGCGAGAAGGCCGGGGAGAGCGTCTCCTGCTATCGGGTGGGCGACTTCTTCGACTTCTGCAACGGACCTCACGTGCCGCACACCGGATACCTGCGCGCGGTCAAGGTGCTGTCGAGCTCGGGCGCCTACTGGAAGGGAGACGCGGCCGGGATCCCGATGCAGCGGATCTACGCGACCAGCTTCCCCGACCGCAAGCAACTGGTGAAGCACCTGCACCGGATCGAGGAGGCGAAGCGGCGCGATCACCGCCGAATCGGAAAGGAGCAGCGGCTCTTCCTGATCCTCGAGGAGGCCCCCGGACAGGTCTTCTGGCTCCCCGCGGGGATGGGCGTCGTGAACCGGCTCCTCGATTCCATGCGGGCCCGGCTCGACCGGCGGGGCTACCAGGAGATCCGGACTCCCCTGATCCTCAACGAATCGGTGTGGGCGCGGAGCGGGCACCTCGACCACTACCGGGAGAACATGTTCTTCATCGAGTCCGACGAGCGCCGGTTCGGGGTCAAGCCGATGAACTGCCCGGGGGCGGCGCTGGTGTACCGCTCCGACATCCGGTCCTGGCGGGATCTCCCGCTGCGCTTCTCCGAGTTCGGCCACTGCCACCGCTTCGAGCCCTCCGGCGTCCTCTCGGGCCTCACCCGGGTCCGCGCATTCACCCAGGACGACGCCCACATCTACTGCCGGCTCGACCAGATCCGCGACGAGGTGATCGAACTCATGGACCTCGTGCGGGAGGTGTACGGCGAGTTCGGTTTCGAGGACATCCAGATCGAGCTCTCGACCCGTCCGGAGAAGTCGGTCGGCACCGACGAGACCTGGGAGCGGGCGGAGGGGGCGCTCCTCGAAGCGCTCGCGGCGTCCGGTGACTCCCACCTCCTGAACCCCGGGGACGGGGCCTTCTACGGACCCAAGATCGACTTCCATGTCCGCGACGCGCTCGGGCGAAGCCACCAGTGCGCCACGATCCAGCTCGATTTCTCCCAGGCCCCCGCGTTCGACCTCTACTACGCCGCGGAGGACGGGACGCGCCAGCCGCCGGTCGTGATCCACCGCGCGATCCTCGGATCCGTGGAGCGCTTCTTCGCGTTGCTCATCGAGCACACCGCGGGCGCGCTTCCGGTGTGGATCGCCCCGGTCCAGGCGCAGGTGATCCCGATCGCCGACCGGCATCGGGACGCCGCCAGCGAGGCGGTCACGGCGCTCCGGGAGCGCGGGCTTCGAGTCGAGCTGGACGACCGGAGGGAGAAGGTGGGACTCAAGATCCGCCAGGCCGAGCTGCGGAGGATTCCGTTCATGGCGGTGATCGGGGACCGCGAGGTGGACGCCGGAGCCGTCGCGGTCCGCACCCGGGGTCGCCGCGGCCAGCGGATCCTCTCGGTGGCGACCTTCGGGGACGAGATGGAGCGGCTGGTGGCGGACCGTTCCCTGGCGCCCTGAGGGCCCTCGCGGGAGGGCTGCCCGTCGGTGCGATTGGCGCTTCGGCCCGTCAGGGGCGATAATCCGCACCCTGACTTCAATGCGGAGGTGAACTGACTATAGACAGTCTCAGAATCAACGACCGAATTCGGGCGCCCGTCGTGCTTGTCATTGGCGAGGACGGCGCGAAGCTCGGCGACCTTGTTCTCTCGGAGGCTCTTCGAAGAGCGTCCGAAGTGGGGCTCGACCTCGTCGAGATCGTCCCCAGACGCCGCCCGCCGGTCTGCAAGATCATGGACTACGGTCGGTTCGTCTATCAGCAGAGCAAGAAGTCCCAGGAAGCCCGCCGTCACCACAAGCAGAACCAGGTCAAGGAGGTCAAGTTCCGCATCATCATCGGGGTCCACGACCGCGAGACCAAGATGAAGCAGATCGACCGTTTTCTCCATGAAGGACACAAGGTCAAGGCCACGATCTGGTTCAAGCGGGCCCGGGAGCGGAGCCGACGGGACATGGGCGACCGCATCCTCGACGAGGTCGCGGCGCATTTCCGCGAGATCGCGACGGTGGAATCACGGTCCAGCATCATCGGGAACCAGATGAGCATGATCCTCGCGCCGACCCGCCGCCTGCTCGATGAACTCCGCGTGGACCGCGCCCAGAAGGCCGCTCGCAAGGGAAAGGGCGACGGGCGGATGACCGCGCGAAGTCGTCGCGCCCGCAAGGCGCGCGCTGGCGCCTGAAGGAGACTTCACCCGGATGAAGAACAAGATGAAGACGCATCGCGGCGCCGCCAAGCGCTTCAAGCGCACCGCGTCCGGACGCATCCGGCGTCGGCGCGCCTACCACAACCACATGCTCTCGAAGAAATCGCCCCGGCGTCGGCGCCGGCTCCGCAGCGGCGCGTGGGTTTTCAAGGGAGAGGCGAAGCGACTCGCCCGCTTCCTTCCCTGACGGAGGAATCGTCATGTCCCGAGTCAAGCGCGGAACCCACCGCCGGGATCGCCGGCGTCGGGTTCTCAAGCGGACGCGCGGCTACCGCGGCATGCGCGGCAAGCTCTACCGGCACGCGAAACAGGCGGTGGATCGCGCCCTCAGCTACGCCTACCGCGACCGCCGCAACCGGAAGCGGGATTTCCGCCGGCTGTGGATCACCCGGATCAACGCCGCATCCCGGGAGCGCGGCCTTCCCTACGCGCGGTTCTCGCAGGGCCTCGCCCGGGCGGGGATCGCCGTGAACCGGAAGCAGCTCGCCGAACTCGCGATCCATGATCCGCAGGCGTTCGATCTCCTCGTGAGCCGGGCGCGGGCGGCGCTGGACGCCCCCGCGACGGGCGCCTGACCCCGGGCATCTGGAGTCTCGTCGTCCCGTGGCGCCGGATTCGGGTTCCGGGCCGGCCTCTCCGGCGGAGGCCGTTCTCGGTCTCCTCGGCGACCTGGACCGGTTAGCCGAGGCGGTCGAGCAGGACCGGAAGCGGCAGGGCGCCGCGCGACGGGAAGCGGCGCGGCTCGAGGCGCAACTGGAGGAGGCGCGCGCCCGGGCCGACCGCGCGGAGAAGGCGGTCGAGCTCCTGCGGCGGGAGCGCACCCGGGTGCGAAAGATCCTGAGCCGAATGGCCTCCGGGCAGACAGCGCCGTGAGCAGGGGACCGGCGGACGCCCCGGCCGCGGTGGAGGTCGCGATCGCGGGGCGGTCCTACCGGCTCCGCGCCGATCCCGCGGCGGGGGGAGGTGCGGGCGTGGAAGCGGTCGCCGCCGTGGTGAACGAGCGCATGGGAGAGATCGCCGCGGCGGTCCCGTCCCTCTCGCGGGAACGCGCGGCCGTGCTGACCGCTCTCAACGTGGCGGAGGATCTGCTGACCTGCCGCTCCGGCACCCGAGGCGCCATGGAAAAGGCCCTTGCGGCAGAGCGTTCCCGGCTCGAAGGGATGGTCGGGGAGGCGGTTGCGGCGGAGCGCGCTCGGCTCGAGAGGGCCGTCGGGGAAGCGGTTGCGGCGGAGCGTTCGCGGCATGAAGGAGCGGTCGGGGAAGCGGTTGCGGCGGAGCGTTCGCGGCATGAAGGAGCGGTCGAGGAAGCGGTCGCGGCGGAGCGGTCCCGGCTCGAGGCGTCGGTCGGGGAAGCGGTCGCGGCGGAGCGTGCGCGGCTCGAGAGGGCCGTCGGGGAAGCGGTTGCGGCGGAGCGGTCCCGGC
>JAJEAO010000028.1 GCA_022822745.1 Acidobacteriota bacterium
GCCGAGTGGCGCCTGGTGTGCCTCGCCCTGAACATTCGGAGGATGGGCACGCTCCGAGACGCGTGAGCTGGCTCTCGGGGGCGTTCTTTTGGCCGTGGGCGCGGCCAGAAGGCCTCGTGAGGCCTCCAGAACGCCTCGTGAAGCCTATTTCGAGTCCCGGAAGCGGTCCTGGGCCGTTGAACCGTGTACTGTAGGGGCCAAATAGGGATCCCGGCTCGGTTCACGCCGGATGTAGGCCACTCCTGTCGCGCATACTCCTAGAAGAGGATCTCTCCGAGTTGTCGGGCGATTGATGGCATGGGCCCTCAAGGATCGTAGGCAATAGGCGGGCGGCGGCGCGCAGCAGGTGGCGGACGGCTCGGAACGTTGAGTGGATTCCGGCCCGCGACGCAGTGTGCCGATGTGGAACGGGTTGGACTAGGTATTCCTGACGCGAGCGTCATGAGTGACTGACGAGAAAAGGGCTTCTCACGTTGCCGCATGATGCCGACCTACGCATTGAGAACGTGGACTTGTTAGAGTGCCATCGGCGAGGGATTTTCATGGGGCGCCCGCCCGAGTTCATCTCGCTGGCGGCGCGAGGCGCGGAACCCGGCTGGCAGGGAGTGATCGTTCACCCCGACCCGCCGCTGGCGAACGTGGAGAAGGAGCTGCTCAAGGCGTCATGGGGTAGGCTGACGTTCCTGAGCATGAGTCAGTGGCTGGCGGAGAGGGCATGAAGAACGGGGCCCGAACTGAAGCACCCCTGAGGGTCGCCATATCTGCCTCGGAGAGTCCCGACATCACGGCCTTCGGGCTGAGCGCCGGGCATCTGGGGGACATCGTGGCCGATTTGGCGCTCCAGTGCCTCGCTGCGGACATGGATCTCGTCTATGGCGGAGACCTCCGCAAGAACGGCTTGACCCGGCTGCTCTTCGAACTCGTGATGCGGTACACGCCGTCGCAGGAGGCAGGGCAGCGCGTGCGTGTGATGAATCACCTGGCGTGGCCGGTTCACATCGGGATGTCGATCGAAGACATCGAATCCCTGGCCAGCGAGCTGAGTGGAGTGGCGCAGCTCGTTCTGATCGGCGACGACGGGACGCGCATGACCCTGCGGGCGCGCCGGGCCCTTCCTCCCAGGACGCCCAGCGCGGAGGAGTGGATGGACGGCCTCACGGTGATGCGCAACTTCCAGTGTGCCCGCACCGATGCGCGCGTTGTGCTCGGAGGACAGGTCGCGGGCTACAAGGGACGAATGCCGGGCGTGGCCGAAGAGGCGTTGCTATCCCTGCGTTGCGGGCAGCCCCTCTACCTGATCGGCGGGTTTGGAGGCGCCGCCCGCGATGTGGCGGAGTCTCTTGGTCTGGCGGAACGCTGGGCTGGATCTCGCCACACCTGGCAGGGGCAAGAGGAGTTCTCGGACTGGAGTGGTCACGATCTGAACAACGGCCTGTCCCACGAAGAGAATTACACACTGGCCACGACGTCGTTCATTGGCCGAGCCATCGTGCTGGTCCTCCGGGGTCTCTACCGCACGAGAACCGCCGGAGATCGAAACAGTCGAGGGATCGCTCATGCATAAGGTATTCGTCAGCTACCACCACGCCAGTGACCAAGGCTACAAGAACGCGCTTGTCAGAATGGCCAGTCAGCACGGGATCTTCATTGATCGGTCAGTGAGTACAGGCGACATCAATGACAGCCTGTCCGATCAGAAGATCCGTGAGCTGATCAGAGATCACTACCTGCGCGACTCGACGGTGACGATCGTTCTTGTGGGACGTTCGACCGCACGGCGTAAACACGTGGACTGGGAGATCTACTCGAGCATGTTCGACGGGAAGATCAACAAGAAGTCGGGGATCCTGGTGATCAATCTTCCAGGAACATCCACGAGTTGCTACGTGTCCCACGAAGGGGAAGAGGAGCGCGTCTATCCCGAGGTGACTCAATGGGACGCGGTTACGTCTCGTGCGGAGTTTGAGCGGCGCTACCCCTACATGCCGGCAAGGATCATCGACAACTTGATGGCTCCCGATGCCAAAGTGTCGGTTGTGCCATGGGATCGGATTTGCGACAGGCCCGAGCGCCTGCACTGGCTGATTCACGCGGCGTTCCAGGACCGCGCACGCTGCGGGTATGACCTACGTCGGACGATGCGCCGAAGGAACTCGTGACCGGATCTCTCGGCTCGCGACGTGCCTTCTCCCGGACGGGCATGATCGAGGCGTGAGGACGAGGACGCTATTGTGCGTCAATCAAGATGGGACATCCGGGTCAATCAGGCTGAGACTGCGGCGACTCCCCTGAAACCGGCCGTCGAGCGGATCCTCGAGTCCCTGCGGGCAGAACCCGGGCTCACCCGGACCGCTCTCGCGACTCGGGTCGGCCTGACTCCCGACGGGGTCAAGTACCACATCAGGAACCTGAAGGCTGCCGGAGTTCTTCGGCGCGTCGGGTCGCACCGAGCGGGGCATTGGGAAGTGCTTCGATGAGCGGTGTGCCTCTCCCCGGCTGACCAGCCGGACTCACCGCACACCCAGGGCGGCGCCCGCGATTTCGACCAGAGCCCAGAGAAGGCCCCCGACCCCGAGCGGGACGAACAGGTTGTCGCTCCCGAAAGGGCACATGGCCTCGATCCCGGCGGCGGCGGTGCCGACAACCAGGCCGAACGCGACGGCCGCGTGCCAGCCGAACCCGGCCATGGCGACGAGCGTCAACGCGATCGCGGCCGCGGTCACGAGGCACATCGCCAGGCTCCCCTCCATGGTCCGGGAATGCCCCAGGATCGTGTAGCGACGCGTGCCGTAGCGCCGCCCGACGACCGCGGCCGCCGCGTCCCCGAGCGCCATCGCGAGGACGCCGGCCACCGCGACGAAAGCGAGGTCATCCGTCTCTCCCGGGCGGAAGAAGAGGGCCAGGAGCGCGGCGAACGAGGCCGGGAAGAACACCGTGCCCAGGTTCAGGGGATCTTCCCCGAAGGCGGGCAGCAGCCGGAAACGGTGGATCACGTAGTTCACGACGACGAAGCTGAGCGGTGGAACGATGGCCATCCGCCAGTCGGAGAACAGGAGGATCGTCGGAATCACCCAGAGCCCGACGCCTACATGGATCGTCTTGCGGGCGTTTTCCGACGAGATCCGCCCGGCTCGCCGGAGCCCTTCCGCCGCTGCCGCGACAGCCCCTACGTAGGCGTAGCTGAACCCCAGCGCCGCCACATGCCCGAGCGGGAGAGTCACGGCGCTGAAGCCCCTCGACGCCACGACCCTGGAGGCCATTCGGCTGGCACCCGATCCATCGTCTGTAGCAGAGTGCCGATGTCGTTTACGAGCTTCTGGAAGGATCGGGATCGCCCAAACGCGAGTCCCAGATCCAATTGGCTCGTCATCCGCGCTTGGTGGACTGTTGCGAGGTAGCGCGATTCCATGCGCTTCGTGAGTGCGCGCTTGGCGTCGCGGGGTCTTTCCGGCGCCAGATGCAAGGATGCGTCGGATCGGACATCTGTCACATCTCGGGGGAACGAAGTACCAGCCAATAGCCACGCCTCGTACTCGCGGTGCGGCAGGACCACGACACAGGTCAGATCCGCAGCATCCTCCTTGGCCCATTGAACCAGTGTGGGCCCGAGTCTCGCCGGACAGTCATCGTCGCTGTCCATGACGACGATGACCGGACAATGTCCGCTCAGCTTGCGGGCCAGGTCGAGCGCCTTCCGGAGGCCGAGCCGGGTCGCGAGCCGGTTCCGCGGTTGCCGGATCGGATTGGCAACCTCGACATCCCAAGCGTCGGCCACCTCGAGGAGCCGTCGCAACAGGACCGGCACTGCCGCAACGTCGCCCTGTCCCTCCACGATGGGCTGAATTCTCACGGTCCGGCCGGTTCAAACAGATTGGGTTGCTCGACGCTGCGCTCGAACAGCGGCGCCGGCGTCAGGCTGTTTGCCCGGAGCAATTCGCCGGCCCCCATCAGATGCTCCCGGATGGCTTCCGCCGCGCCGTCGGAGACTTGCGCCACGCGGGTGATGCCGGAGGCCCACTCGAGGAGACGAAGGTGTTCCGGGGCCACCCACTTGGCATCGAGGATGTCTGGACTGTGGGTCGTGATGACGACGGACGTGAAGTCGGTCGCGAGGAGCAGCACATCCAGGATCGTGCCCACGGCTCCGGGGTGGATCGTGGCCTCGGGCTCCTCGATCACGAGCAGCGAGGGCGCCGGCGTCTGGAGCACGGCGAGGAGCAGCCCGACAACTCTCAGAGTCCCGTCCGACATGCTGAAGGCCTCGAACGGCACCCGGCGGCCTTCGCTCCAGCGCTGACGGAACTGCAGACCAACGCGATTCCCGTGCTTCTTCGCCGAGATTGCATAGGTGGTCGGCGCGACTGTCTCCAGAAGTTTGACCAGACGTCTGAGTCTGGCCGGATCCTCGGTTCGCATTCGATGCAGAACACTGGCCGCGTTTCCCCCATCCGACCGCAGCCGGAGTCCCGGATCCGGATCCTGCAGCTCGCGGAGCCTCGCGGGCTCGATCTGGTAACGGCGCATGTCCCGCAGGAATCGGTACACGGGATCGAACCGGGAATCCCCCCCGATCAGGGGCAGCGCGAGCGCCTCGGACTTCGGCGCCGGCTTCAGGGATTCTACGCTCGCCTCGAACCTCTCCCCACGGCGATCGAACCAGTGCCTGGCTCCATCCGCCAGCCGGATCACGCACTGCTCCCGCACGACCTCGAACCCGTAACCCTTGCGGGCTTTGAGCTCGAACGCGTAACGCGCGTGGCTGGGGTCGCCATCCGGGCCCGTCATTCCCACGGCGACTCCCATATGCGGTGGGCGACCCCGATGGGCGGGACGGTTTCGAACGGTCTGGATCCCGCCTCGGCGATCCAGAACCGACGCAAGCGGCTCCTCCATCGCCTCCGCAAGCAGCGGGAAGGCGTCCACCAGATTGCTCTTGCCTGATCCGTTCCTGCCAACGAGGATCGTCGGGTTCTCGAAGTGGATGACCTCGGCGGGTATGCTGCGGAACCGCTTCAAGTTCAGCCAGCGGAGCGAGAGCTGAGACATGGGGAAAGTGGCGGCGAAGGTCAGTGGGCGAGCGTACCCGACATGGGGCCCGGTCTGCGACGTGGCTCCGGGCCGGCTTCGAGGGCTTGCCGGGTCAGCGCAGCAGTTCGCGCTCCGCCCGCGCTCGTTCGAATTCGCTCGGTGTGTCGAGGTCGAGGAGTTCCCGGGAGTCGGCGCGCACCGTCGCGATTCGGGCGCGGTGGCGGACGAGAAGGCGACGGGCGCCGATGTCGGCGCGCGGCGGATCGCCGATGCCCTGGGGGATGGGCGCCGCGAGGATCTCGGGGAAAAGCGATGCTCCCAGCAGGACCGGCAGGCTCCACCGACCGGCGCGCTCCATCTCTTCGGTCGCCGGAACGACGGCGGCGGGGGGCGGAGAGCCGCCCGCGCGGGACCGGAGGCGGTGGATCAGGTCGGCGCTCAGGAACGGCTGGTCCACCGGGCAGACGAGCGCCCATCGGGCTCCGTCCTGCGTCGCCGCGCGGACTCCGACCTGGAGGGAGGAGAGCATCCCGCTCCGCCAGGCGGGATTCAGGATCGGCTGCATACCGCCGAGGCCGCGCAGCTCGGGCGCGATCCGCGACCGGGCGTACCCGAGAACGACGAACAGGGGGTGAAGGCCTGCTTCGCCGGCGGTCTCGGCCGCGGCTCGGATCAGCGTTCGACCCGAGCCGTCGGGGTGCGGCAGGAGCGCCTTGACGCGGCCCATGCGCCGGGACGCCCCGGCGCTCAGCAGGATCCCGGCCGCCGGAACCCCCGGGTCACGGCGCCAGTCCGGGGGAGGGGGGCGATCAGTGTTCGCCTTCACCCTCCACGACGAAGCCGACGGTCATCCCGTCCCAGACCCAGGCCACCGCCCAGCCCCCGGCGTCATCCTGGAAGACGACCGGCTCGCTGGGGCTGTTCCAGTTCGGGGCGAGGCTCATGACGCCCGGATGGCCGAGCCCGGTGGCCGCGAAGCTCATGATGTTCAGGTCGTCCTGTCCCCAGCCCGCGTCCAGAGCCATGTCCTCGGCTGCCGGAACGAGCAGCACGAAGTCGAGATGGACCGAGACGCCCATGTGGTTCCCGTCCTCGGGGCGCATCCCGTAGCGCAGGGTGAAGACATTCGGCTCGATGGAGTTGCCCTTGTAGTCGGACCACGTTCCGCTGGTCCTCAGCGCGCCGACCAGAGTTCCGACGCCGAGGTCCGGGAAGGTCGCGCCGCCCCGACTGGATTCTCCGGAGGGGGTTTCGGCGAGGAACCAGAACTCCATGGTCTCGCCGGAGGCCAGCGTGATCGTCAGGCCTTCGGGGTTCAGGACGCTCCGGATCTCCTCGGAGAGAGCTTCGGGCGGAGGTCCGGACCCGGGGCCCAGCCTGGGCTCATCGGCGGCGGCGGAGGCCGCGAGGGTCGCCGCAAGCAGACCCGTTGCGATAACCGTGGAGCGAACGCACTTCATCCCCGAAGTCCTCATCCGATGTGGTGGAACGGTCTTTCGCCCGCTCAGCGGACGAAGTTTCCGAGGAACGCGCTCCGCTTCAGCGGGCAGCTCCAGGTCGTGTTGAAGTCCTCGCCGTGGAAGGCGTGGGCCTCGGTGTAGGCCGGCATCGCCTCGGCAATCTCGGTCAGCGGCGGGTAGTACACGAACTCGCTGCCGCAGAGGTGGTCCTTGTGGGTGATGGCCCGGGTCCGGACCTCCACCAGCTCGCCCGCGGTGAGGGAAGCGAAGCCCGGCTCGCCATCGAAGTCCGCCGTCACCGCCGCATCCTGGACGTTCAGGACGTTGGACAGCAGGTCGCCGCCGAGGTCGTGAGCGAGGGCGATGAGAGCGGCGCGCTGGTCAGCGTCGGCGGTCTCGTCCACGATGAGCACCGAGTCGGCGGGGTAGGGGTCGGCGTGGGGATCGCCCAGCGTGGCCTGCGCCTTCACGACCGCGACGACCGAGAGGCCGCCCAGCTCGACGCCTTCCCAGGTGCCTTCCGCGATGTTCCAGGCGAGGACGGCCTCGCTGCCGGTGAGGCCCACCTCACTGTTCGCGAAGCAGTGTCCCGCATAGACGTCCGCCGTGCGGGCCTCCAGGTACTGCCCGGACAGAGCGGTGTCGGCGTTCCCTCCGGCGAACCCGGTGGAAGCGAGCGCGAGCGCGAGGAGCGCCACGGTCAGGATGCGCGAAGCCTTCATTTTGCAAACCTCCCCTGGACCGGCGATACCGTCCGCCCACCGAACGGGGCCGTCCCGGCCGCACAGTTTAGCAGGGGCAGGAAGCGCCGGCCGCCGCCGGTGCTTCCGACAGCGGTAAGGCGAAGCGAAGCCGCTGGCCCCTGCGGGTCAGCAGCGAGACCGCCCGAGACGAACGGTCCGCCGCGCCACTCCGCAGAGTGGCGCTCCGGAGCTACCAGGCGCGCTCGAAGCAGGCGCGGCCCGCCCCGTCGTTGCAGGTCTCCCGAGTGGCGACTCGGCCGTCGGGGCCCAGGCAGTTCTGGGTGTGGGTGCACCAGAAGTAGCCGTCCCCGGGGACTCCGCCGGGCACGGTGGGGTCGTACTCCACATCCATGTACATGGCCTTGGAGCGGAGGCGGTGGCACAGCGACAGCGCCGCGCGGCCCGCGGCGCCCGGGACGCCGCTCCTCAGGGCAGCGACGCCTGTTCCTGCAGTCTTGGTGGCCATTGTTCCTAGCCCTCCATGGCGGCCATGGCGGCCCGCTTCACCGCGACCCGCGTCAACTGGACCTTGTAGGCGTTCCCGGACAACGGGCTCGCCCCCTCGGCAGCGGCGTTTCCGGCCGCCGCGGCGCTCTCCTCCGAGAGCCCGCCGGCGAGCGCCGCGCCCGCCGCCGTGCTGATCCAGGGCGTAGGAGCGACTTGGCCGAGCACGACCCGAGCCGACCCTCCGGAAACGGCCACCGAAGCGGACACGAGGGGCCAGTCGAACCCCTTCCGGTTCCGGACGTCGTAGGTGGCGCTCTGCGCGCTCGCCGTCGGGAGCGTGACGGCGGTCACGATCTCGCCCGCAGCGAGCGTGAACTCGCTCTCGTCGGAGGAGGCCGGCGTGCGGTAGAGATCCTCGAGCGCCATCGAGCGTTCGCCGTCCGGCCCGGAGACCGTGACCATCGCGCCGAGCGCGATGAGCGGCGGGGCGAGGCTCGACGTGTTCACGAACGCCGCGTCGCCGGAGTTGCCGAAGATCGCGTGGTAGCGGTTGTCCCCGATCTTGGCCATGGACCGGCCTTCGTGCATCGGGACGAGCCCGAAGCCGGACCGGAAGTACCAGCAGCGGGGCCGCTGGCACAGGTCGCCGCCGACGGTGCGCATGTTGACGACCTGGCGGCTTCCGACTCCCGCGACGGCCTGCGCCACCGCTGGGTACGACTCCCGGATCGTCGGGTTCTCCTCGAGCGAGGCCAGCCGGGTGGTGGCGCCGATCCGGAACCCGTCATCGGTCCGGTGGGCTCCCTCGAGATCCCGGATCCCCTTCAGATTCACGAGGCGGGACGGCGAGGCCGCTCCGTCCTTCATCAGGCTGAGGAGGTCCGTGCCGCCGGCGAGAGCGACGGCGCCCTCGCTGGAGAGCATCGCCACCGCGTCGGCGACGGTCTTCGGACTCGTGTACTCGAAGGCGCGCATCAGGCCATCCCTCCCGCTTCGATCGCGGCGAGCACCCGCTCGGGCGTCATCGGCATCTCGTTGATCGGAACTCCGGCGGCGTTCGTGGCGGCGTTCGCGATCGCCGCTCCCGGCGCGATGACCGGCGGCTCGCCGAGCCCGATCACGCCGCGCTCGTCGTAGCCCGGGCCGGTCATCATGTGGACGATCATCTCGCCCACGTCCGCGATGCCGGCCAGCTTGTAGAACTCCATGTCGGCGTTCAGCATCCGGCCCGTCACCGGGTCGAAGACGCGCTCCTCGGTCAGGGCGTAGGTGACGCCCATGATGAGCGCGCCGTAAACCTGGCTCTCGGCGGTCTTCATGTCGAGGATCAGCCCGCAGTCCTGGACGGCCACGATGCGATTGATCCCGACGACGCCGGTTTCCATGTCCACGCTCACGTCCGCCATCTGGATGCCGCCGACGCCGCTGTCCGTGAGCTGACCGGGGCCCGGGTTGGCGCCCGCGGCGGTCACCGGGTTCACCCCGATCAGCGCCGCCGCCTGCCTCCACGGCATCGGCGACTCGGAGCCGTCCGCGAAGTGCAGCATCCCGTCCCGGAGCCGCAGGTTCGTCGGATCCGTCCCGAGTCGCGGTCCGATCCGCTCGAACACCGCTTCCGCCGCGTTCAGGGCGGCCCGGCGGGTGGCGCCGCTGACGCCTCCCACGGTCGTGCTGCCTCCGGAGGCGCCCGAAGTCGGAAGGACGCTCCGTCCCATGGTCACCTTGACCTGCTCGATTCCGAGCCCGAAGGTCTCGGCGAGCACGAGGGCGATCACCGTACGGGTCCCGGTGCCGAGATCCTGGCTGCCGATCCGGGCTTCGACCAGCCCGTCGCGGTAGGCGATGACCTCGCAGTTGCTCCGGTGGCCGCGGCCGCCCCAGGTGTGGAGCGCGAGCCCGAGCCCGCGCCGCACGGTTCCGGTGTCGGAGCCGCGGGGACGCCAGCGGTCGCGCCAGCCCATGAGTTCAGCGCCCTTCTCGAACTCCTCCACATAGGTCTGCGCCCGGTCGCCGGTGCGCTCGATGTTCTTCAGGAAGAAGTCGAGCGGATCCATTCCGGCCGCGTGCGCCAGATCCTCCAGCGCCCGCATCGTGACGAAGCACGCCTGCGGGTGGTTGGGCGCCCGCCAGGCCCGGGCGGGGCCGGTGTTCGTGGGAACCGAAGTGTGCGCGTGGCTCTGGTTGTCGAAACCGAACACATAGGGGATCGGCGGCGAGCCGGCGCCTGCCGGGCCCCCCGAACCCCAGCTCCTCGAATTCCACGCCACCACGTTGCCGTCGCTGTCGGCCCCGGCCGTGACCTCGGAGTGCGTCGAGGGCCGGGCGCCCGCCACGCTGACTTCCTGGTCGCGGTCGAGCATCAGCTTGACCGGTCGGCCGGTCATGCGCGCCAGCTCGACGCCCACGACGCCCCAGCGGTCGGCGCTGAACTTGCTGCCGAAGCCGCCGCCCATGTACTGGGTCTCGACGTGCACGTTGGAAGCAGGGATGCCGATCGCTTCGCCAAGCTGCGAGGCGACGCCGGAGATCGCCTGGGTCGAGGCCCAGACCGTCACGTTCTCCGGATCCTCCCATTCGGCGACCTGTCCGTGGGATTCGAGCGAGCAGTGCGCGATCTGCGCCGCGTGGTAGGAACCCTCGGCCCGATGGGCGGCGGAAGCGAGCGCCGCTTCCGGATCCCCGGTGGTTTCCGCCTGCGCCGGCTGCGCGTCGGGCGCGTCGTCCACCATGCGCTCGGTCACGAAGTGCGGGAGCACCTCGTAGTCCACCTGGACGGCGGCGGCGCCGTCCCGGGCGGCCTCCTCGGAGGTCGCCGCCACGGCCACGATCTCGTCGTGCGCCCACTGGATCTCGGCGCCCACGTCCTGGATGATGTGGACGCGGACCACGCCGGGCACCGCCTCGGCCGCCGAAGTGTCGATGCCGGTGATCCGGGCGTGCGCGTGCGGGCTCTGGACCATGACCGCCCACAGCATCCCGAGGCGGTTCATGTCGTAGGCGTACTTCGCCTTGCCGGTGGTCTTGACCGGTCCGTCGAGCCGGCTGAGCCGGGTGCCGATGAGTCGGCGGTCCGCTGCGGCGGGCCAGATGTACTCAGGCATTTGTTCCTCCTCCGACCTGCGCCACGGCCGCCCGGACGCCGGCGTAGGTGCCGCAGCGGCAGAGGTTGCCGCCGAGCTCCTTGTGGACCGTGTCCTGGTCCGGGTTCGCGTGCCGCGCGAGCAGCGCCGCGCTCGCGACCACGAAGCCCGGCGTGCAGAAGCCGCACTGCTGGCCGTCGTTGTCCACGAACGCCTGCTGGATGGGGTGCATGTTCTCGGGCGATCCGAGCCCCTCGACGGTCGTGACCTCGGCCCCCTGGGCTTCGATCGCGAGCACCGAGCAGGCATAGACCGGCTGCCCGTTCATCAGCACCGTGCAGGCGCCGCAGGTTCCCCGGTCGCAGACCTTCTTGGCGCCGGTCAGATCGAGGTGGTTCCGAAGCGCGTCAAGCAGCGTGACCCGCGGCTCCAGGGTCGCCACATAGGCCTCTCCGTTGATCGAAAAGGCCATGTCCACCGGGCCGGGCCCGGCGACGCCGGGTTCATCCTGCGCCTCCGCCGCCTTCAGGAAGCCCGGCAGCAGACCGGCCCCCGCCGCTCCCGCCGCCGCGCTGCCGCGGAGGAACTGGCGGCGTGAAAAGCCGCTGCCGCGTTCCGGTTCCGGACTCGCGGATCGGACCGCTTCCCCGGGAGGCGGCACCTTCGGAACCCTCGTTTCAGCCATGGAAATCCCTCCCGACCGGCATCTTGGATGCCTTCGACTATATCAGCGGGGCCTCGTCCGGGACTGCCGGTCTTCCTGTCGTACCGTTCCGCTGTCCGATGTCCTCCGCCCGCGTCGGCGACGTGGTCGCCGAGATCCTCCCCCCCGCGCTCCAGCGCCGCCTGCTGGATCTCCCCACTCTCCTGAAGGCCTGGCCGGAGGCGCCCGGAGATCTGCGGCGGATCGCCCGACCGGCCTTCTTCCAGGACGGCGTCCTGACTCTGCTCGTCCCGGATCGGGCCGCGGAGGCGGTCGTGAAACGCGGCCGCGCAAGAATCCGCGGCGCCCTGCTCGCCGCCGCCCACCTCCCGCGGGCGACGCTCCGGATCTCCGTCGTGGTGAACCCGGTCATATTCGAGGCCGAAAGCGGAGGCAATCCCCAATGAGCGCGCCCGTCTGGATCGCATCTGCCGTCCGCACTCCGATCGGGAGCTTCCTCGGCGGGCTGTCCCCGCTTCCCGCGACCCGCCTGGGCGCCGTGGCGGTCCGGGAAGCCGTCGCCCGCGCCGGAGCGCCGGCGAAGGCCGTGGACGAGGTGATCCTCGGGAACGTGCTGAGCGCCGGTCTCGGCCAGAACCCTGCCCGGCAGGCGGCTCTCGGGGCCGGGCTCCCGCCGTCCGTGGGAGCGTTCACCGTGAACAAGGTGTGCGGCTCCGGACTCAAGGCCGTCATGCTGGCGCGCCAGGCGATCCTCGCCGGCGATGCCGAGATCGTCGTCGCCGGCGGCATGGAGTCCATGTCGAACGCGGTCCACGTCGCCCCCGGGCTGCGCGTCGGACAGCGGCTCGGCGACGCCCGGCTGGTGGATTCGATGCTGCGCGACGGATTGACGGATGCGTTCACCGGAATCCACATGGGAGAAACCGCCGAGCGCGCCGCCGATCGCTACCAGGTCACCCGGGAGGAGATGGACGCGGCCGCCACCGAGAGCCACCGACGCGCCGCCGCCGCGGCGGCCGCCGGCCGTTTCGACGCCGAGCTGGTTCCCGTGGAAGTGAAGAGCCGGCGGGAGACCGTGACGATCGCCGCCGACGAGTCGGTCCGCCCGGACGCCTCCGAGTCCGGCCTCGCCCGATTGCGCCCCGTGTTCCGCAAGGACGGTCGGGTGACCGCCGGGAATGCGTCCTCGATCAGCGACGGGGCCGCGGCGGTCGTGGTGGCCTCCGACGCCGCCGTTCGAGAGCATCGGCTGCCCCGACTGGCCCGGATCGCGGGGCAGGCGGTCTCCGGACTCGAGCCGGAGTGGGTGATGATGACGCCGGTTCCCGCGGTTCGGGCGCTGCTCCAGCGGCTCGACTGGGCGGCCGATTCGGTCGGGTCGTTCGAACTCAACGAGGCGTTCGCCGGGCAGGCGGTCGCGGTCCGGCGAGAGCTGGACCTGCCCGCCGACCGCGTGAATCCGAACGGCGGAGCGGTCGCGCTCGGCCACCCGATCGGCGCGAGCGGCGCCCGGGTGCTGGTGACCCTCGTCCACACGATGCGCCGGGAAGGCCTGAGACGCGGCGTCGCGAGCCTCTGTCTCGGCGGCGGCAACGGGGTGGCGCTCGCCGTCGAGGCTGCGCCCGCCGAAGAAGCAGGGAGTCGAAAGAGATGACACAACCCGAATCCGACGCGCCGGTCCTCGTGATCGGCGCCGGCACGATGGGCAACGGCATCGCCCACGCCTTCGCCGCTTCCGGCTTCGAGGTCCGGCTGGTGGACCTGGCGGAGGACTTCCTCACTCGCGGGATGGGAGTCATCCGCAGGAACCTCGGTCGCCAGGTGCAGAAGGGCGTTCTGGACGAGTCCGCGGCGGAGGCGGCGCTGGCCCGGATCCAGCCGGGGACCGACCTCGCCGCGGCGGCCGACTGCGGCTTCGCGGTGGAGGCGATCGTGGAGGACGAGTCGAAGAAGATCGGCCTCTACCGGGAGCTGGCGCCGCTCCTCCCCGAGTCTGCGGTGCTCGCCTCCAACACCTCCTCGATCTCCATCACCCGTCTCGGCGCGGCATCGGGCCGGGCGGACCGGTTCATCGGGATGCACTTCATGAACCCGGTGCCCGTGATGCAGCTCGTCGAAGTGATCCGCGGACTGGACACTTCGGATGCGACCTTCGACAGGACGATGGCGCTTGCCCGGGATCTCGGCAAGACCCCCTGCGCCGTGAACGATGCTCCCGGTTTCGTCGCCAACCGGGTGCTGATCCCGATGATCAACGAGGCCGCCGGCGCCCTCATGGAAGGCGTCGGGACCGCCGAGGACATAGACCGCATCATGCGGCTCGGCATGCGGCATCCGATGGGGCCGCTCGCGCTCGCCGATCTGATCGGGCTCGATGTGGTGCTCGACATCCTTCGGGTCCTCCAGGACGGCTACGGCGATCCGCGCTACCGTCCGTGTCCCCTCATCGTCCGGCTCGTGGACGCTGGCCGTCTGGGGCGCAAGACCGGGCGCGGCTTTTTCGACTACGGACCGTCGTGAGGATGTCGGCGCGGTTCGTTTTCGTCAGAATTCCGTTCTGAACGGGAGAGTCCGTCGGCGTCTCCCGACTCCGACGTTGTTTCCCTTTCCCAGGAGCCCCTCCCCATGCCCGTGAAGAAGAAGCCCCGCGTCGGACGGCCCGCCGACCGCACCCGCGCCCTCGCCATCGCTCTCGGCCAGATCGAGAGGAACCACGGCCGCGGCGCGATCATGAAACTCGGGTCCGGCGCGATGAACGTGTCGGCCATCCCCACCGGCGTCCTCTCGGTGGACGCCGCCCTCGGAGTCGGCGGGTTCCCGCGGGGCCGGGTGGTCGAGGTCTTCGGCCCCGAGTCCTCGGGGAAGACGACCCTGGCGCTCCATGTCGTCGCGCAGGCGCAGGCGGCCGGCGGCGTCGCCGCGTTCGTGGACGCGGAGCACGCCCTCGATCCGGAGTACTCCGGCGCGCTCGGCGTGGACACCGACGAGCTCCTGGTCTCGCAGCCGGACGACGGCGAGCAGGCGCTCGAGATCACCGAGACTCTCGTCCGCAGCGGGTCGGTGGACATCGTGGTCGTGGACTCGGTGGCCGCGCTCGTGCCCCGGGCCGAGCTCGACGGCGAGATGGGAGACGCCCAGGTCGGACTGCAGGCCCGACTCATGTCGAAGGCGCTCCGGAAGCTGACCGGCATCGTCTCCAAGTCCGAGACCTGCCTGGTGTTCATCAACCAGTTGCGCGAGAAGATCGGGGTCATGTTCGGCAGTCCCGAGACCACCAGCGGGGGTCGGGCGCTCAAGTTCTACTCCTCGGTGCGGGTGGACATCCGCCGGATCGGGGCCCTGAAGGAGGGCGATCAGGTCGTGGGCAACCGCACCCGTGTCAAGATCGTGAAGAACAAGGTCGCCCCCCCGTTCCGCCAGGCGGAGTTCGACATCCGCTACGGCGAGGGGATGTGCCGCGTCGGGGATCTCATGGACCTCGCGGTCAAGAACCGGATCATCGACAAGGCAGGCGCCTGGTACTCCTACGGGGGCGAGCAGATCGGGCAGGGGAAGGCGAAGGCCCGCCGCACCCTGCTCGAGGACGAGCCGCTCGCCGCCGAGATCGAGGGCAAGGTCCGCAAGGCGCTCGGCATCGCCGGCCCGGAGGACGAAGAGGAGTCCACATGACGGCCTGAATGTGGCAGACTTCCGGCCCGCGCAGCCGTGGTCCGGAGCGCAGCCGGGGTAGCTCAGCCGGTAGAGCAGAGGACTGAAAATCCTTGTGTCGGCGGTTCGATTCCGCCCCCCGGCACGCGCGCGGCGGGCGCCGCTCTCCCGACCGGCGTCCGGATGCGAGCCTGAGGCTCCTGGCGCCACCCGCAGGCGGGCCGGTTCTCGGACCGGCAGAGCGCCGCGCTCCCGGCCGATGGGGGTAGAGCGGGGCGTAGAGCCCCGGTACCATGGATCGCATTGACGTGATGAAGCGAAGGCTGCCGACCGGAATCCAGGATCTCCGCAGGATCCGCGAAGGCGACTATTGCTACGTGGACAAGACCGGGTACATCGAGCGCCTGATGGAGGTCGGGACGCACTTCTTCCTCTCCCGGCCCCGGCGTTTCGGCAAGAGCCTCTTCCTCGACACGCTGAAGGAGCTCTTCGAGGGGAACGAACCTCTCTTTCGCGGACTCGCCATCCACGACCGGTGGGACTGGACGATCCGTTACCCGGTGATCCGTCTCGACTTCGGTGGTGGCGACTATCGGAACATGGCTGGCGTCGAGAGCCGCCTGGCGGTTCAGCTCGACGCCATCGAGATCGCGGCCGGCATCACTCCCCGCTTTCACTCCGCGCCGGAGCGGTTCGATTTCCTGATCCGGACTCTCTCCGAAAAACACGGCCGACGCGTCGTCGTGCTCGTGGACGAGTACGACAAGCCCATCCTCGACGTTCTCGCCGACCCCGAAGCCGCCGAAGTCAATCGAGACTTTCTTCGCGGCCTCTATGGGACGGTGAAGTCCCTGAGTGCGTATGTCGAATTCAGTTTCTTCACCGGAGTGAGCAAGTTCACCAAGGTGAGTCTGTTCTCCGAGCTGAACAACCTGACCGACATCACGCTCGATCCGCGATTCGCCAACATCTGTGGCTACACGGAGGCCGACCTCGATCAGGTGTTTTCTCCCCACCTCGAGGGACTCGACCGAGACCGCATTCGCGAGTGGTACAACGGCTACGGCTGGCTCGGAGACGAGCGGGTGTACAACCCGTACGACATCCTGCTGCTCCTCGGAACGCGGAGATTTCGGCCGCACTGGTTCGAGACCGGATCGCCCGACTTCGTCATTCAGCTCCTGAAGCAGCGCCGCGTGTTCACGCCATCGCTCGACGGCATGCTCACGAGCTGGGAGCTCCTGTCGCGATTCGATGTTCGGCGCATGGGAACCGAGGCCCTGCTGTTCCAGGTCGGCTATCTCACCGTCCTGGCGGAGGAAGAGGTCGCCGGTGAGAGCCGATACCGGCTGGGATACCCGAACCGGGAAGTGCGGCAGAGCCTCCACCGGTGCCTGCTGGACGAGGTGACGCCACCGGACGCCGTGCTCCTCGGCGATAGCGACCGCCTTGGCGGGGCGCTCTCGGCGGGCCGACTCGATCGAATGGAGACGCTCATCCGGGCGCTCTTCGATTCGATCCCCTACGAGTGGCACACCAGGAACGACATCGCACGGTTCGAGGGCTACTACGCGAGCGTTCTGTACTCCCTTCTGGCGGCGACCGGACTTGATGTCCTGGTGGAGGACTCGAGCCGGCGCGGTCGAGCGGACCTGGCGGTGCGGTGCGCAAGCGGGATCTTCCTGTTCGAAGTCAAGGCAGTGCGAGGCAAATCCACCGGAGCCGCCCTGGAGCAGATTCGCACGCGAGACTACGCCGCCAAGTACCGGAGCGCCGGAAGGCCGATCCACCTGATCGGCGTCGAATTCAGCACGGAGACGCGCGGCGTGATCGCCTTCGAGACCGCCCGCGCGTAATCCAGATCACGCCCGCCACCCGGGCCACCGGTCGGACGGCAAGTCGAAGCCGCGGCGTCGTCCTGTTGACTCCCGTCGATCCGAGCTGAGACTTGGGACGACGGCGTTCGCGTCAAGAACGGGCCGCCCGCGCACGTCGAGCTTGCCGCACGGCGTTTACCTCGGCCTGGATTTCGTCCATGGTCATGCGCGGCAATTCCGTCGCTATGAGCTCGTCGCTCAAGCGCAGCAGTTCGCGCAGATGGTGCCTTCGGAGTTCAGCGCGGATCATCTCCTCGAGTCTTTCGGGAGCAAGCAGCCCCGCCCCCTCGGCCTCCCGCACGGGGTCGTCGGGAAGTTGGATGGTGATCTTGGTCACCTGAGTCCTCCATGCGTGGCGCGTGCGCCTTGGCTTCAGATAGCTCCACGGAGTCCGCACACACAGAACCCGAAGGCTGGTCGCCGCAGATTCATCGAGAAGCCTCTCTCCAAGCTGATTGCAGAGCCAAGTCCACAGCGTGCCACTGCTGCTGATCGCGTCGTGGCGAACCACGGAACTTGAGGAAGACGTCAACGTGGAATGGATTCCCGTCCACCGGTGTGGAACGCACGGTTCTCCCGGATGTCGCGGCATCCTTCACGGAGAGCACGGCCCACCCGTGGAACTGCCTTGGCGGGATTCGTTTCCTGGCCCGTTCCTCGGCAAGAGCTGCCATGACACGCTCCGGAGCGTGGTCCAGCCGATCCATGGAAACGGAAGTGGCTCCTGGTCGCCCTCGAAAGATCCGCGGATGGATGATGCCGGTCCGGCGCGCTCGGCGCGCGAGCCGGCTGGCGAGCACGGTCCGGCCCAACGACTCCTCGTTCGACAAGCTCGGGAGGTTGGGCGTCACGGGCTGTCCGACGCGAGGGCCTTCAGCCGGCTCCGCAGGAAATCCAGTGGCAGTTCCCCTGAGTTCGCGTAGCGGCCGTAACCTTCCTTGCCCGGGATCACGGAATACCAGGTTCCCGATCCCTCGCTGTCAAGGAGAATGTAGAGGGCGGCCCGCGTTCGTGGGGCCTTGAAGTAGAGCGAGACCTCTCCGTCCTCGGTCGGCGCGATGATCGGCGCGATCGGACCGCCGGCCAGCGCCTCGAGTAGCTGGCGCGCCGCGGTGCGAGCGACCTCCGCGACGGGTGGAAGGTCGTCCTCCGCGATCTCCTCATCGAGGCTCTCGAGCTCGCGCACGGCCTCCTCGATCCATTCCCCTTCGCCGCGATCGCCTGAGGGACGTTCGCCTGGCGCGCCTGGAGGCTCGGTCTGGACGGTCATCGCGATGGGCGCCTCCTCTCGGACGGGCTGTGAGGCCTCCTCGCGTGAGGCCCGTCCTGCTGCCGGATAGCGCTGGAGGGCGTCTCGGAAAACGGCCTCCCACGCGGCGCTGCATTCCGAGTTCAGGAGACCGAGTTGGTCCAGATGCCGCGCGACATCGTCCGGGACGGTCACCGTGAGCGTCTTCATGCGTGGAGTCTAGGCCGATCGGCCATGCGGCGCCAGTGCGCCCGCCGGGACGACTGCACGGCCGTCGGGGCTCGCCTTGGCGCGCTGGTGGGCTGGATTGGAATCAGGCGATCACACCCATCCCCTCCAGGATCCTCCGGATGTAGATGTCTCCGCCGTCTTGTTGGAAGACGATGTGGCGCCCGGCGAAGTCGGAACGACCCCACAGCTGTTGCAGGTCCGCTCGTGGCGTGACGGATACGATGAAAGACTCCAGGTGGACTCGGGGATCCCCGCGTCCCTCTCGCAACGCACGGCTGCGGAGTCGCCTCTCGAGGGTCTTGATGGTCTGGTAGAGCATGATCTTTGGGCTGTCCGGCGCTTCGTGTCTGAGGCCCTTCGGATCAATGAAGGCGATCCGCTGTACGCCCTTCTCCACTACCCAGAGGATGAAGTCCGGGTGGAAGTTGTTTGCCTCGAAGAAGTGGATGCCGCGACCTCGGCTTGGGTTGCGCGCAAAGTGAAGAGTCCGGCCGAGTAGAAGATCGCGATGCCGGGTGCAGAACTGCTTGAGATCCCTGACGAAACCGGCTTCCCCGTCGTTCAATGCGGCAGGCGTAACAACGACGCCCGACTTCTTGGCCATGGATTCGGGTGTGTGGAGAAGGGGTGTGTAGAGATGGTGATCGAAGTCCAGGGCATGGAGCTCCGGGAGCCCCGGTTTGTCCATGTCTCCCGCCCAGTCCTGGAGTCGTCGAGCACGTTCCTTGCCCTTGACGCGATCGTCCCCCTTGAGTTCCACGCTGTAGCCGTACCGCGCACGTGACTCGGCGACGCGAGGGTAGAGAAGGTCGTCGGGCGTCAACGTCCGGTAGTCTAGGTGACGCGCCTCCCACGCCTGCTTGCCGGCTGCGTAGTACCGCGTCGCGTACTTCGCCAGCACAGCGAACGCGATCTCCTGCCAATTGCAAATCGTCCTGTGATCTGTGAACTCCAGCTCCCGTCTGGGGATCCGGAGCTCATACCAGTCCACCCGGCAGCGACGCGACGGATCCTCAGCGGATGGGCGTCCGGCCAGGATCATGGGAAGTAGTGCGCGCGAGATGGTCAGGTTGTGCCAGTGTCGTTCTGCCTTGAGCTGATGGAGCTCGAAGTAGAGACGGTCGAAGTCCAGGTGATCCAGGTGCTTCGGACCAAATGGGTGACTCTTGTCGGATCCGATCTTCCGCGCTGCCTTGTCCTTGTCCTCGGGGCGGAGCGCCCGAATTTTCGGATACCAGTCCACGACCGTTGGCCGCAGGTGCAAGCGCCGGTCAATCTGGTCGCGGATCGGTCGGTGGACGGACTGCCCCGCGCGACCGCGCTGCGCCGCGCCTCGCTTTGGCGGACGTAGCACGAGCACCGGTCCATGTCGGCGGAACGCCGTCGCGGGATCGTGGTGGCCAATACCCCGCGGCCGGATCACCTTGAGGGGAGCCTCGGGCCCTCGTGCCTTCGCGGGCACGGTGACCATCCGTCGCTCGACGGCTACTCCCTCGTCCTGCAGAATCTCCCGGAAGTGCGCCATGTAGTTGGCCCGGACGCCGAAGACTTGGAGCGTCTCGAGGTGGCGGATGTCGGCTGGCGCCGTCCCGGACGCGTCCGGTAGCGCCGAGCTCCGCTTCAGGCTCGCATCCTTGCCCCGCAGGCGCACGCCGCGGCCGAAGAGCTGAATGATCTGGGCACCCTTGCTCGCGCCGACGTTCATCAGGCCCATGGAACTCACCCGCCAACTGTTCCACCCCTCGGTGAACTTCTTGGCGCCGACCAGGAGGTGGACGCTCGACCCAGCGTCGTTGAGTCCGTGGAAGAGCGAGCCCGAGAACTCGCGCTCGGTGGCGTCGAACCCCTCGGCCAGACAGTGTTTCCTGAGATCGGCCGGAGCGCCCACATTGATCACGCCGAAGGGGTCATTGTCGCCGATCCGAAGCGCCAGTTCCCCGCCCGAGCCCTTGAGCCGCTCGATGTGGAGCCCGCCGCCGCCTGGCGCGTTGAACAGCGATTCCAGTGTCTCGCCGTAGATCTCGGCGGGGGTCAGCCCGGCGTCGCGGAGTGGTCGGAAGTGATCGTCTCGCAGCGAGCCGTCGGTAACTTCCGGTAGCCCCTTGGTCAGGAGGCGGCGGATCCTGCGGACCGCGTCTTCCCTCTTCCTCAAGTACCGGCGGAGGAAGCTAAGAATCTCAAGAATGTCGGACTGCTCCTGAACCCTCATCTTCAAAGTTCGCTTCTTCTGTCCCGGCTCGCGGCCCTTGGTAACGCTGCATCCCACGAAGACCCAGAGCGGCCGCTCGATGCCGAACGGACGAAGCCGCCCCTGAGAACGCCGGAAGATGCGCTGCTGCTGAAAGAAGCTCAGGAGCGCGGCCGTCAGATAGTCGCGCCGCCATTCCTCGTTCGTCGTGGCCGCGTTCTTCTTCTCGTCCAGATTGAAGATGGCGTAGTCTTTGCCGAAGCCATCCTCGTGGAACCAGCGGTAGTGGTAGTCGAACAGGACCGAAGTAGCGTAACGGTGGCTGAGCGCCTGCCTCTGCGCCGGATCGCCCTTGATGGCGTGACCGAAAGTGGCGGAGTACTCGAAGGAGAATCCCTTCTCGCAAAGCTGGTCGCGCCTTCGAAGCCAGGCGCCCAGCTTGTTCCCCTTGCCTGCGGAGAGGCCTCGGTGCCCCTCGTCGATCAGGACGAGGTTGTTCCCCTCCAGCGCCTCGACGGCGACCACCTTCTCACCCATCCGATCGCCGAGTCGGCTCACCTCGAGGATCTCGACGATCTGGCCGAGGAACATGCTTCCACCCGCCTTGTCGAAGAGGCGGGCCCGGATGCCCGAAGCCCGGAATTCGCGGAGGTGCTGGCGAGAGAGACCCTCGTTCGGCGTGATGATGAGGAGGCGGTTCAGCTCACGTTCTCGGCCGCGCTGCTTCAGGTGACGCCGGAACAGCCGGATTTGAGCGTGCATGAGCAGTGTCTTGCCGCTCCCGGTGGCCATCTGGAAGGAGAGCCTGTTGAGCTGGGCACTGGCGTCGCCGGAGTCTGAGATCTGATCGACTTGGTCCCGCGGAATCCTGCCTTCATTGATGCGCTCGATGGAGTCGTTCAGCTCGCGCCGCAGGGAAGATGGGTTCGCGAAGTAGCGCTCCAGGTAGATCTCGGTGAAGAGGAGCGAGAGGTATTGAAAGTACTTCCAGCGGATGGGACGGTGTCCACACCGAATGCGAGGCGCGTTAATGGCTCGTGTGGCGCGCACGATGGCGTGGTCGTGCCGCAGCAGGTCGTCGTTGGGGATGGAGGGTCGCCGATTTCTGGGAACGTGCTTCTTGAGTTCTACGCACAGTTTGTGTACGCCTTCTGGATCGAGTCCCTCGAGCGCGTCGTCCTTGAGGTGACGCGCGAGTTCATCGAAGGTCTCGTAGCCGAACAGGCCCAGCGCCCACCGGCTCAGGACGAGCTTGTGTGAGAGACGGAGGGCCTTGGGCATGTGTCAGGCGCTACTCGCTGAACATGCGTCGGTGGAAGTCTGCTTCGACAAGCCGGACCTCCCACGTCTCCCCGGCCTCCCGGTGACGCTGCAGGTTCTGGTCGCCGTTGACCCACACGACATCGAAGAGCCGGCCTTCCTGCTGCAACCGCCTCTCGCGGAACCACGCCTCGAGGACCGCGTTGTCGCGCGCGAGGCCGTCCGCGTCATCGCCCCCGGGCCGATTGCGCCAGATGACGAGCGCGGACCTGCCGTCGGGAAGGTCGCCCTCGATCGCACGGAATTGCCAGGGGCCGTCGAGATCGAGCGCAACGCTGCCGATCACGCTGAAGCACCCGTCCCCGTCGGCCTCGACATCCGCACGGTAGCGCTCGGGGGCGTGCATCCGCCGGACGCGCAGCCCGAGGAGCCAGTTGAACGTCTCGACCAGATCTACGGAAGAAGTGTGGCTCTCGTCGGAGCCGGGGCGACGGACCCGGAGCTGGTAGCGGTCTGGATTGAGGAAGGCGCCTACATCCAGCAGCGAGCGACTGCCGCGAGTCTCGATATCGAGGAGGTAACGAAGGGGATACCGCTGCCCGAGGCGAACGGCATCCGAAAGCTCGCCGTCAGGCGGCGCGCCCGAGAGGTTGCCACGCTCTGCTCCATCCCCCGGATCTCGCCATGCGGATGCGCCGCGCTCTGCGGGTAGCAGGCCTGGCCCTGACCCGGAACCTACGCTGCCAGCCGGTGCAGGTGGAAGGTCAGGGGGGGGGGCACTTTCTGTCACATGCAGGTTGTTCAGAGTGTCCTCGTAGGATTCGATGCGAACAACCTTCATGATCCGAGGGGATCGGCTCGCTTCCTCGTCGGTGGCCTTCCGTGTCGGCTTGCCATTCTTCCACTCAGGGGAGTAGGTCACCTTCTTGAGCCGCGGGACGAGTACCGTCTCAAAGTGCTGCGCCGCCTCGACTAGGATGAACTTACGAGCCCCGCCGTCCTCGCGGTTCAGGCAAATTACAGAGTGTCCAGTTGTACCCGATCCAGCAAAATAATCCGCCACGAGAGGTCCACGAATCGAGTAGGTGGCTGCGTCAACGGCCTGAGTTACCGTGTGAAGTGACTTCGGATAGGAGAATGCCGCATTAGTGCCGAACAGGCGCGTCAGAAGATTTGTGCCGTAACTGACTGCGCTGAACTTGGCATCAGTCCATAGGCTCGGAAGTAGATTCCGGCGCTGAGCATCGTCGTACACTCGTCTAATGACCATGTTCCGTGTGCATCTCAGCTCGCGCCTCTGAATCGCGGCCGTCGCGCCCTCATAGCTGAGCGTCCACACCCGCTCGGAGCCATCCTCGCCAATAGGGTACACCCGGGTCAGACCCCCTGCCGTGCGGTCACGAGGATATGAATCTCCCAACGGTGGCCTCTCAACACCAGAAATCTGAAGCGTCTCCGCGTCAACCAAGACGGCGTAGAAGCTGTTGTGGCGGCCTGTTCGATAGTTGTTCTCACCGGTCCCGCTACGCCTGAAGCCCCGCTCACGCTTCCCCGAATCAACACGCTCACCTCGCAGAAGATCCAAGTGCGATGGTACTGCAAAGAGAGCATATTCGTGTGTTCGAGTAACGTTAGACCGGCCAGTCCCGGATCCGGGGTAGTGTTTGACGACGACTCGAAAGAGATCGTACTCTGCGTATATCTCTTTGAGCAGCAGAGACAGCGGGGCGAGTTCGGCGTCATCGATCGCGACGCATAGAGCATGTTCGCGAGTGTGCAGAGCAAGGCCAAGGCTCAGCCGGTCCGCCATCAACGCTAGCCACGATGACTCCTTGTAGTCATTCTTGTACAGAATGGGTGTGGCATCGGTATTGTACGGTGGGTCGATGTAGGTGAAGTCAACGGCGCTCGCATACCGTTCCTTGATCAGCTCCAGCGCGTGAAAGTTGTCACCGTGGACTAGAACCCCGTCCGTCATCTCGTCCAGGTCGGCCAGCGTGGCCAGGAGTCTTCCTGTGAAGCCGTGATCGAAGTGCTTGGTGTCGATCATCAAGGTGGGGTGCTGTCGCAGGAAGTCGACCGTCAAGGGCTCCGAATAGGTCTCCTGACGCAGGGAGTCCGGCAGAAGTTGCCGCTGGCGGTCCGGCTGGCCCTCCTCTACCTCGCCGATCTCGCACAGTTCCACCCATTCCTCGCGCTGGGCGTCGTTGGCTGCGATCTCGGCCAGGAGCGCGTCGGATAGCGGTGCGTCTAGATCTGCGATCACGCCGAGGCGCACGAGCCACCGGGTCTCGATCACGAACTTCTTCTTGAGCCAGAGCTCCTTCTGGAAGTCCTCCAGTTGGGCCAGGAAGGCGATGAGCTCGTGGGCGATCTGACGAATCACCTTGACCTTGGATAGATACTGCTCGACGCGGGGCGCATCCTCGTTCTCGATGTCGTCGAGGTGCATGACCTCGTTCTTGATGTAGAAGTCGAGCTCGCGGCGCAGGAAACCACCCAGGTCCTTGTGGATGAAGTAGTCGAAGGTGTTGCGTGCGGTGTAGCGGTCGAGGTGGGACCGAAGTCGGCTGTAGTCCGCCTTCGTGCCGTCGGACAGGATGTGCGGTGCGTGGAGTGCCTGAAGCCAGGGGCGGAGAGTCCGGCTGCCCTTCGCTGCGTCGAGAATCCGGCCTTCCGCGATCTCGTTCAGCGCCTTCTGATCCGGGACCCTCTTCCGGTCTCGCCGCTCCTTCGCGGGCCAGTCGGCCATCGTCACGGGCCGGTACTCGAAGCCGATGACCAACTCTTCGCGGCCTTCGCCTTTCTCGAGGGAGAGGGGGCCAGAGCCGTCCGTGTCGCTGGGGCTCTCGTCCAGGACGAAGAGGCGCTTCTTGCTGGCGCTGGCCTTCACATTGTCGTGCTCGCCTTCGGCGGCGTCCACCAGGCGGAAGTGGACCCGCATGGGATCTTCGTCGTTCTCGGGCCGGAGGCGGAAGGTGTAGTTCCTCAGGTACTCGTCGGTCTTGATGTAGTACTGGTCGGCGTTGGCCCAGTGAAGTTTGACCTCCTCCCCGGAGTAGGGGATCGCGTACACGCCGTCCTTGTAGACGCGCTTGCTCAGGAAGTCGCCATCGTCGTAGTACCGGCGGAAGAAGCGGTAAAGATGGTCGTAAACGTCGGCCTCCAGGGAGTCGAGGTCCGCGCTGGTGGCGGCACCCTCCTCCAGTTGGCCGCGCAACGCCTGGACCTTGGGAGCCAGATCGGGATCCAGGCCGAGCGAGGCAGCCTGTCGTTCGGCCTCGGCGAGTTCCTTCTCCAGTTGGTCCCGGTCCGCGGCGCGGTACTCTGCGAACGCCTCGCGCACCTGGGGCAGCAGATCCTTCTCCAGGAACTGCGTCACTTCGCGGCTGCGCGCATGCATTATCCGGTAGATGCCGAAGTCGAGGTCGGGCTTGTCGAGCTGGAAGAGCTCGAGCAGGAGATCGCGGAGCCGCTCGAAGCGCACGGTGCGAGTCACGGGAGTGTCTCAGGAGTCCAAGGGTGAGAATTCAGCGAGCATCGTTCGGCGATAGAAGCGCCGGAGTGTATCCGACTCACCGCTGGCCGGGCTGTCTCCGTGCCGCTCTGGAGAACGGCGCTTGCCGGCGCGCCGGGCCAGTTCTCCCGGTGCGGGCCTCCATAGGGAGCGGCGCGTATGGAGCGCCTGTCTCCAGACTGGCACTACGAGAGACGGAGCCGGGTTCGCGTCGGGAATTGCCGCTCTGGAGAGCGGCGTTCCATACGGTGGCGCTTCATGGGGAGGTCATGGGTTTCTAGCGGCCGGGGTCCTGGGCCGTGGTGAGGTCGGACTGGCCGAGTTGGCGAGCGTAGCGGGCGACGCCGTCGGCGATCGCGTCGGCGAGCTTGGCGCGGTGTTCCTTCTGTCCGAGGAGCTTCGCCTCCGCGCTGTTCGTGACGAACCCGGTCTCCACCAGGATGGCCGCCATCTGGGCGCCGAGGAGAACATGGAACCCCGCGGACTTCACCCCGCGGTTGTGGGGGTGGTTGCTGCGTCCCAGGATCTTCTCGGCGAGGGAGCCCTGCATCGCTTCGGCGAAGGCGCGCGACTCTTCCTTCCGCTCGTGATTCAGGATGCGGTCCACCAGATCGGGGAGATCACTGACCCGGAGCCCGTCGTTCGAGGCGTTCTCACGCGCGGCGACTTCCGCCGCGTCCTCCGAGGTCGCGAGGTTCAGATAGAAGGTCTCCAGGCCTCGCGCCCTCCGGCTCCGGGCCGCGTTCACATGGATCGACACGAAGAGGTCGGCGCCGGCGTTGTTCGCGAGGAAGGCCCGCTGCTCGAGGGGAATGAACACGTCGCGGTCCCGGGTCATCACGACCTCGAAGCCCATGTCCTCCAGGCGGTCGCGCACCTGGCGGCTCAGGTCGAGCACGATGTCCTTCTCCCGCAGCCTGCCCGAATGAGTGCCCGGATCCTTGCCGCCGTGGCCGGGGTCCACGACGATCTTGCGGACGCGCAGGCCGAGCTGTCTCGCGAGGGAGTAGCCCGAGTCCGTCGGCTCGGCCGTCGTGGGCTCTCCCGGGGCCGCGGGCGCCGCCGGCGGTGGTTCCGGCTCGCCTTCGGGACTCGCTTCTCCTTCAGAGGCTCCGCCCGCCTCGGCGACGACCGTGGCCAGGGGAGCGCCGTGGATGTCCACGACCAGCCGGTAGGGATCGGGGAGCCAGAAGGAGGTCACCTCCTGAACGCTGGAGAAGTCGAGGACGACCCGGACGACGCCCTCCTCCGGCGCGCCCAGTCGGATCCGACGCAGATGGGATCCCTGGATCGGGAACTCGCGTCGGCCCAGGGAGCCGTCCATCTCCGCGCCTTCGAGATCGAAGAACACCCGGTCGGGGTTGGAGAGCCTGCCTTCCTTCATCGCCGTGCGGCGGCTCATGTCCACGACGACGCGAGTGTGCGACTCGCCCACCCAGTGCCGGATGTTCTCGACGGTCGCCGGGGGCCCCGACGGCGCTGCGGGAGTCTCGGGGGCTGGGGCCGACGGCCGGGCCGAACGCCTCGGGGAACGGGCCGGCTCGAGGATCGCGGACGCCATCCGGGTCTCCGGAGCGTCGGGCCGAAGCTCGCGCAACATGGCGAGCGTCCGTCTGGCTCCGTCGCGGTCGTCGAGCCTTCCGGCGAGCAGCCGCACCTGCTCCTGGAACGCCTTCGGAACCCACTTGCTGGTCGGATAGCCCGTCGTCAGCAGCCGGTAGGCGTCGAGGCCGCGGACCGCGAAGGAACGGTCCCCGAACCGGCCCGCCGCATCGCGATAGACGCCGCCCGCGTACCAGAGCGCGTCGTCGCAGTAACCGCTCCGGGGAAAGGAGATGACGACGGCGCGGTAGGCCTGTCCGGCGGCGGTCCACGCGGCGGGACTCCTGCTGTTCGACTCGCGGAGCCGGGTCTCGGTGGCCTGCGCCGTCTCGAAGAGCGCCCGGGCGCTCTGGGCTGCGACGGCGGCGCCGCTCGAAGCGAGGACGAGCGTGGCAGTCAGGAAAACCCGGAGCATTCGGAGCGCTCTCATGCCTGGACCAGGACCTCGCGGGGGCTCGATCCCCGCGCCGGGCCGACGACGCCCTGACGCTCCAGTTCGGCCACGATCCGCCGGGCGCGCTGGTAGCCGAGCCCGAGCTCGGTCTGGAGCATCGAAGTCGAAGCCTTCCGTTCCCGGATGATGAGCTCGCGCGCCGCCGGCAGCATCTTGTCGCGCCCCGCCCGCTTCCCGGCTGCAGCCGCGGCCTGGCGTCCCGGCGCCACGCTCGGCTCCTCCTCGCGGAGCATGGCCTCGTCGAACACCGGCGCGCCCGCCTTCTCCCAGAATCGCGCGAGGTTCTTGACCTCTCCCTCGTCCACGAAGGCGCCCTGCGCCCGGGGCATGTGCGCTCCCGCCTGCATCATGAGCATGTCGCCTTTCCCGAGCAGGTTCTCGGCGCCCACCCGGTCGAGGATCGTTCGGGAGTCCACGTAGCTGGCGACCCGGAAGGCGATGCGGGTGGGCAGATTCGCCTTCAGGGTGCCGCTCACGATGTCGGTGGAGGGGCGCTGGGTGGCGAGCACGAGATGGATGCCCTCGGCGCGGCCGAGGCTGAGCAGTCGCTGGATCGCCGGCGTGACTTCGGCGCGGGCGTGGATGAACAGATCCGCCAGCTCGTCCACGATGATCACGAGCCGGGGCATCGGAGGAGGGATCGGGACTTCTTCCGCGTCCGCCCCCTTCTTGCGGAGCTGCTTGGCGGCGCGCTCGGACCGGAGCCGGCGGATCTGCTGGTTGTAGCCATCGATGTTGCGGACGCCGAACTCCTCGAGCGTCCGCGTGCGGCGGTCCAGCTCGCGGCAGGCGTGCTGGAGAACGACCTTCGCCTGGTCCGGCTCGAGAATCAGCGGGGTCAGGAGGTGGGGCAGATTGCGGTAGGGACGCAGCTCGACCCGTTTCGGATCGATCAGGATGAGCCGCAGATCGTCGGGGGTCTGCCGGAACAGCAGCGAACACAGCAGGGTGTTGATCTGGACCGACTTGCCCGATCCGGTCGCCCCGGCGATCAGCAGATGCGGCATCTCGGCCAGGCTGCGCACGAGCGGCGCGCCGTCCACGAGTCTCCCCACGACGACCGGAAGCGCTCCCGTGTTCTCGATGAATTCCCGCGCCTCGAGGATCTCCCGCAGACCCACGATGGAAGGCGAGGCGTTCGGAACCTCGACGCCCACGACGCCCTTTCCGGGCACTCGCTCCACCCGGATCGCCGGCGCGCGGAGAGCCATGCAAAGCTCCTCGTGGCGGTTCCGCAGCTTGTTGACCGTCTCGCCCTCCCCCAGCCGGTACTCGAACGTGGTCACGACCGGGCCGGGCTGGATGCGAGCCACCTGGCCGCGGACGCCGTGTTCTTCGCAGGCCGCTTCGAGAGCCCGCTTCCGCTCCTCGAGCGTCTTTCGGGAGGGCCCCGGCTGGTGGGCCCGCGCGGTCAGCAACTGGACCGAGGGCAGCTTCCACGGCGACGCGGGTTCGCCGGCCTTCCGGGCGCCGGACGTGGTCTTCCGCCGGGTCTTCCTGCGGGCCGGAGTCGCAGCGAACAGGTCGCCGGCAGGTTTCGGCCGGGGAGAGGGCCGGGGGGGGCGCGCGGGCCGACGACGCTCGATGCGCGCGACGAACCGGCGCGTCTTCCTTTCCCGCTCCGTATGGCGCTCGTGGATCAGCCACCGGGTCTGGATCGCCGTCCACCATCGTCGGAGTCGGCCCTTCGATCCCGGGTCCTCCTTTCCGGCAGCCCCCCAGGGTCGAAGCGCCAGGACCCCCACCGCGGCGATCGCGACCAGCACCAGAGCGGCGCCGAGGGGACGCATCACGGCCGAGAGCCCGTCGGCGAGCATCGTTCCGACCAGGCCGCCCCATCCGAAGCCGCGAGCTCCGAACAGGTTGTGGGCGAGGGCGAGGATGCCGGCGCCGCTCACCAGCAGGCTGGCGAGGATCAGCGACCGGGCTCCGGCGGGATCCGGTGCGGTCGTTGCCGGTCGGAGCCGCCGGAGGCCCGCGCCGATGAGCGCGATCGGGAGGGCCAGACCCGCGAAGCCCACGGCCTCGAAGACGAGCGCGGAACCGAGCGCCCCGACCGGTCCCAGCCAGTTGGCCGTGGGGTCCGTCCGTCCCGCCGAGAGGATCGGCAGGGGATCGGAGCCCGAGTGGGAGACGAGGGCGGCGAAGAGAGCCGTCCCGGCCGCGAGCAGGAAGACTCCCCCGGTCTCGCGTCGCCCGAACGCAGCCGTGAACGCCCGGGCCGCGCGGTGCTGGAGGCGCGTCGCCATCAGGAAGCCACCGCCCAGCCGAGGCCGATGCCTCCGGCGGCGAGGCAGTACCACCCGAAGCGGTGGAATCGGCGCGCTTCCAGCCACGCGAAGACCCAGCGCAGCGCGAACAGGCCCGAGATCATCGCGGCGGCGAAACCGACGATCAGCTCTCCGGCGATGCCGGCGCCGATTCCGCCGGAGGCCAGCGTCGAACCGCCCTCGGCCAGGGCGGCGCCGGCGATGACCGGCGCCGAGAGCAGAAAGCTGAACCGGGCGGCGGCGGAGGGCGAGAGCCCGCGCAGGCGGCCGGCCAGGATCGTGAAGCCGGACCGCGAGATTCCGGGGAGGATTGCCACCGCCTGGGCCATGCCGACGAACAGGGCGTCGCGGATGCGCCGCGGCGCCGACGGCGCGCCGGCAACCGGCTCTGCGGCGACGGGCGCCTCCCCGGGGGCCGCCGGGTCGAGTCGCCGGGCGCCGAGGAGCGCGGCGCCGGTGACGAGGAGCCCGCCGCCTGCCGCCGCTGCGCCGTCGAAGGCGGTGACCACGAGGTCCCGCAGCCCGAGGCCCACGATCGCTGCCGGGATCGAGCCGACGACGAGGAGCAGCGCGATGCGCCGTCCGGCGGCGGCCTCCGCCCCCGCGCCGGGCAGCAGGGAAACGAGGATGGCGGCGACCTCCCGCCGCAGGAACACGAGCGCCGCGAGCAGCGTGCCGAGGTGGACCACGACCTCGAAGAGGACGCCGGGGCTTTGCAGCGCGTCCTCCGGGAGGAACTCCCGCCCGAGGACCAGGTGTCCGGAGCTCGAGACCGGGAGAAACTCGGTGAGGCCCTGAAGGATGCCGAGCACGACGGCAGCGCCTGCGTCCAGGAAGGTCAAAATCGTTGGAAACTCCTGCTTTACGCTACCAAAGCTAAAGCACTGCCGCAAGGAATTCGGGAGCCGTTGCATGGCTTCTCTCGACGCGCGGTCCCGCGCGCCGCCGGCGGCGCCGGCGAGGGCTCGCCGGC
>JAJEAO010000109.1 GCA_022822745.1 Acidobacteriota bacterium
GGGCTCCCGCCCGGCACGGGAGGAGGAGCGGTTTGCCAGCCGTACCACCGCTTGCCACCGCTTGCCGGCGCGCCGGGCTCCTGCCCGGCACGGGAGGAGGAGCGGTTTGCCAGCCCGTGCCGGCGCTTGTGGGCGCGTGCCGGCGCGCCGGGCTCCTGCCCGGCACGGGAGGAGGAGCGGTTTGCCAGCCCGTGCCGGCGCTTGCGGGCGCGTGCCGGCGCGCCGGGCTCCTGCCCGGCACGGACGAATCGCGCGTTGACTCGAGGCCTGGCGTTGTGAAGAGAGGCGCACCCCGGGCCCTGGCATGAGCACGACCTTCGTCCTCGTCACCGCCGCGGCCTACGTTCTCGGTCTGCTCCTGCTCGGCCTGTTCGCCTCGACGCGCGTCCGGGACGCGACTGACTTCGTCGTCGCCGGCCGGCGACTCGGCCTCGGTCTTTGCACCTTCACCCTGTTCGCCACCTGGTTCGGCGGGGGAACCCTGATCGGGGCGGCGGGGGCGGCCTACGCGGGCGGCCTGAACGCCGTCGCGGCGGACCCGTTCGGCGCCGCGCTCTGTCTCCTTCTCGCCGGGGCGTTCTACGTGCGCCTCCTGCGGCGTCTCCGCCTCCTCACCGTCCCCGACTTCTTCCGCCGCCGGTTCGGCCGGGCCGCGGAAGTGCTCTCGGCGGTGTCGCTGTTTCCCGCCTACATCGGCTGGGTCGGATCCCAGCTCCTCGCGGTGGGGACGGTGCTGTCGGCGCTCGCGGGTCTGCCGTTCCTGACCTCGGTGCTCGTCGCCACCGGAATCGTCCTCGCCTACACCGTGCTCGGCGGCATGTGGGCGGTGGCGTTCACCGACTTCTTCCAGGCGCTCGTCCTGATCGCCGCGATCTCGTTCCTGCTGCCCCTCGTGGTCAGCGATGCCGGCGGGGTCGCCGTCGTCCTCGATCGGCTCCCGGAGGCGAAGCTGCGGTTCCTCCCCACCGGTGGCCTGCTGGAGTGGTGTCTGTTCGTCCAGGCCTGGCTCATCATCGGCATCGGCAACCTCCCCGGGCAGGATCTGATGCAGCGCGCCCTGGCCTCCAGGGACGAACGGGTCGCCCAGTGGGGCGCCTACTTCGGGGGTCTCCTCTATCTCTTCGTCGGTCTGATCCCGGTGTCGCTCGGACTCGTCGGGACGCTGCTCCTCCCCGGACTCGCGAACCCCGAGGAGATCGTCCCGCGCCTCGCCCTCGAGTACCTGCCCCCGGCCGGGCTCGCGCTCTTTCTCGCCGCGCTCTTCTCGGCGCTCATGAGTTCGGCGGACAGCGGGCTCCTCGCCCCGGCCAGCGTGTTCGGCCAGAACGTCCTCCCCCACCTGCGATCCGCGGGCGCGGCGGGCTCCGGGCCGGCAGATCCCCAAGGCGCCCTGACGCCGCGCGCGGTCCTGCTCGCCACCCGTCTCGCCGTCGTCGTCTTCTGCGGCCTCGCGCTCGCCGTCGCCCTCGCGTTCGGCAGCGTGTACACCCTGATGGTCGAGTCGTGGACCGCGATGATGGTGGCGCTGTTCGGTCCGCTGACCCTCGGCATGTACTGGAAGCGGACGAATGCCCCCGGAGCGGTGGCGGGCATGGCGTCGGGCCTCGCAGTCTGGCTCGGGCTCGTGATCCTCACGCCGCAGCTTCCGACCGAGCTCCCGAACGCTCTCATCGCCACCGCCGCCTCGATCCTCGCGGTCCTTCTCGTCTCGACCGCGACCGCCCGCTCCCACCCGCCGCGACCGCTCACGGACGACGCCGGCCTGCCGGTGGACCAGGCGGGCCGCCTCGGAACGCTTCCGCTGTGACGACCGCGCCGTTCCGGATCCTCCCGACCTCCCCCGAGCACGCGGAGACCCTCGCTGCTCTCCAGGTCACGGTCTTCCCCGAGCTGGACCCGGCCGAGCGCTTCCGGGCCCGCCACTACCGCCGTCACATCGAGGTCTTTCCCGACGGACAGTTCGTCGCCATGCCAACCCGAGGAGCTCGGTTCCCGGTTGCGGCCACGACCACGCTCCGGGTCCACCTCGATCCGGATCACCCGCGCCACACCTTCCGCGAAGCGATCGGCGACCTCGGTCTCTCCGCCCACCGCGAGGACGGCCCCTGGCTCTACGGCGCCGATCTCGGCGTCCGCCCCGACTGGCGCCGCCGCGGGATCGCCCGCGCTCTCTACGACACCCGCCGCGCGACCGCCCGCCGGCTCGGCCTCGAGGGCGAGGTCACTGTGGGCCTCCTGAACGGATACGGCGCCATGGCGGATCGGATCGCCATCGCCGACTACTACCGAGCCGTCATCTCCCGCCGGCTGCTCGACCCCACCGTCTCGATGCAGTTGCACCTCGGCTTCGAGGCCCGGGCCCTCCTGCCCGACTACGTCGAGGACACCCGCTGCCGCGGCTACGGCGTCCTGCTCATCCGACCCACCTTGACCCTGGCGGCGAGGGTCTCGCTACACTAGCGGACTGATGACGGAGCGGGCGCGAGCCTTCCTGCGGGGCGTAGGCAGCCTGCTGGATCTCTCCCCCGACCCGCGCCATCTTCAGGCTCTGCTCCCGCGGGGGACGACCGAAGAGCGCCTCGCCCGGCACTGGCAGCGCGTCGGCCAGCACCTGCGCAGCGCCATGCACGAAATGGATGACGAAGTCACGATCGCGAAGCAGAAGGCGGAACCGAAGTCAGCGGCGCCTCGCTGACGGCGGCTCCGTCGCCGTCCGCTCCCGTTCGGTTCGCATCGTCCAGTCGAGTGGGCCCCTGCCACCGCCCGGGGATCTCCAGCGTTACGACGATGTCGTGAGCGGAGCGGCCGAACGGATCCTCCGGATGGCCGAGCAGGAGCAGAGGTCCGCGCACGATCTTGCCAAGGCGACGCTCTCGGCGACCCGGGAGCAGGTGGAATCGGGTCAGCAGCGCGGCTTTCAGGTGGTCATGGCCGCGTTGATCGTGGCAGCAGCCCTGGGTTGGCTCGGCCACGGCTGGGCGGCAGGCATGGTGGGCACGACGACGGTTGTCGGACTTGCGACCGTCTTCGTCCTCGGCAGACGGTCGGCTTCGAGAGGCAAGGAAGCTGACAGTCCACAGGGTTCCCTCCGGTCGGGCGACCCGGAGACATCCAGTGACACAGGAGCGAGGCGATATGGCGAACGATGAGCGTCTGGGCCGGGGGTCAGCCTTGCCGGGGAGGTTCCCGGATGACGCCCCCGATCTGTCTCAGGGCGGCTGGCCGTAGAAGCTCGCTCGCGTGCCAGTGCGCCGTGGCGGTCCCCCGCTGGCCCCCCGGAAGCCTCCATCACGATCGGGCCCTCCGTCGAGGTGATGGACACCTTCAGGACGGGAGGTCGCGGCTGGCAGACACGATCAACGCCGCCCTCGAGGAGTGGATCGCGACGCGCCAAGGCGACTGACTCCGGCGCCCCGCCACATCCGCCAGCGCGGGCTTGCAAGCTACCGGCGAGGTCGGCCGGACTGCCGAGGGGCACCCACCCGGCTCGCGGACCGCGAAGCGTGGGAGAGCCTCCGCCGCGATGTTTCCCGGCCGTTCCCGCGGCCCGCCTCCGGCCGCATCGCCGTCAAGGTCATCAACCACCTGGGGGACGAGGTGATGAAGGTTCTGCGCGTCTGATGCTTCCGCCACTCGCGCAGGCCGCCGGGCGCCCCGGTCCCGCATCAGGTTCGGGCGCCGCAACGATCCGAAACGGCCGTCCCATTCCACCCGAGCTCGCCGGCTGCTCTCTCGACCGGGTCCCACTTGGCCGGCGCGGCCGGCGCCCGCGAACTAGGCTTCCGGCATGACGCGCGGCGAGTTCTACGGGGTCGCGATCGCGATCCTCGCCTCGATCATCGTTGCCGCCGGGATCCTGCGTGCCGATCTTCGCGCCGCGGGCGTGGACCGCGGGGCCATCCGGGCTGAAGCCGCAGTGGATCGCGCCGCGATCCAGGCCGAAGCCGCAGCGGATCGCGCCGCGATCCGCGAGGAACTTCGCGCCGCTGCAGCAGACCGCGCCGCAATCCGCGATGCGCTTCGGGCCCTTGCCGAGCGGATCGCCCGGATCGAGGGCGCCGTGCCCTTCCTCGCGGACTACGCCGCGAAGCAGGACGACTCCGCCCGGTAACGGGCCGTCCCCGGTCCCCGGTCCAATCGGCAAGTCGCAGTCGCTCGACGACATCCAGTGGGGTGTATCATAGGTGTATGGCACGCACCAACATAGACATCGACGACAAGGCTTGCGCGGAGATCATGCGTCGCTATCGGCTCAAGACGAAGCGCGATGCGGTGAACCTCGCTCTTCGCATGCTGGCCGCCCAGGCGCTGAGCCTCGAGGATGCCCGACGCCTGCGCGGATCCGGCTGGGAGGGAGACCTCGCGACGATGCGTCGCACGCGCGTCTCTTGATTCTGATCGACACGTCCGCGTGGATCGAGTTTCTTCGGGACACGCGCTCGACGACCTGCTGGAGTGTGGATGCGGCGCTGGGAGGCGAGTTCGCAACTTGCGACCCCATCCGCATGGAACTCTTCGCCGGCGTACGCGACGAGCGCCATCTCGACAGCCTGCGCGGTCTGATGGCGCGCGCTGTCACCCTGCCCGTCGAGCCATCCTGCTTCGACGGGGCCGCGTTTCTTTTCCGGCGATGCCGCCGTCGCGGGGAGACGCCCCGCAACCTGGTGGATTGTCTGATCGGGGCGGTTGCGATCCAGTTCGGGGTTCCGGTGCTCCACCGCGATCGCGATTTCGACGTTCTCGCCCGCCACACCGACCTCGTGGTCCATCGCTGACCTGCAGGGAAGCGAGCCGCGCGTGGGAGAGAGGCCCAACTCGGGCGGCCGCGTCCACAACGGCGCAAGGCCCGATCGGCAGGAGGAGCAGCGGTTCCCCAGCGCGTCTCCGGAAACGCCCCGCCGGATCCATGTCCGTCGTCTGGGGGGCGGATTCGGAGCCGGGAAGGAGCTACCGGCCGCGGTCGGTGAGGAGCGTCCGGCCGTTCAGCGGCTGCACCGGGCGGTGGTTGTTCGGGAAGATCGCGTTGTGCGCGGCGATCTGTTTCCGCGAGATGTTCACCGGCTGGGTCATGACGATCCACGACACCCCTTCGCTGCACGGCGGTGTCGTGAGCGAACCCCGGTAGCGCCAGCTCGTCCGCTGCTCGGGAAGCAGGTCGTTCGCGTCCACCGCGCCTGCGACCGTGCGAGCCGGTCCCGGCGTCGCCGGCAGCGCGCTCCAGACCGGAGTGAGAGCCCGGTTCGCGGCGCCCTCTTCGAGGAAGACGCCGATCACGGCGAGCGCGCCGTCTTCGCGGGCGTGGACGAGGTGGAGTTCCAGCGGGAACGCGCCGCCCTCGACGATGTGCTCGCTCCGGGCGTGGAAGTGGAACTGCTGCAGCTCATAGCGCGCGCCTTCGACCGTGATGCCGCCGCCCCCCTCGCAGTCCACCTGGATCGCGTGGCCGGTATTCCGGATCGTGATCGGGCTCGGCCGGTAGTCGAAGCCGATTTCGGGCAGCTCGGCGGATTCGGCGCCGGTCAGAGCGATCGGAGACTGTTCCCTGCCGGTCTCGCACGCAGCGAAGGCGGGGTCGAGCGAACCCCAGTGCTCCGGACCGATGTCGCCGTCATAGCCCCATCGCGCCCCCGATGCCCCCATCGAACCTCCGGCCCCCGACGGGGCGAATCGAGCCATCCGACCTCGTGACGCGTCCCGTCACGCCCATCGGGCTGCCTGATCCGCGAATTCTACGGAGCCCGGTCCGGGCGGAGAGGAGCCGATCCGGGATGCCATCGAGCTGGAAGCCCTGGCATCCGCGGCGCCCGGCGGGCTCCGGTCGCGAACGGCGCGCCCGGCCGGGATCGCGTCGTTACACTGCGTTCATGAACGTGTGGGACGAGCTCGGCCCATTCCAGCCCGGCGCGGGCGGCATGCCTCCGATCCTGGCGGGGCGCGAGCGCGAACAGAGTCTGTTCCGGGCTCTTCTCGGCCGTCTGGAACGCGGGGCGCCGGTCCCGACCGATGTCGTCCTCTATGGCCCCCGCGGGAACGGCAAGACGGTGCTCCTCCAGTGGCTGTGCCGGCAGGCGGACGGCGAGAGGGTCGAGACGGCGGTCGTGGTTCCCAGCGCGCTCCGCGAGCCGGTCCATCTCTGCGAGCAGCTCGCCCCGGACTCCTTCTGGGAGCGTCTCGCGCCCCACGAACTGACGGCGTTCGGGGTTTCATGGCGGCCCGGGCAGTCCTCGCCCGCCCCTCTCGCCGATGTTCTGCGAGCGCGAGCCGGGAAGGCGCCTCTGCTGGTCGTCATGGACGAGGCCCACACGCTCGATCCGCACCTCGGCCGAGAACTGCTGAACGCGAGTCAGATCGTGCGGAGCCTGCATCCGCTGCTCCTCGTCCTTGCCGGAACCCCTGATCTCGGGGCGGCGCTGCGCCGCACCGGGGCCTCCTTCTGGGACCGCTCCCGGCAGGTTCGCCTCGGCCGGCTCAGCCATGAGGCGACCGGCCTGGCGCTCGGTCGTCCCTTCGAGGACCAGGGCTTCGTCGTCGCCAGGGATGCGCTGGAGCTCATGGTCGAGGAGAGCCAGCTCTACCCGTTCTTCGTCCAGATGATCGGGGCCTCCGTATGGGGCGAGGCGTTCCGGAACCGGGACTCGCTCCGAACCATCACGGTCACGACCGTCGAGGCGGCGCGACCGGACTTCACGCTCATCCGGACGAACTACTACGCGAGGCGCATCCGCGAACTGCGGCGCCTCCGGTTGCTCCCGGTCGCTCGGGCGGTGGCCGTCGCGGCCTCGGGCGGACGGAGCCTGTCGCACGACGAGCTCGAACACGCGGTCTCCGAGGGACTCGGGAGCGACGCGATCGAGCCGGTGGACGACGCGATGCGTTCGCTCCGGCATCTCGGCTTCGTGTGGCCCGACCGGGAAGGGCTCCGGTGGGAGCCGGGGATTCCCAGCCTCATGGACTTCATCACGGACCGCGTGGGCGGGTGAGTCGGGGGCGCCGACGCTCAGTCATCCTCCGCGATTTCCGCGAACAGCCGCGCCGCGGGGATCGCCCGGATCCGGTCGGCGAGCGGGTAGGTCCGCTCCCCGGCGTGGACGACGAGGATCTCCTCCGGGCCGAGTGCTTCCATCGCCGATCGCAGCGAACGGGTCAGCTTCGGCGCCGATGTGCGCTTGATCTCGTACCCGGTGAGCCGGCCGTCCCGGTGAACCACGAGATCCAGTTCCGGCCCGGTATGGAGGCCCCAGAAGAACATCTCGCCGGCCTTCAGGTCCAGCAGGGTGGCGAGGTTCTCCAGAACCCATCCCTCCCACGAGGCGCCGCACCGGGGGTGGCGGAGGAGCGCCTCCTCGGTCCGCAGGCCGAGCAGGCTGTGGAGCAGGCCCGAGTCCCGAAGGTACACCTTGGGCGAGCGGACTTCGCGCTTCTTCAGATTCGCGAACCAGGGCCGGAGCTGCCGCACGACCAGCGTCGAAGTCAGTTGATCCAGGTAGCGCCGGACGGTCGGGTGGGAGACGCCGAAGGACCGGGCGAACTCGGCGCCGTTCCAGACCTGCCCCTGCCAGTGCGCCAGCATGTTCCAGAAGCGGCCGAGCGTGGCGGGCGCCGTCGGGATCCCGAGCGCCGGGAGGTCGCGCTCCACGAATGTTCGGGAAAACTCGAACAGCCACCGGAACGCTGCCTGGTCGGTTGCGGCGAGCAGCGCGCGAGGAAAGCCGCCGCGCAGCCAGTGCCGCGGGGCCGCGACATCCACCTCCGTCGGATCGAGCCCCGGAAGCTCGTGATAGGCGATGCGCCCCGCGAGGCTCTCGGACGACTGGCGCAGCAGTTCCGGGGAAGCGCTCCCGAGGACGAGGAACCGGGCCGGAAGCGGGCGACGGTCGGAGAGCACGCGGAGCAGGGGGAAGAGGTCGGGCGTTCGCTGCACTTCGTCGAGGACCACGAGCCCGGTGAGGTTCCGCAGGACGAGGCCGGGGTCGGCGAGCGCTGCCGCATCCCGGGGATCCTCGAGATCGAACCAGTGGGCGCCGCTTCCGGCGGTGAGCTGCCGGGCGAGGGTCGTCTTGCCCACCTGTCGCGCGCCGGTGAGGCCGACGACCGGGAATTCGCCGAGCAGCGCCTCGAGCGTCGCTCGGTGGCGTCTCCGGGGAATCAGCCCGGCCAGCGGATCGTCGTTCATGGCGTGTCGTTCGGGGGCATCATAGGTTGAAATCTGAACGTGACGTGTTCAGATTTCATGTTTCTGATTCCGCGCGGGACGCCGATCGGCCCGGGAGGCGTCGCCCCCGTCGGGTCAGGGAGTACGATCCCGCCGGGTTCCGGGCGACGGACGGGCGGACGGAACCCGACGGGGGGGCTCCCCGTTTCCCGTGTGCGATTGCGCGGGCCGCCTGCCCGAGACCTTGATTCCATGAGCCCATCCCCCGCGGACAAGCTGTCCGAACTCCGGATCGGCGACGAGCAGCGCGGTTCCCGCCCGGTCGCCCTGATCACGGCGATCCTCGGCGCGCTGGTCGTCGCGGGAGGAGTGGTGGCCGCCGTCTTCCTGCTCGGCGCCGGTGTCGAGATGCCCGAGGTCGCGATCGCCCGGGTCCGGTCGGTCTCGATGTCCGTCGGTTCCACCGTGCTGAACGCGAGCGGCTACGTGACCGCCCGGCGGCAGGCCACGGTGTCTTCCAAGATGGCGGGGCAGATCACCGAGATCCTGATCGAGGAGGGGATGGAGGTCACCGAGGGGCAGGTGCTCGCCCGCCTCGACGCTTCGAACCTCACCCGGAGTCTCGAACTCGCCGAGGCGCAGTCCGCCGGGGCGGAGAAAGCGGTGCTCGAGGCGGAGGCGCAGCTCGCCGAGGCCCGGCTGCGCCAGGAGCGCATCCGGCGGCTCGTGGAGCAGGGCGTAGCCGGGCAGGCGGATCTGGATGCGGTGGATGGCGAGGTCGCCACCCTCGAGGCGCGGATCGAGCGCCAGCGCGCCGACATCGTCACCTCCGACCGCTCGGCCGACGTGATCCGCCAGCAGATCGAGGACACCGTGATCCGGGCGCCTTTCGACGGCGTGATCACGGCGAAGAACGCGCAGACCGGCGAGATGATGTCGCCCATCGCCGGGGGCGCCGGATTCACCCGCACCGGAGTCGGGACCATCGTGGACATGGACTCCCGCGAGATCGAAGTGGACGTGAACGAGGCCTACATCAACCGGGTCTCGCCCGGGCAGCCGGTGGAGGCGGTCCTCGATTCCTACGAGGACTGGCGGATTCCGGCGCGCGTGATCGCGATCATTCCCACGGCCGACCGCGACCGCGCGACCGTCCGCGTCCGGATCGCCTTCGAGGAGCTGGATTCCCGCATCCTGCCCGACATGGGCGTGCGCGTGAGCTTCCGGGCCACCGAGATCGAGGAGACCGAGGCGCCGGAGGGCCTGCTGGTGCCGGCCGCGGCGGTGTTCGAGGACACCGGACGGGATCTGGTGTATCTGGTCCGCGACGGGCGGGTGCAGCGCCGGGCCGTCAGGCTGGGCGATGTGGCCGGTGAGGACTTCCACGTGCTCTCCGGGCTCGTCGAGGGGGACCGCGTCGTGGTGGATCCGCCCGAGGGCCTCGGCGACGGAACGGAGGTCGTGGAGGCGGGATCCGCCCGCTGATTCCGCCGAGCGCGGAAGAGGAGCCAGGTGATGAGCGAAACCGATTCGGCCGGGAACGGCCCCATGGTCGAGGCCCGCGGAGTGGTCCGGACCTTCCGTCGGGGCAGGACGGCGGTGCCCGTGCTCCGCGGCCTCGACCTGAGGATCGCTGACGGCGAGTTCCTGTCGCTGATGGGACCCTCCGGCTCGGGAAAGTCCACGCTGCTGAACCTGGTCGCCGGGCTCGACCGACCGAACGAGGGCGAGGTCGTCGTGGGCGGCGCGCCGATCCACCGGCTCTCCGAGCGCCGCCTCGCGGCGTGGCGGGCGCGGAACATCGGGTTCGTGTTCCAGTTCTCGAACCTGCTCGCCGGGCTCACCGCCGAGAAGAACGTGGCGCTCCCGCTGCTCCTCACTTCGTTCTCCGGGGCCGAGCGGAAGCGCCGCGTCGCCATCGCGCTGGAGATCGTGGGGCTGTCCGACCGGGCCCGGCACCGCCCGCGTGAACTCTCGGGTGGAGAGCAGCAGCGGGTCGGAATCGCCCGGGCGCTCGTGAACGATCCCGCGCTCCTCGTCTGCGATGAACCGACCGGCGATCTCGACCGGAAGACGAGCGGCGAGATCCTCGACCTGCTCGCCGCGCTGAACCGGGAGCAGGGGAAGACGATTCTCATGGTGACCCACGATCCGGAAGCGGCCGCGCGCGGCTCGCGGACGCTCCACATGCTGGACGGGCAGCTCTCCGCCACCGCCGAAGCCGAGGCCGTCGTCGCATGACTTCTCTCACGCTGATCGGCGCGGCGCTTCGGCGGCGGAAGACCCGCACCTTTCTCACCTTCTCGTCCGTCGTGTTCGCGTTCCTCCTGTTCGGACTGCTTTCGATGATCCAGTCGGCCTTCTCCATGGGGGTCGAGATCGCGAACGAGGACCGGCTCGTGGTGCGTCACCGGGTGTCGCTGTTCCAGATGCTCCCGCAGTCCTACGAGGCCGACATGGAGCGAGTGCCCGGAGTCGTGGACGCGGTGCACATGACCTGGTTCGGGGGCGTGTACCAGGACCCGGCGAACTTCTTCATGCAGTCCCCGGTCGAGCCCGCCGAGTTCCTCGACATGTACCCCGAGTTCCAGCTCTCCGACGAAGCGAAGGAGCGCTGGATCTCGACCCGCGACGGGGCCATCGTGGGCCGCGCCACCGCGGAGCGTTTCGGCTGGGAAGTCGGTGACCGGATTCCGATCCAGCCGACGATCTGGACCCTCGCGGGGCGCCCGGAAACGGACGCCTGGGAGTTCGAGATCGTCGGCATCTACTCGGTGAGCGTCGAGGGGGGAGACGAGACCCAGATGCTGTTCCGCTACGACTACTTCGACGAGGCTCGTTCCTTCGGGCGGGGTCAGGTCGGCTGGTTCGCGGTCCGGGTCGCCGATCCCGAGCAGGCGGCGGCCGTCGCCGCCGCGATCGACGAGACCTTCCGGAACTCGGCCGCCGAGACGAAGAGCGAGCCGGAGGGCGCCTTCGCGGCCGGGTTCGCCAACCAGGTCGGCAACATCGGCCTCATCGTGACCGGCATCCTCGGCGCCGTGTTCTTCACCATCCTGCTCGTCGCCGGCAACACGATGGCGCAATCGGTGCGCGAGCGCGTGGGCGAGATCGGGTTGATGAAGGCGATCGGTTTCACCGGCGCTCGGGTGCAGCGGCTGATTCTGCTGGAGTCGGTGACGCTGGTGACGACCGCCGGATTCCTCGGGATGCTGCTCGCGGTGGTCGCGGGGCGGGGGATGTCGGCGGCGCTCTCGGCCTACCTGCCCGGGCTCGCGCTCCGTCCCGAGGACATGCTGCTCGGCCTGGGGCTCGCCGTTCTCACCGGCCTCGTCGTCGGCATCTTCCCGGCGCGGCGGGCGATGCGCCTCCGCACCGCGTTCGCCCTCCGGCGTCTGTAGGCGGACTCCTCATGCGGATCGCATCCTTCCTCCGCCAGTGCCAGGCGGTCACGGCGTACAACCTCTCGACGGTCTGGCAGCGCCGGGCGGTCTCCGCGGTGGCCGTCTTCGGGATCGCCGCGGTTGCCGGAGTCCTCGTCGCCGTGCTCTCCATGGCGACCGGTTTCCGCGCCGTGGTCGCGGGACAGGCCCGGGACGATGTCGCGGTCGTGCTGCGCGGCGGGCTCACCTCCGAGACATCCAGCATCCTCGACCGGGAGGACATCCAGGTCCTCGAAGTGGCCCCCGGCGTCGCTCGCGGCGCGGGCGGGACGCTCGTGTCTCCCGAGCTGTTCGTCGTCATCGATCGGCAGAAGATCGGGGTCGGGACCGACGCCAACGTTCCGCTCCGGGGGGTCGAGGACGCCGCCTACGAAGTGCGCGGGAACATCGAGATCGTCGAGGGGCGGCGCTTCGAGCCCGGCCGGAACGAAGTGATCGTCGGGGTCGGCGCCGCCGCCTCGTTCGAGGGATTGAACCTCGGGGAACGGATTGACGTGGGCCGGGCCTCGTGGGAAGTCGTGGGGCACTTCTCGGCGGGCGGCGGAGTCTCGGAGTCCGAGATCTGGACCGACAACCGCGTGCTGCAACAGCTCTATCAGCGCGGCAACTCGTTCAATTCGGCGCTCGTTCGGCTGAGCGACGCCGACGCCTTCGAGGACTTCCGCGACGCGATCGAGAACGATCCGCGGGTCAATCTCTCGACCATGACCCAGACGACCTACCTCGCCGAGCAGTCGGCGGTGATCGAGGTCTTCATCTCCGTTCTCGGCTGGTTCGTCGTGGCGCTCATGTCGGTGGGCGCGGTGTTCGCGGCCCTGAACACGATGTACGCCGCGGTCTCCACCCGCGCCCGCGAGATCGGCACCCTCCGCGCCCTCGGCTTCAACCGGCTCCCGGTCATGGTCTCGGTCGTCACCGAATCGCTCGCCTTCGCGGCCATCGGTTCCGTGCTCGGAGGCGGCGCCTCGTGGCTGCTGTTCGACGGATTCCGGGCCGCCACGCTGAACTGGGCGTCGTTCAGCCAGGTCGCCTTCGCCTTTCGGGTGACGCCTGATCTGCTGGCCCAGGCCATCGTCCTGTCGCTCGGGATCGGCGCGATCGGCGGCTTTCTCCCGGCGGTCAGCGCGGTGCGCGGCAGCGTTGTGGCAACGCTCCGGGAGCAGTAGGGGGGTTGTCCCGCCTCGCCCGCTTCGCCGGGCTGCTCGCGGTGCTGGCGTCGGCCTGCCAGGATGCGCCGCCGCCGGTCCCGAACGTGGGCCCGGTCGCCGAGCCATCGGAGCCGGAGCCCCCTCCCTCGGCGTGCGTCCCGGGCCCGGTGCTGGACTTCGGGTTCTACGCCTGGTTCGAGCCGGTGAGCTACGCGGCCGATCCGAATCCCGGTTCGGCCGGTTTCCTCGAGCACCGCGGCTACGAGGCCGATCTCGTGAGCGCGCTCGAGGCGATGGAGGGCGCCGGGCTCCGTTTCCGGCGGATGCCGATCACCGAGTGGCCCGACATCTGGCTTCTGCCCTCGACGCCCGACTTCGATGTCGTGGGCGGCGGGATCACGATCCTCCCGGAACGGCGCTCGGACCGGAGCGGCGTCGAAGTCGTCGCATTCACCGAGGGTCACATCGTCTTCCGGCAATCGCTCCTGGTCCGGGCCGCCGACGCTTCCCGGCTCGCGAGCTACGACGACCTCACCGAGGACGAGCGCGTCGGGGTGCTGGTCGGCACGACCGGAGAGTCGCGACTCCTGGAGATCACCGGCCTCACCAACGATCTGGGCATCCTCGAGCCGGGGATCCGGATCGAGCTGGCGGACGGCGGCGCCCTGACCACCGATGGGACCGCCTCGTTCCGGATCGGGGCCAGCGGCGCCAGTCGGAATCTCGAGGGACGGGTTCGGCTCATCCCGCCCTCCGCCGACGCGCCGCAGGTCGTCTTCTTTCCCGGCGTTACCGTGGAGGCGGAGCAGGCAAGGGCGCTGGAGGCGCGGGAGGTGGATGCGCTGGCCCGCGGCGAGATCGGCAACCGCAACCTTGCCGAGGCCGCCGGGGGCGCTTTCGTCGTGACGGCGCTCGACGACGCCATCGAGTACGGCGGCTTCACGGTGGATGCGGACGAGTCCGGGCTGCTCGCGTGCCTCGACGAGACGCTCGACTGGCTCACCGACAGCCGGTCCATCAGTTACGCGGACTGGCTGGCGAACCCGGAGGTCTTCGCCGAACGCGCCGCCGCCTGGCGCCGGTAGTCCGGCTTTCTCCGGGTGGAGCCACCCGAGTCGGACGGGTGTGCTCCCTCCAGCCGATTCAGGAATTGCCTGCCCGTGTCGGGACGCGGGGTGGAGTACGGGAACTCCGGGTCCGCTGGCTCTCAGGCGCCGCGGGCCAGTCGGTCCACGATCAGGACGGCGAGGAGCATCGGGATCCACAGGATCGAGACCCCGAGCACCCGGCGCGCGGCGGGGGTGTCGCGGGTCTTCCGGAAATGGAAGGCCCTGGGCAGCGACCAGAGCGCGAGCCCGACCGCGCCGCCGGCATAGATCGCGCCCGCGAGGCCGAGCCCGGCGGGCGCCAGGCTGAAGGCGGCGAGGAGGAGCGCGAAGCCGGCGATCTGCCGGGCGGTGGAGCGGCCGGTCGGATCCTTCGCCGGCAGCATCCGGAAACCCGCCTGCGCGTAGTCCCCGCGGTAGATCCACGCCAGCGCGAGCGCGTGCGGCATCTGCCACGCCGCGAGGATCGCGAACGCCGCCCCGCCGCCCCAGCCGATCGAGCCGGTCGCCGCGGTCCAGCCCGCCAGCGCGGGGAGCGCCCCGGGAACGGTCCCGGCGAGCGTGTTCCAGGTCGTGCGGGGTTTCAGCGGGGTATAGAGCAGGAGGTAGAGCAGGACGGTCGAAAGCGCGACGCCGCCGGTGAGCGGATTCACGCCGGCCGCCAGCAGCCCCGAGCCGGCCGCCGACAGGGCGATGCCGAGGGTCAGCGCGCCGGAGGAAGACACGCGACCCGAGGGAAGCGGCCGCCGCCGGGTGCGCTGCATCCGGGCGTCCCGGTCCCGCTCGGCCCAGTGGTTCAGCGCTCCGGCGCCCCCGCTGGCGAGCGTGATCCCGACGAGCAGGAGCAGGAGCCGCCCGATGCGGAGCGGCCCGGGCGCGAGCAGGAAGCCGAAGGCGGCTGCAAGCGCGACGAACAGGCTGATCCGGGGTTTCGTCAGCTCGACGAAGAGCCCCGCGCGCCCGTCTCCGCGCGCCGGGCGGGCCGTCAATCGAGACCGCGCCGGCGCAGGAGCGGCTCGACATCCGGGTCGCGGCCGCGGAAGGCGCGGAACAGGTCCATCGCCTCCACGCTGCCGCCCTTCGACAGCAGCGTGGCGCGGAAGTGGTCTCCGTTCTCCCGGAGCAGGCCGCCGTTCTCGCGGAACCACTCCACCGAGTCGGCGTCGAGCACTTCGCTCCAGATGTAGGAGTAGTAGCCCGCCGAATAGCCGCCGCCCCAGACATGCGAGAAGTAGGTCGTGCGGTAGCGCGGCGGCACCGGGGCGAAGGCGACCCCGGCGGCTTCGAGCGCCGCCTCCTCGAAGGCGAGCGCCCCTTCCGCGTCGGGCGCCTCTCCGGGGGCGAGCTGGTGCCAGGCGAGGTCGAGAAGCGTTGCCGCGAGGTACTCGGTCGTGGCGAAGCCCTGGTTGAAGGTCCGGCTCTCGAGCACCCGGTCCAGCAGTTCGCCCGGGATCGGCTCCCCGGTCTCGTGGTGGACGGCGTAGTTCGCGAGCACCTCCGGCCAGGTCGCCCACATCTCGTTCACCTGCGACGGGTATTCCACGAAGTCGCGGGGGACCGAGGTTCCGGCGAAGGTCGGGTACTCCACGTTCGAGAACAGCCCGTGAAGCGCGTGGCCGAACTCGTGGAACATCGTGATGACTTCATCGAAGGTGAGCAGCGTCGGCTCTCCTTCCGGGGGCTTCGGCACGTTCAGGTGGTTCGCCACGACCGGCTGCGTTCCCAGCAGGCCCGACTGCCCCACGTAGGCGTTCATCCACGCCCCGCCGCGCTTCGATGGCCGGGCGTAGAAGTCGCCGAGGAAGAGGCCGAGCGGCGATCCATCCTCCTCGAAGACCTCCCAGATCCGCACATCGGGGTGGTAGGTCGGGAGATCCGGCCTCTCCTCGAAGCGGAGGCCGAAGAGCCCGGTCGCGGCGTGGAAGACGCCGTTCTCCAGGACTCCGTTCATCTCGAAGTAGGGACGCAGCTCCCCCGCGTCGAAGGAGTAGCGTTCGGCGCGCAGCTTCTCGGTGTAGTAGGACCAGTCCCACGCCGCGATCTCGCCGAGGTCGTCGCCGAGTCGGGCCGCCAGCGCTTCCAGGTCCGCCGCTTCCCGGCGAGCGTTTTCGACTGCCGGCGGAGCGAGCCCGGCGAGTCGCTCGTTCACCGCATCGGCGGTCTGCGCGGTCTGCTCTTCGAGGACGTACGCCGCGTGGTGGGGATATCCGAGGAGCGATGCGCGTTCGGCGCGGAGCTCCGCGATCCGAGTGATGACGTCCCGGTTGTCGTAGTCGCCGCCCCGGCTCCCGCGGGCGAGCGAGGTCCGCATGATCCGCTCCCGGAGCGAGCGGTCCTCGAGCGACGCGAGCGCCGGCTGACCGCTCGTGTTCAGCAGCGCGATCACGTGCTGCCCTTCGAGGTCGCGCGCGCTCGCGGCCTCGGCGGCGGCGGCGATCTCTCCCTCCGAGAGACCGGCGAGGGCGTCCTCGCTGTCCACCACGATGGCGGAGGCGTTCACCTCGTCGAGGACGTTCTGGGTGAAGCGCGCTCCCAGCGAGGCGAGTTCCCCGTTGATCTCGCGCATCCGCGCCTGTCCGTCGGCGTCGAGCTGCGCCCCGGCGCGGACGAAGTTCCGCCGGTAGCGCTCGATCAGGCGGACCGCTTCGGCCTCCAGTCCGAGCGTCTCCCGGTTGACGTGAAGCGTCTCGACCCGCGCGAAGAGATCGGCGTTCAGGAGGATGTCGTCATAGTGCGCGGCCAGTTTCGGCGCCAGCTCCGCCCGCGCCTCGTTGATCGTGTCGTTCGTGTCCGCCGCGGCGAGGCTGAAGAAGACGCGCGAGACCCGGTCGAGGAGCGCGCCGGAGCGCTCCAGCGCGAGGATCGTGTTCTCGAAGGTGGCCGCGTCAGCGTCGCCGGCGATCGCGGCGATCTCGGCCAGGTGCTCCTCCATGCCGCGCTCGAAGGCGGGGCGGTAGTGGTCGTTTTCGATCTCGTCGAACGGAGGCAGCTTGTACGGCAGCGGGCTCTCGGTGAAGAACGGGTTCTCGGGCATGGACGGCTCGGGATCTCCGGATCCGGCGCACCCGGTCGCGAGGGCGACCGCGGCGGCGATGAGTGCAAGAGAAAAAGGATGCATCACGACTCCCTCCTGGGGGCGGCGGCTCCGCGCCGCCGAACCCAATTCTGCCGCTTCGCCCGCTCCGCCGTTTCGCGGAGTGGACTCCGGGATGCATGGCGGGCGCGGCGATCATCTCCGCAATCCGGCCGAGGCGACCTGTCGAGGACAGGACTCCGGCGGCGCGTGGACGGCGACGCCGGCGCGCCTGGTCGGGCCGCTCGGGGCGCCTGTTATATTCCAGTAGAACCTCACGAGCGAGTGATGCACACGACCCACCTGCGCCGAGTCGGCGGCTCCCTGATGCTGGCCGTGCCGCCGGCGCTCCTTCGGGTGCTCGATCTTCGCGCGGGCGCCAGGCTCGACATCGGGGTCGAAGACGGTCGCCTGCTGGTTGCCCCGAGAAAGCGGCCGGTTTACTCCCTCGCCGAGCTCTTGGCTCAGTGCGACGAGACTGCGCCGGCGGATGAGGACGACCGGGTGTGGCTCGAGGCCCCAAGGGTCGGGAGCGAACTCCTGTAGATGCGGCGGGGCGAGATCTGGTGGGTCCGCCTCGATCCCGTGGCTGGTCACGAGCAGCGAGGCGAACGGCCCGTCCTGATCGTGACTCCCGAAGCATTCAACAGGATCACCGGAACGCCGGTCGTCTTGCCGATCACCACGGGAGGTCGGTTTGCGCGCAGCCGCGGGTTCGCTGTCTCTCTTGACGCGGCGGGGACGCGCACGGTGGGCGTGATCCGGTGCGACCAGCCCCGCGCCCTCGATTTCTCCTCCCGCGGCGCGAGGCGCATGGAGTCCGTCCCCGAGCCGATCATGGACGACGTACTCGCGCGCCTGGCAACCATCCTGACCTGATCTGACGGAGCGGACCGGCGGAAACGATCCCGGCGCGATGCGGTCGGTCCGCCGCGGGTTCAGGAGTTCGACGCCGGCGTCCTTGAAGTCGCGCCGGTTCCGGATGACGCGAGTCGCGCCGCGAACGCGCGCGATCGCCGCAATCCGGCAGTCGCGGCCGTCCGACGCCCTCCCCGCCGGCGAGCAAGTCTGGAGCGCGAAGGCCTACGCTCCCTCGCCTGCACGGACTGCGCTAGCGTATGCCCATGCGTTTGCACATTCATGTGGACGACTCGCTGATGGCCCAGGTGGACGCGATCTCCGGGACTCGCGGTCGCACCGAATTCATCCGGAACGCCTTGCGGGCCGCGGTCGCTCACCATCGCCGATGGGAGCTCGTCGAGAAGGCGGCCGGAGCGATCAGGGATCACGGTCATGCGTGGGACTCGGATCCCGCGGAGTGGGTCCGCAGACAGCGTCGGAGCGATCCTCGCCGGCTCGGTTGACGCATTGCTGGTGCTGCTCGATTCGACCGTCCTGATTGACTATCTCCGCGGTCGGCCGGTGATCTCCCGCGTGCGCGCACTGCGGGCTGCGGGCGATGTCGCCTGTACGTGCGCGATCAACGTGGACGAAATCGTGCGCGGCCTTCAGCCGAATGAGACCGGCAGAGCCATGGCGCTGTTCGATGGGCTCGTGATCCTGCCTCTCGGTCGAGAGGAAGGAGAGCGGGCGGGCGCCTGGCGACGGGAATTCGCCCGGCGCGGGCAGACGCTGACGCAGGCGGACTGCCTGGTCGCAGCCGCCGCGTACTGCGCGTCAGCACGCCTCGCAACCGGAAACCCCAGGGACTTTCCGATGAGAGGTTTGCGCGTCGAGCACTGGCGGGTCGGAACCTGACAGCAGTTCGCCCGGACGCGGCCTGAGGCGGCGGGAGTCCGCAGCGGGGGTCAGCGACGGAGCGTCTGCGCCCGGCGGACTTCGCGCTCGGCCTCGGCGAGCCGGCCCTGCCGGTTGTAGATGTCGGCGAGCACGAAGTGGCCGAAGGGCGCCATCCCCGGTTCGGGGGAGAGCGAGAGCCCCCGCAACGCGGCCCCCTCCGCCTGGGTCAGGTCTCCCCGGTCGAGAAGCGCCTTCGCCAGATAGAGGTAGCCCACGGCGAAGTCCGGGTTCGCCTCGACCGCTGCGCGGAATGACGCCTCCATCCGCACCGGGTCGCCCATGGCGCCGAGCAGCCGGCCGAGATTGAAGTGCGACCGGAAGTCCTTCGGGGCCATCTCGAGCCGTGTTTCGTAGGCCTCGATCGCACCCGCCCCATCGCCGCGCTCCTCGAAGAGCAGAGCCAGGTTGTACCAGGCGTCGGAGAGGCGGTCGTCCATCTCGAGCGCCCGTCGGAGCTCGGCCTCCGCCTCGTTCAGACGCCCCAGGCTCAGCAGGCACTGCCCCTTCAGGTTGTGCGCGGGGGCGCGCTGCTCGCCGGTCGCTTCGAGACGCTCCAGAACCTCCAGCGCCTCTTCGTACTCCTCGCGGGCCGCGTGGATCTCGGCGAGGTGGAAGTGCGCCTTGTTGTCGTTCGGGTCGAGGTCGAGGAGCCGCCGGTAGCCCGCCGCCGCTTCCTCGTAGCGTTCGGCGAGCCGGTAGGCGTCGGCTAGACCGAGCACGGCGGAGAGGTACTCCGGATCGAGAGCGAGCGCTTCGCGGTAGGCGGCGATGGCGCCCTCCCAGTCCTCCTGCTTCACGAACAGGTTGCCGAGCACGAAGTGCGCTTCGAGAATTCCGGGGTCCTCTTCGAGCACGCGCCGCACCTTGGCCATGGCGTCAGAGATCCGATCCTCGGTGGAGTCCGTTCCCGCCGCCTTGAGCAGGTTGTAGAGGACGATCTTGTCCTTCGGGTCGGCGAGCGGCTCGTCGGGATCCACCCGGACGCGGGACGCGCCGCCGAGGTAGCCGAGCGCGGCGAGCTGGGCGCGGGTCGCCTCGTCGAGGGCCTCCGGCGCGGTCTGATCGGCGGCGTCCGAACCGAGTTCCGCCACGAGCTGGTCGAGCCGGGCCTGGAGCTGGCGGACCTGTCCGGGCCGGTCGGGCGCCAGGTTGCGCGTCTGCCCCGGATCCTCGGCCACGTCGAACAGCTCGGGACGGGGAGCGGAGATGAAGTGAAGGACGCCGTTCCTGAGCGCTCGCAGCGGGGACCAGCCGTAGTGGTTCCGCGGGTAGAGGCTCTCGGAATAGGCCCACAGATCCAGATCGCTCGTGGTTCCCTCCAGCATCGGTCGGAGGCTCGTTCCCTGGACCGGCGCCGGGACCGGCGCGCCGACGAGATCCAGCACGGTGGGCATCAGATCCACGCCCCGGACCTGTCCGGGAACCCGGAGGCCTCGTCCGATCTGGCGGTAGGGCGCCCGCACGAGGAAGGGGACCTGCATCGTGGCGTCGTAGATGAAGAACCCGTGCGCGCCCTCGCGGTGGCGCCCCAGGCTCTCCCCGTGGTCGCCGATGAGGACGAGCAGCGTCTCGTCCGCGAGTTCGTTCGCATCCAGCCAGTCGAGGAGGCGGCCCACCAGCGAGTCGGTGAACGCGATTTCGGCGTCGTAGTCGGCGCCGGCGTAGTCGCCCGCCCGCGATCCCCAGGGTTCCGGGGCGTCGTAGGGCCAGTGCGGGTCGTAGAGGTGGATCCAGGAGAAGAACCGCTCCTCCTTCACGCCGTCCATCCAGGCGAGCGCGGCGTCGAGGACTTCGTCTCCGCGGCGCTGGACCGTATCGAGGCTGATCCGCTCGAACTCGCGGAAGTCGAAGTCGTCGTGGTAGCGCTCGAAGCCCTGGTCGAGCCCCCAGCGCGAGTCCACCACGAAGGCGGCCACGAAGCCGCCCGTTCTCCAGCCGGCGTCGCGGAGCGTCTCCGCGAGCGTCACCGCTCCGTCGCCGAGGTAGTACCCGCCGTTGTCGCGGACGCCGTGGAACATCGGGTAGGTCCCGGTGAACATCGTCGCGTGGGACGGCAGCGTGAGCGGCACGGTCGCGGTTGCCTGCTCGAAGAGCACGCCCTCGGCCGCCACCCGACCGAATGCCGGCGTTTCGATCCGTTCGTTCCCGTACTGCGCCAGATGCCGCGCCGAGAGCGTGTCCAGCGTGACCACGACGACATTCAGCGGCCGCGTCGGATCCGATGCGCCGGGCAATCCGGAACAGCCGCCGGCGAGGGAAGCGGTGACGAGGAGAGTCGTCAGCCTGCGCCCGAGAACCATGACCCGCGGATTATCCCCGGTCCGGCGTGGGCGGTTGACGGTTCGAATCCTGTGTGGCGTCCTGTGGGCTATTTGCCACAGGACAATGGGGTAAGATGCAGGCATGAAGGCGGTACAGATCAACTTCTCCGAGGATCTTCTGGCGCGACTCGACGCGGACGAGGTCGTGCGCGAGCTGGGTCGTTCCGAGGTCGTGCGCCGGATCGCCGAGGCGTGGCTCCGCCGGCGGGAGGAGCGGAAGATCGCCGAGGCGTACGCCCGCGGTTACGGTCCCGACTTCCCTCCCATCGAGGAAGAGCTGGCCGGTTGGACGGAGGCTGCGGCCCCATGCCCCGACGAGTGAGGCGCGGGGATCTGTGGCTCCACCGGTTCGCGGCGCCGGACCGAAGGCGCCCGGTCCTGGTGCTGACCCGGAACGATGTCGTGAACCGGCTGCACTCCGTCACCGTGGCGCCGATCACTTCCACCGTCCGGGGTCTCCCGAGCGAGGTTCGCGTCGGAGTCGCGAACGGGTTGAAGTGCGAGAGCGTCGTGAATCTGGATCACATCCAGACGGTGCCCCGCTCGGCCCTCGAACACTGGATCGGTCGGCTGGGCCCCGGACGCATGTTCGAGGTCTGCCGCGCCCTGGCCGTCGCGCTCGGCTGCGAGGCGGGGATGGCGCGCGAGGAGCCGTGGATGCTGTGAAGCGACCGGAGTCGCCGCATCCGGGACGCGAACAGAAGGGGGGGTTCTCCAGCCGAAGTCAGCCGGTTGCGGCAGGCAGCACCTGAAAGCCCTGACGGGCGAAGTCGCGGTCGAGCGCCAGCGCATTGCGCACGCCGCGACGACGCATCACCTCGAAACTGGAGCAGTCCACGTACGACAGCCGACGGCGATTCGCGGCGAGCACGGTGGCCAGGGCAGCGGCGTACTCGTCCGGCGTGACGAACACAATCTCCATCGCGGACAGGATGTCGGCGCTCAGAGTGCGCAGAGCCCCAATGCCGATTCGGCGCTGGGCCAGGGCGAAAGACTCGACGGCTACGTAGTTGGAGGTCAGCAGGTCGGCTTTCTCCGCTATCGAGTCCCAGGTGGCGAGCGTGGCGTCGTGTCGAGGATCTCCGGCGTCGAGCAGCGCCATGAGCGCCGAGGTGTCCACGAACCCGGTCACGAGTCGAACGCGTCCTCGAGGTAGCGGTCGTGGTTCTCGGCCAGATCCCGGACTCCCGACCGGAATTTGCCCATGGAAGCGCGGGCGCGCCGGATGAGCTCTTCACGGCTCGCTCGATCCCGTCAGGACAAGCGGCGGCTGACCGCCTCGCGCACGACGGCCGCGATGGAGCAGCCCTCGTTTCGCGCGACCTCGCGCAGCGCCTGCACCTGTTCCTCGGTGAACTGGATTTCCATGGGAACCATGCCGCCATGCTAGCGGGCTGGTGGCGTCACGGCGCCAGCAGGTTCGCGTTCGCCCCGGCGAAGGTGGACGGAAGTCCGAGCCGCCCCTGGCCGCCGTGGCCGACAGAGGCCACTCCTGACCATCCTCCATGAAGTTGGGTAATTCGGGCCGGTGAAGATAACGGTGGATAATGCGCGATGTCCTCCTCATGCAGGCGAAGCGAGCCGCTCGCGAGAACGGCGTCACCCTGCGCGCGCTGATCGAGGAGGGTCTGCGACGGATGCTCGCCGCCGAGTGGCCCTCCCATGAGGTGCCGGACCGCAGCGCGGGAGACCCGGGCGACGACGACCCGCTGGCCGAGTGTTCCTGGCCGGAGCTGCGAAGTCGGATCTATCTGGATCGGGACGGATCGAGGGCCTGATGGGGCTGGACACGAGGGTCACGGCACGTTGCGCAGCGGCCGTAGAGGATCAGTTCGTGACCCTCCACTTCGAAGCCCTTCGGGCTCAGGGCCTCGACTCCATCCGGGCACCGATGGATATCGAAGGCCTGATCGCAGGAGCGACACAGGAAGTGGTGGTGATGCGGGCGGGTGGCGAGTTCGTGCCGCACTCCTCCACCCGGCAACGAGACCTCGACCAGCCATCCGTCTTCAGCGAGGGCCTTCAGGTTCCGATAGACGGTCGCCACGCCGAGGGAGGGCACGACCGCCTGCCCCCGCGCCAGCACCTCGTCGGGCGAGAGCGGACCATCCGCGGCCCGGAACACGCTGCGGATCGCGCGGCGCTGGCGGGTGTCTCGTCGCGGTGCTCCGGGCGCCACGGTCGTCAGGCGTCTCGTCCTGATGGATCCTCGGTGGCGCATGTGTCGCAGGCGCCGGCCTGGCAGACACGGGCGCTCAGAAGGAGGGCGCCCGCGACCATCAGACTGCCCGTGGCCGAGGTTGCGGGCTCGGGCGCCGGTGCGAGCCAGCCCGCCAGGGAGGCGGCCCAGAGGCTGGAGCCCGCAGCAAATCCGAGCAGGACGGCCGCCTTCCGGCGGGCCGGACCCAGGGCGAGGATCATCGCGCCCAGGAGCACCGTCGCGACCCACAGCATTCGCTCCGCGCTCTCGGAGAGGGCGAGAGCGGGGGCGGCCAGAACCAGGAACGGTGTGATGGCGCAGTGCACCCCGCACCAGGCGGCGGCGCACGCCGCCAGCCGCGAAGTCCGGGCAAGGTGGGCGGTCGAGGGGGCGGGGATCGGGAAACTTCTCACGTTGCGTCGGGACGGCGCGCAAGGGGCCGGCAATCGAAGGGACGGCGCACGGAGGCGGCGCCGAGCCCGTAATGATAATGGAATATCGTCATGGGCGCCGCGAGCAGCCTCCTGACTCGAAGCGTCCTCCCGGAGTCCGGCCGGTCCCGCCGCCGCCGCGCCCCTCTCGCTCGGGCTGTTGAATCGGGATCGCCGGCTCTGGTACAAACGGCAGATCGGACGGTCTCCGCAGCCGGCCCATTTTCGGGCGAGGTCGCGACCGACCGACAGCAGGAAAGGAGTGGCTGACCCCATGCGGACTCATCGGATCCTCGCCCTGACGGCGGTGCTCGGCCTCATGGCCGGGAGCGCGCTGGGCCAGATCACCGGGACGATCCTCGGCACCGTCACGGACGACTCCGGCGGCGTTCTTCCGGGCACGAGCGTGACGATCACTTCAGAGGCGCTGCCCGGCGGCCCGCAGACCGCGGTGACGGATGCCTCCGGCGGCTACCGGTTCCCGAACCTGCCGCCCGGCGCCTACACCGTGACCGTGGAGCTCTCCGGCTTCGGCACCTATATCGAGGAAGGGCTCCAGGTGCTCGTCGGCGGCACGACGGAGCGACGGGTGGCGCTCAACCTCGCCACCGTGGCCGAGACCGTGACCGTCACCGGAGAGACTCCGGTCGTGGACACGCGGCGCTCGGGCGTCTCCACGAACTACTCGAGCGAGTACATGGAGAACACTCCCCTCCGTCGGTTCAGCTTCTTCGATTTCACCAAGAGCGCCCCGGGGATGTCGGCGACGAACCCCACGAGCGGCACGAGCAGCCGGGTCTCGGCGTTCGGGTCCGGCGTGGACGAGAACAAGTACCTCATGGATGGCGTGGACTACACCGCCCCGGTATCCGGCGCCGCGTGGCCGTGGCCCGCGACCGACCTGATCGAGGAGATGGAGATCGTCTCGCTGGGCGCCTCCGCCGAGCACGGCAGCGCAGCCGGCGCCGTCTTCAATGTGGTCACGAAGCAGGGAACCAACGAGTTCACGGCGACCGGCGCCGGCTACAAGCAGTGGCAGGCCTTCACGGCCCAGCCCATCAAGCTGAACGCCGACGGCGATGAGGATCCGAACGGCTGGGGCTACAACCGGGACCGCTACGACGACTACACGGTTCACGGGGGCGGCCCGATCATCCGGGACCGGGCGTGGCTCTACGCGAACTATCAGTACCAGCAGGACTGGGACACGCAGCCCGGAAACGACCCGCAGTTCCCGCGCAAGTTCGGCGCCCACCGGATCTTCTGGAAGTTGACGGCCGACCTGTCGCAGAACCTCAAGTTCATGCACACCTACCACGACGACTACTGGGTGATCCCCGCCACCCCGTCGTTCTCCCGGCCGTTCTCCACGATCGCCACCTTCAGCGGCCACAACCCCTCGATTTCGTTCGGGCGTCTCACCTACATCCTGAGTCCCAACACCTTCGTCGAGGCGGGCGTCTCCGGCTTCTACTCGCCCCGTGATCTCAGCGAGTCGAACAACCCGGGCGTCCCCGGAACCTCCAATATCGAAGACGGGAGCCGCTCCGGCGGATACCCGTGGTACGACATCTTCAAGCAGGCGCGCACCGAAGTGAAGGCCAAGGTCAGCCACTTCGCGAACGACTGGTTGGGCGCGGACCACGACTTCAAGTTCGGTGTCCAGTATGTGGACGGCAGCCACAGCTCGCACGGTGGCTATGTGCCGGGTCCCAACTATCCGGGCGGCGTCTATTACTACGTGAACGGCGACGGCAGTCCCTACGGGATCATCACCGGCACGACCTACAACATCGGTGGACAGTTCAAGGAGACCGCAGCGTTCGCGGAGGACGTGATCACCGTGGGAAGTCGGGTGACGGTCTCGGCGGGAGTTCGGATGGATTCGGTGCGGGGCATCAGCCAGGATGTGGATGATCTGCTGGTGAACGATCTCCAAGCACTGACCTTCGACAAGCAGGGGACCGTCGCCGGCGCCGGGGAGCAGTTCCACTGGACCAACTTCGGGCCGCGGCTCGGCTTCAACATTCGGCTCGATGAGGCCGGCCGGACTCTGATTCGCGGAAACTGGGGCCGCTTCTTCCGTACCGCGATTACCGGAGAGTTGAGCGGCATCCATCCGGGTCAAAGCAGTTCGCAGGAGTTCTACTGGAACCCGAACACCGGCCGCTACGACATCGAAGGCCCGAAGTACGAGGCGAGCACCGACTTCGGCTACGATTCGAATTCTCGGGCGCCCTACACAGACCAGATGTCCATCGGTTTCGATCGCGAGCTGACGACGAGCCTGGCGTTCGGCTTCACCTACGTGCGGAAGGACCAGAACGATCTCCTGGGGTGGAATGTCGAGAACGCCACCTACGCCACCGTCCCGCATACCTTCTCCAACGGACAGACGGTGGATGTGTACCCCATCACATCGGATCCGGATGCCCGCTTCTACCGCCTCGGCAATGTGGATTGCGTGGGAGTCTCCTACCGGTGTGACCCCATGTTCATGGACTACAACGGCTACGTGTTCACCCTCGAGAAGCGGATGTCGAGCAACTGGCAGGCGCAGGTCTCCTACGTACGGAGCGACGCCTACGGGCTCCTGCCCTCGAGCGGCTTCGGAGCGGCGTCGAGCCAGACGACGCGGGTCTATGGCGGCTCGCTGGCGCGGGATCCGAACCAGTTCATCAACGCCACCGGCAACCTTCTGAACGACCGGACCCATACGTTCCGGATCACCGGGACCGTCGTGCTGCCGTGGGACGTGCTGCTTGGCTGGAACTACGCCTACTTCAACGGGAAGCCGTGGGCTGCCCGCGAGCGGGTGGATCGCGATGTTCTGCCCCAGGGAGGACGGGACATCTACATCGAGAGCCCAGGCGCCCAGCGGCTCGACGACCAGAACCTGCTCGACCTGCGGTTGTCGAAGTCGCTGTTCCTCGGGGACGACTTCGGACGGCTCGAGCTGTTCGTGGACGGATTGAACCTCATGAACGCCACATCGGCGGAAGATGTGGCGTCGCAGTCGTTCGGGACCGCCATCTTCGGACTGGGGGAGCGCTGGGTGGATCCGCGTCGGCTCATGGTGGGCTTCAAGGTCACCTACTGATCGCGTCCTGATCCGCCAACGGGGGCGGGGGCCCGGAGGCCCTCGCCCCTTTCGCGTGTCCGGGATCGCAGGCGTCCTCGGGCCCGCTGCCTTCGCGGCCGGCGTCCTGTGGACGGCGGCGGGGGCCGAAGCCGGTCAACACGTCGCCGCGAGCGCGCGGTCACCGGTGGCGGAGGAGGCGTTCCGGCAGGGGATGGAGATGGTCGCCCGGCGGGACCATGACCGGGCGCTCGAGTTCTTCCGCCACGCGGTCGCGCTCGACCCGAGCCACGACGGCGCCCACTTCTACGCCGGGCTGGCCTACCTCCAGCGCGGCTACACCAGCCTCCGCCTCGCCGACCACCACCTCTCGCGGGCGATCGCGCTGGACGACTCGAACCCGCGCCGCCGCCACTGGCGCGGCATCGCGCGGTTGCGGCTGGGAGAGTTCGCCGCGGCGACGGCGGACTTCGAGGATGTGCTCGCGCGAGCGCCGGACAGCTCGGCGACCCTCCGGGCGCTGGGGAGCGCGCTCCTCAGCCTGGGCGCCCCCGGCCCCGCGGCCGCGGCCCTCCGCCGGGCCGTGGATCTCGAGCCGGACCTGCTGGAGCCGCGCTGGATGCTCCGGATCGCCACCGAGCGCGCCGGTGGGGATCCGGCGGCGCTTCCGGAGTCCGTCCGCCTCGACCTCCCGGACCGGAGCGCGCCGTCCCCGGTGCGCTTCGAGGACGTCTCGGCCGAATCCGGGATCGAGCGCTGGTCCCGGGGCCGGGGGAGCGGTTGGGCGGATGTGGATGGCGACGGGGATCTCGACCTGTTCGCACTCGGCATCCGCGATCCCCATGCGCTCTACCGCAACCGCCTCGTCGAAGGGGGAGAGATCGCGTTCGAGTCGGCGGCTGCCCCCGCGGGGCTCCTCGACCCGCGCGGCGGCTGGTCGGCTCTCTTCTTCGATTACGACCGGGACGGGGATCCGGACCTCCACGTGACCCGCGACGGCTGGGACGGACGCGATGTGAACAGCCTGTTCCGCAACGACGGGGGCCGGTTCGAGGACGTTGCGGCGGCGGCGGGGGTGGCGAGCCCGCGGGACGCCTTCACCGCCGCCGTCGCCGACGTGAACCTCGACGGCTGGCTGGATCTCTATGTGGCCAACGGCGTCGCAACGCCCGGCGGATCGCCCAACGAGCTGTTTCTCGGCGCTCCCGGGGGGCGCTTCGTGGAGCGCGGCGAGGCGTTCGGGGTCGCGGATCACGGCCGGTCGGTCGGCTCCGCGTTCGGCGACTACGACCGGGACGGCTGGCCCGACCTGCTCGTCCTGAACTTCTTCGGTGGGCCCGCGCTCTACCGAAACCGGGAGGGCGTCCGGTTCGAGGACGTCAGCGCGGCCGCCGGGATCGGAGCGCCCCACGAGGCCTTCGTGGGCTTCTTCTTCGACTATGACAACGATGGCTGGCTGGACATCCTGATCGTAGGCTTCACGCCCGACATGGAGACGGCGCTCAGGAGCCGGCTCGAGGGCCGCGCGGTTCACGAGGGGAGCCGCCTCGCGCTCTACCGCAACGATCGCGACGGGACCTTCTCCGACGTCACCGGGCCGGCGGGGCTCTCGTGGAACCTGGGCGCGATGGCCGCTGCGTTCGGCGACTACGACAACGACGGCTGGCTGGACATCTTCATCGGGGCGGGCGCGCCCCCGATGGAGCGTCTGGAACCCGACCGACTGTTCCGGAACCTCGGCGACGGAACCTTCGCCGATGTGAGCGCTTCCGCCGGGGTGGACCACCTCGGCAAGGGACACGGCGCCGCCTTTGCCGACTACGACCACGACGGCGACCTGGATCTCTTCGTCCCGGTGGGCGGCGCCTTCCCCGGGGACCGCCAGCGGAGCGCGCTCTACCGGAACACTGCATCGCAGGAGGACGCGCCGAACCACTGGCTCCACGTCCGGCTGCGGGCCACGACGCTCCATCTCGACGCCGTCGGAGCGCAGGTCCTCCTCCGCGCCGAGGAAGGAGTCGAAGCCCCGGTCCAGGTGCAGGAGGTCGCCATCGGGGGCGGATTCGGGGTCACGCCGAGCCCCATCCTCGAGTTCGGCCTGGGACATCACCAGACCGCTGTCGAAATCCGGATCCGCTGGCCGGGAGGGGCGAGCCGAATCCTGCGGAAGGTCCCCGCCGACCAGCGCATCCTGGTCGTGGAGGATCAGCCCGGCTACCGCGTCCTCCGCTGACCCACTTGCGGAGCGCCCTTATGGAACGCCACTCTCCTATGGAGCGCCCCGGTTCTCCCGGTAGGGGCTCTCCAGAGCGGCAATTCCGGACGCGAAGCCGGCTGGGCCCTGATAGTGCCAGTCTGGAGATTGGCGCTCCATACACGCCCCTCTCTACGGAGCGCCGCTCTTTCTATGGAGCGCCGCTCTCCAGAGCGGCACCGCGCCCCACTCCATCCGGCGCCACCCTACGCAGCGCCGCCCTATGGAGCGCCCCGGTTCTCCCGGTAGGAGTTCTCCAGAGCGGCAATTCGCGTTGCTTCTCGCCGTCGCCAGCGTACTCGCTGCCGGGCAGGGCCCCGCACCGGGAGAACCGGCCCGGCGCGCCGGCAGGCGCTCCGCGCCGAGCCGCTCCGTAAGATCCCCGCCGTCATGCACCACTCCCTGCTCGACCGCCTCGGCCTCGGCGACGGCGCCCCCGGCGCCTGCCATGGACCGGACTCCTGGATCCTGACCGCCGAAGCCCCGCTCGTCTCGATGAACCCCTCGACCGGGGAGCCGATCGCATCGGTCGTTCCCGCCGATCCGGACGCAGCGGAAACCGTGGTCCGCGCCGCGCAGGACACGTTCCGGAACTTCCGGGAACTCCCGGCCCCCAAGCGGGGGGATCTGGTGCGCGACCTCGGAAACGCGCTGCGCGAGGACAAGGAACCCCTCGGCGACCTGATCGCGCTCGAAGCCGGAAAGATCCGCGCCGAAGGCCACGGCGAAGTCCAGGAGATGATTGACATCTGCGACTTCGCGGTGGGCCTGTCGCGGCAGTTGTACGGCCTCACGATGGCCTCCGAGCGTCCCGGGCACCGCATGTTCGAGCAGTGGCATCCGCTCGGACCGATCGGCGTGATCACCGCCTTCAACTTCCCCATGGCGGTCTGGTCGTGGAACGCGGCCATCGCGGCGGTGTGCGGCGATCCGGTCGTCTGGAAGCCGTCCGAGCACACGCCCCTGTGCTCGCTCGCCGTCCAGATCCTCGCGAACCGGGTCATGGAGGACCACGGGCTCTCCGGCATCTTCAACCTGCTCGTCGGCGGCGGGGCGATCGGCGCCGCGCTCGCCGCCGACCGACGGCTGCCGCTCGTCACCTTCACCGGTTCCACCCGCACCGGACGCCGCGTCGCGGTCGAAGTCGCCGGACGACTCGGTCGGTGTCTCCTCGAGCTGGGCGGCAACAACGCGGTGGTCGTCACCCGGAACGCCGACCTCGACCTCGCGGTGCGGGCCATCCTGTTCGGCTCGGTGGGCACGACCGGACAGCGCTGCACCACGACCCGCCGCGTGCTCGCCGACCGGGAAATCGTCGGCGCGCTGACCGAGCGACTGAAGGCGGCCTACGCCCAGGTTCCCATCGGGGATCCCCTCGATCCGAACACGCTCGTCGGACCGCTCATCGCCGAGTCGGCCGTCGAGAGCATGGAGGAAGCGCTTCGCCGGGCCGTCGCCGACGGCGGGACGGTCGTCTTCGGCGGCGGCCGTCGCCCCGACATCGGCCCGAACCACGTGGAGCCCGCGGTCGTCCGGATGCCGTCGCAGACGAACCTTGTCGCGGAGGAGACCTTCGCGCCCATCCTCTACGTCATGGAGACCGACTCGCTCGAGAACGCCATCGGCCTCCACAACGATGTGCCGCAGGGACTCTCCTCGGCCATCTTCACCGACAGTCTGCGGGAGGCCGAGACCTTCCTCTCGGCGCGCGGCTCCGACTGCGGCATCGCCAACGTGAACATCGGCACCTCCGGCGCCGAGATCGGCGGCGCGTTCGGCGGCGAGAAGGACACCGGGGGAGGCCGCGAGTCCGGTTCCGATGCATGGAAGGCCTACATGCGCCGCCAGACGAACACGGTGAACTGGTCGCGCGACCTCCCCCTCGCCCAGGGCATCGAGTTCGGCGCGGAGTAGTCTCCGACGGGTCGCGTCACGCGAGACAACGCACCGGGGATTCGTCACATGCCAGCCGTCAAGCCGGACACCAGCCCGTTCACCCCCGGTCAGCCCGTCTCGGAGGATCTCTTCGTCGGGCGACTGGAGCAGGTCCGGGATCTGCTGCGCAAGGCGCGCAGCGCCGCGTCCGGGCGACTGAGCGTCGCGTTCCTGACCGGGGAGCGCGGGATCGGCAAGACATCCCTCGCTCAGTTCGCGTCGCAGGTCGCCCAGGAGGAGCAGGGCCTCCTGCCGCTGCACGTCGTGGTCGGAAACTCGGGCACGCCCGAGGAGATGGTGCGCCGGACCCTGGACCGTCTCGCCCGCGTGGCTCGGACCGAGCCGTGGTGGCGCCGCGTCTCCGGGCTGTTCGGCGAACGGATCGAGACCGTGGGCCGGTTCAGCTTCCAGGTGCGGTTCCGACCGAAACCCGACGAGCTGTCGTACCTGACGGAGCACTTCGACCTCGTCCTCAGGAACATCGGGCGGGAACTTCCCGAAGAGGTCCGCGGCCTCCACATCGTGCTCGATGACATCAATGGTCTGGCCGATTCCCCCGACTTCGCCCGCTGGCTGAAGACCTTCGTGGACACGGTGGCGGTCGAAGGGGAGCGCTTCCCGGTGTGCCTGCTCCTCGCCGGAACCGAGCAGGTGCGGCGGAAGCTCGTCAGCCACCACGAATCGGTCGCCAGGATCCTGGATCTGGTGCATCTCGCTCCGTGGTCCGAAGAGGAAGGTCACGACTTCTTTCGGCAGGCGTTCCAGAGCGCCGGGATGGAACTGACGGAGCCTGCGCTCCGCCTGGCGGCGCGCTTCTCCGGTGGCCTCCCGGCGCTCGCCCACGAGATCGGGGACGCGATCTTTCGAGCGGCCAGCGGCCCGTCCGTATCGGATCAGGAGGTGCGCCTCGGCATCGTCAGCGCCACCCATGTGGTCGGGAACAGGCATGTTGCCGTGCAGGTGTTCGAACGGATCCGGAGCGGCCGCTACCGGTCGCTGCTCCGGAGCATTCCGAAGCTGACGCCGACCGGCCGATTCCGACGGAAGGAACTCCTGGAACGACTCGAACCGACGTCCCGCAAGGGCTTCGACAACTTCCTGCGCGAGATGGTCAAGCTGGGCGTCCTGGAGCGTCGGCTCGCGGCAGGCCCGGGCGAGTACCGATTCGTTCAGAACCTCCACTTCCTCTATTTCCTGTCCGAGGCCATACGCGGCGGCGGACCGAGCCCCGCCAGGAGAATCGCCGATGTTCGCTGAAACGCGTTTCCGTTCCGCAGCGCTGGTCTTCCTCGTCGCTGTCGGCGCGTGTTCCGACGCGGCGCCGGAAGCCGACTCCGGGGCGCCCTCGACATCCGTCGCGGAGGCGCTGATCGAGCGGTCCATCGCCTACCACGACCCGGACGGCAAGTGGGACACGGCGAGCATCGAACTGGAAATCGCCGAGTCCCGTCCCGAGGCCGAGACCCGGACGACCGCGATCCGGATGGCGCCGGGGAGCGGCGCGATGGTCGTGCGCCGGCAGACCGGGGACGGCGAGGTCGCGTTCGAGATGACCGGGGAAACGATCCGGTCGCGCTCGGTGGACGGGGACGACGCGATGGAGGAGGAAGCCCTCGCCGAGCGCGGACTCGACGCCGAGCGCGTGCGATTCCTGCGGAACTACTACCTGTTCCTGTGGGGGCTCCCCATGAAGCTGCGGGATCCGGGGACGATCGTCGCTCCGGAGCCGGAAGCGGCGACCTTCGATGGTCAGGAGGCGCTCGCGGTTCGCGTTACCTACGACCCCGAGGTGGGCGGGGACACCTGGTACTTCTACTTCGACCCGGAGAGCGCGCGGCTGATCGGCTACCGCTTCTACCACGACGAGGCGGCGAACGACGGCGAGTACATCCACCTGAGCGGCGAGATCGAGCACGGCGGACTGCGTCTCCCGGCGCGGCGCGCCTGGTTCATGCACCAGGACGACGAGTTCCTCGGCGAGGACGAGGCGGTCTCGCTCGTCGTCACCGACGCCCCGTGACTCGCCGTCCTCTCTCGGCCGGCGAAGCCGTACATCCGCCTCGAAGATGTCCTCCTGATCACCGCGGACGGCGTCGAGAACCTGTCCGACTTCGTCCCGATGGACCTCGAGGCCGTCGAATCGCTCATGGCCGAGCCCGGTCTGCTCGAGCGCTATCCGAGCCCGCTCCCGCCTCCCCCCGGGTGAGGCGGGAACCGGCCCGGCGCTCCGGGGTTGTGTCCTCGGAGGCCACTCCATGATCCACGACCTGCTCGAGGCGGCCCGCCGCCTCGCCCGGCGCCCCGGGTTCGCCGCCCTCGTCGTCCTGCCGCTCGCGCTCGGGATCGCGGCGGTCGCGACCGTGTTCTCCGCGGTGTACGGAGTGCTCCTCCGGCCGCCCCCCTACGCCGAACCGGATCGGCTGGTGCAGGTCTGGGAGCACCGGCCGCGGCTGCCGGCTCCGGATGAGGTGGCGGCGTTCTCCACCGATCATTTCCGCGAGTGGCGGGATGCGAACACGGTGTTCGACGGGATGGCGATGTACGGCGATTTCCCGGTCGCCTACCAGGGGCTCGCCGACGCTCCCGGCGAGGCGCGTCCCCTGGCGGTGGAACGGGTCTCGGTGAATCTCTTCGACGTCCTCGGGGTCTCGCCGGCGCCGGGACGAGGCTTCCGGCCGGAGGAAGGGACGCCGGGTCTCGACGCGGTCGCCGTTCTGGGCCACGCGTTCTGGACGCGCGAGTTCGGCGCCGATCCCGGGATCATCGGCCGCTCGCTCCGCCTCGATGACCGCGCCTTCGAGGTCATCGGGATCGCGCCGCCCGGCTTCGGCTTCCCGATTCCGACGACCGAGGTCTATGTCCCGTACGCCGAAGAGCCGCCCGCCGACCTCGGCTCCGGGCAGATTCGCCTCGAGCTCGTCCAGGTCGTGGCCCGTCTCGCCGACGGCGTGACCGCTGCGCAGGCCGAAGCGGAGGCGGATGCCCTGATCGCCCGGCTGAGCGAACGCGGCGAGATCCAGGCGATGCTGAACGAAGGGGTCTCGGTTCACCTGACCCCGTTCACGGAGCGCGCCACCCGTCGGGTGCGGGGGCCTCTGGTGGCGCTCTTCGGCGTGACGCTGTTCGTGCTGCTGATCGCCTGCGGCAATGTGGCGAACCTGCTGCTCACCCGCGCCGCGTGGCGGGAGCGCGAGCTGGCGGTGCGCAGCGCGCTCGGCGCCGGCCGGGGCCGGCTCGCCCGCGGTCTGCTCGCCGAGAGTCTCGTCCTCGCCGCGGCTGCCGGAGGGCTCGCCATCCTCCTCTCGCTCGAAGGCGTCGAGCTGGTCCGCGCGCTCTCGGCGCTGGGCCTCCCGGAGCTGGAGAGCGCCCGGGTGGACTGGCGGGTCGCATCGTTCACGCTGGCGGCGGCGGCCGCGGCGGCCCTGATCGCCGGCGCCGCCCCGGCGCTCCGGGCTTCCTCGCGGGATCCGGCGCAGGCGCTGGCCGCTTCCGGGCGGAGCAGCGCCGCTGCGCTCGGCGGCGCGATCCGGGGCTTCGCCCACCGGGGTCTCTTCGCTTCCGCGCAGCTCGCGCTGTGTCTGCCGCTGCTGGTCGGGGCCGGTCTCTTCACCCGGAGCTTCCTCGCCCTCGCCTCCGCCTCCCCGGGGTACCAGCCGGAGAACGCGGTGACCTTCGAGGTGCAGTTTCCCGAGGACTCCGGCTCCGGCCCGGAGGCCCGGGCGGCGCGGCTCGACCGGCTCCGCGAGGCGCTCTCCGGGCTGCCCGGCGTGACGGCGGCGGGGCATCTCGACACGCTGCCCCTTTCGGGAGAGCGCGCCGTCATCGGGTTCCAGCGGATCGGGGAGGAGCCGATCACCGACCCGAACGCGGTGCCGCGAGCCCTGCTGCGCCGCGTCTCGCCGGGCGCGTTCCGAGCCATGGGCATCCCGCTGATCGAGGGCCGGGGCTTCGAGGAAGCCGACCGGACCGGGCCGCAGGTCGCGGTCGTGAACCAGGCGCTGGTGGACCGCTACTTCCGGGATCCGCCGGTCGGCCTGGAGCTGCGCGGGATGGGCCGGATCATCGGGGTCGTGGGCAACACCCACGAGGAGGGGCCGGACACGCCGGTGGAGCCGATCCTGTATTTCCTGCACGGCGGCGGCCTGGGCAGCTTCATGCCGCTCCCGACGGTCCACTTCGTCCTCCGACATGCTCCCGGGGTCGAAGTGGCGGCGGCGGCGGTGGCGCGGGTTCGCGAGCTCGCCCCCGACGTCCGGACGCTGAACGTCCGGACCCTCGAGGATCGCATCCGCGAGTCGGTGGCCCAGCCGCGCCTTTACGCCCTGCTCCTCGGCGGCTTCGCGGCCGCGGCCGTCCTCCTCGCGCTGTGGGGAGTGTTCGGCGTCGTGGGTTTCCACACGACCGCGCGCCTCCCCGCCCACGGCGTGCGGATGGCGTTCGGGGCCACGCCGGCGCGGATCCGCCGCCTCGTCCTGCGCGACGGGCTCGCGATCGCCGCGGTGGGCCTCGCTCCCGGGTTGCTTTTCGCCTGGCTGCTGACCCGGCTCCTCGGGAGCGAGCTCAGCCCGCTGCTGTTCGAGGTCGCGCCGCTGGACCCGGTGGTCCTCGCGCTGGCCACCGGCGGACTCGGGGCGGCGGCCCTGGCGGCGGCTCTCGGCCCCGCCCGCCGGGCCGCTCGCCTCGATGTGGCCTCGGCGCTGCGGATCGAAGCGAACTGACGCCGGGCGCGGGAAGGGACGCCCCGGGGCTCGCGCTCCGCCGGATCCTTCGGAACCCGGACCGCGAAGACGGCGTATCGTTCCGGCGATGGACTTCCGACCGGCCGGAGCGCTGGCGCTCGCTCTCCTGAGCGGCTGCGGCGGGGGACAGGCCGCGCCCGAAGAGGCCGATCCCGTCGAGATCCTCGAGCCGTGTCCGGCGTCCGAAGGCGTCCGGGGCGGCCTCTGCGGCGAACTCCGCGTCGAGGAGAACCGGGACGACCCGGACGGAGTGACCATCCCGCTGAAGATCGTCGTCCTCCCCGCGACCGAGCCGGGCGGCGCGCCGGACCCGCTGTTCATCCTCGCGGGCGGGCCGGGACAGGCGGCGACGGACCTCGCCCCGCTGGTCTCCGGGGTTCTCGACGCGATCCGCCGGCGGCGCGACCTGGTCTTCGTGGACCAGCGGGGGACCGGCGAGAAGGGCCGGCTGACCTGCGATCTGCTCGAGGGGCAGATGGCCTTCGCCGACGCGGTCCCCCTCGAGGTCACCGAGGAGGACTGGCGCGCCTGTCTCGCCGACATCGAGGCCCGGCCCGGGCTCTACACGACACCGGTGGCCATGGACGACCTCGAGGAGGTGCGGCGCGCTCTCGGCTACGGGCGGGTCAACCTGTGGGGGGGCTCCTACGGGACCCGGGCTGCGTCCGTCTTCCTCCGGCGCCATCCGGACAGCGTCCGGACCGCGATCCTCGACGGCATGGCCCCCGTGGACATGCGGATCCCGCTGCACTTCCCGGCGGACGCCCAGCGCGCCCTCGACCGTCTCACGGACGCCTGCGCCGCCGACCCGGATTGCGCGGCGCGGTTCCCCGGCCTCGCGGCCCGGATCGCCGAACTGCTCGACAGCCTCGACCACGACCCGCCCCGCCGCTTCCAGGTGCGCCACCCGCGGACCGGGGAGTGGGAGGAGATCCCGTTCCCGCGCGAAACGGCGGCGGCCGTGCTCCGCGCCGCGCTCTACAGCCCCTCGACCTCCGCGCTGGCGCCGCTCCTCGTGGAGAGCGCCCTCGACGGGGATTTCGGGCCGCTCCTGACCCTCGCCGACCCGGCGGTCGGCCCCGACCTGTCGCTGGGCATGTTCCTCTCGGTGCTGTGCGCCGAGGACATCCCGTGGGTGGACCCCGAGCAGGCGTTCGAGGCGGCGGGCGGCGCCGTGTTCGATACCGTGGCGGCGGAGCAACTGATCGAGGCCTGCTCGGTGTGGCCGCGGGGCGAGATCCCCGCCGGATACCGGGAGTCCGTGCGATCCGACGCGCCGGTCCTGCTGCTCTCCGGCGAGCTGGACCCGGTCACTCCGCCCCGCTGGGCGGAGCACGCAGCGGAGACGCTCTCGAACGCCCGGCATCTCGTGGTTCCCGGCGCGGCCCACGGAACCCTGGCGGTCGGCTGCGTCCCCGAGCTGATCGGCGAGTTCCTCGACGCCGCCGATCCCGCCGGACTCGACGCCTCCTGTCTCGACGGCATGGTCCGACCCCGGTTCTGGTTCACCGGGACCGGCCCCGGAGGCGCGCCTCCCGAAGCCGGGGAGGGGCCGTGATCGAGGTCTCCGGCCTGCGCAAGACCTTCGGCGAGGTCGTCGCCGTGGACGAGGTCAGCTTCGTCGCCGGCGACGGCGAAGTGACCGGACTCCTCGGTCCGAACGGCGCGGGCAAGTCCACCACGATGCGCATGCTCTACGGACTCATGGCGCCGGAAGCCGGGGAAGTGCGGGTGGACGGGATCCCGGTGGCGTCGGACCCGCTCGCCGCCCAGGAGCGGCTCGGCGCGCTGCCCGACATGCACGCGCTCTACCCCCGTCTCAGCGGGCGCGAGAACATCGGCTACTTCGCCCGTCTGCGGCGGGTTCCGGCCGCGGACGTCGGACACCGGACCGAGGCCTTCTCCCGCCTGCTCGACATGGACAGCTTCCTCGACCGTCGGGCGAAGGGCTATTCCCACGGCGAGCGGTCGCGGGTCCTGCTCGCCCGCGCCCTGATCCACGAGCCGCAGAACGTCCTGCTCGACGAGCCGACGAACGGGCTCGACGTCATGAGCACGCGGCGGATGCGGGACATGATCCGGGAGCTGCGGCGCCAGGGGCGGGCGGTGCTCTTCTCGAGCCACATCATGCAGGAGGTCTCCCTCCTGTGCGACCGGATCGTGATCATCGCCTCGGGCCGGGTCGTGGCCGCGGGCGCCCCCGACGCGATCCGCCGCGCGGCGGGCTGCGAGGACCTCGAAGAGGCGTTCGTGCAGCTCACCGCGCCCCGCGGCGGGGGCCCGGCGTGAGTGGTCCGTCAGCTCGGCTGGCGGCGAATCGGCTGGTGGCGGCCCGGCTGGCGGCCGCCCGGGTCGTCTTCGGGAAGGAGCTCCTCGAGGGCATTCGGGACCGGCGGGCCCTGATCGCGGTGCTCATCTCGATTTCCATCGTGCCGGTCATGTTCGTGTTCCTCGGGCGCTTCGCCCGCGAAGTGCGCGATGAAGTGGCGAGCATGACGATCCCGGTCGAAGGTCGCGAACACGCGCCGGCGCTGGCCGAGTGGCTCGAGCGGGTTCCCGGGATCACGCTCGAGGCCGCGCCCGCGGACCCCGAGGAAGCGGTGCGGAACCGCGAGGTGGATCTCGTCCTGCGCATCCCGGCCGATTACGGCGAGCGCTTCGCCGAAGGCCGGCCGGCGGAGCTGGACCTGATCGAAGACAGCTCGCGCGCGGCGGCGGGCGCCAAGGCGAGCCGGGTGAACACCCTGCTGCGCGCCTACGGTCGGGAAGTGGCCTCCCTGCGCCTGATCAGCCGCGGCGTGAGTCCGCTCCTCCTCGAGCCGGTCGAGGTCCGGCGCGCCGAGGTGTTCAGCGAGAGGCGCCGGACGGCGTTTTCGGTGCTCGGGATCATCCCGATGTTCCTGCTGATGAACGCCTTCTTCGGCGGAATGCAGATCGCGGCCGACTCCGTCGCCGGGGAGCGGGAGCGGGGTTCGATCGAGGCGCTGCTCGTCAACGCCGTGCCGGGATCGGCGCTGGTCCTCGGCAAGTGGGCGGCGGCGAGCGTGTTCGCCGTGTTCCTCACCGGGACCGGGCTCGTCACCTGCATGGTGCTGTTCCGGTTCCTCCCCGGCGCGAGCGTGGAGCCCTCCCTGGCGGACTGGGGACGGGTGGCGCTCACCGCGCTGCCGCTGGCGCTGTTCTGCTGCGCCCTTCAGGTCGTGGTAGCCACCTACGCGAAGTCGTTCAAGGAAGCGCAGACCTATTTCGGGTATCTGGCGTTTCTGCCGATGATCCCCTTCCTCGCGGTCACGCTGAACTGGGTCGAGCAGGGATCGTGGGCGACATGGGTTCCCGTCGTGGGCCACCACCTCACGATCCTGACCGCGCTGGCGGGCGACCCCGTATCCGTCGGTCAGGTCGTCGCGGGATTCGCGTTCTCCCTCGTGGGCGCCGGCGCGCTGCTCTGGTTCGCCTCCCGGCTGTTCGTGCGCGAGAGCGTCGTCTTCATCCGGTGAACGCTCCCGGCGGACGACATTCCTCCGGCGAGACTTCCCCCGGCGTCGGACGACCGGCGATCCTGCTAGGATTCATGGTCTCCCCTGAAGCGCGTTCGCGCGCGCCGGCGGGCCAGTGCCCCATCGGACCGGCGCCGGGACGGAACGCGCCGGGGGTGAAGAGGGGTCGGTCGGAAGCGTTCCGCGCGTCGGCCATGAACGGCGTCCTTCACACGCCGGCCCCCGTCCGCCACGAGGTTCCCTGACAGATTCCATGAGAGAGGGTATGCCCCAGATCGAAGAGACCGCCGCCGCGACCGCGGCCGGCGCCGATGTGTCCGAGGCGGTGCTTCCGCCCCCCGGCGAACCGGAGGAGACCGCTGCCGCCGAGACGGCGAACGGCGCTTCGGACGCTGCTGGCAAGACGACGAACGGCGTTTCGGGTGCTGCTGGCGAGACGACGAACGGAACGCCGGACGACGCCGCGGAGGCGGCAGCCGAGTTCGAGGCGTTCCTCGCCCGCTACGACACGCACCTCAACGAGGGAGACATCGTCACCGGGACGATCCTCCACATGACGAATGCCGACGTGATCGTGGATGTCGGGTACAAGTCGGAGGGCATCATCTCGGTGGACGAGTTCCGGGATGTCGAGGGCAATGTCCGGGTGCGGCCCGGCGACGCCATAGACGTTCTCGTCCAGCGCACCGACAACCGGCGCGGGCGCCTCATCCTCTCGCATCGCAAGGCCGAGAAGATGAAGGTCTGGAGTCAGATCGAGGACGCCTTCGAGCAGCAGATCCCGGTGCGGGGTCGCGTCGTGGAGCGCATCCGCGGCGGGCTCGAGGTGGACATCGGCGAGATCGGCGTGCGCGCGTTCCTCCCGGGGTCGCAGGTGGATCTGCGGCCGGTGCGCAACCTGAGCAGCTACAAGGGTCGCGAACTCGATCTGCGCGTCATCAAGCTGAACAAGCGGCGCGGCAACATCGTGCTGTCCCGGCGCGTCGTCCTCGAGGAGGAGAAGGCCAAGACGCTGGCCGCGCTCGAGGTGGGTCGCGTGTTCCGGGGTGAAGTGCGCGATCTCACCGAGTACGGGGCGTTCGTGGACATCGGCGGCATCTGCGGCCTGCTGCACATCCGGGAGATGTCCTTCCGGCGGCTGGAGCACCCTTCCGAGATCATGAATGTCGGGGATCAGATCGAGGTCGTGATCCTCCGCTTCGACACCGAGGCCGAGCGGGTCTCGCTCGGCTACAAGCAGCTCAACGTGGACCCGTGGACCACCGCGAAGGAGCGCTACTCGGTCGGCAACCGGATTCGCGGCAAGGTCGTGAGCCTCACCGACTACGGCGCGTTCATCGAGATGGAGCCGGGGATCGAGGGGCTCATCCACGTGAGCGAGATGAGCTGGAGCGCCCGGACCAAGCATCCCTCGAAGATCCTGAGCAAGGGAGACTTCGTGGAGGCCATGATCCTGCGGGTGGACTTCAAGGCCCGGCGGATCAGCCTCGGGCTGAAGCAGGTCGAGCCGAACCCGTGGAAGAACCTCGACAAGACGTTCCCCATCGGCTCGCGCCTCAAGGGCACGGTGCGCAAGTTCACCGACTTCGGCGCTTTCGTCGAGGTCACGAGCGCGATCGACGGGCTGATCCACATCTCCGATCTGACCTGGAGCAAGCGGGTGAACCACCCGAGCGAGGTGCTCAAGCTGGGGCAGAAGGTCGAGACCGTCGTCCTCAACGTGGACACCGGGAACCGGCGGCTCTCGCTGGGCCTGAAGCAGCTCAACGACGACGCCTGGGAGGGCTTCTTCGCCCGCCACCAGGAGGGCGACCTCGTGGACGCCACCGTGGTCCGCTTCGCCGACTTCGGCGCTTTCGTGCAGATCGAGGAGAACATCGAGGGCCTTCTTCGCCTGAACGACATCTCCGAGCCGCCCCCCTCCAAGGCGGAGGCGATGCTGCACCTGGGGCAGCCGCTGCGGCTGCGGATCATCCGGCTGAGTCGCGATGACCGGAAGGTGGGGCTGTCGCTCAAGGCGGCGGACCAGCCCTACTCGATGCGTCAGGGGACGCCCGGATCCGTCAAGATCGGCGACATCTGGAAGCGATGAGCGACCGCACGGTGACCCGTGCCCGCCTCGCCGAGCAAGTGATGAAGAGCACCGGCGTCACCCGTCGCGAAGCCAGCGTCGTGGTGGACACGGTGTTCGACTCGATTCGCGAGGGGCTTTGCGGCGGCGACGAGTCGGAGATCCGCGGATTCGGGAGCTTCCGGCTGCGCGAGCGCAAGGCGCGCGTCTGCCGCAACCCCCGAACCGGAGAACGGGTGCGCGTTCCGGCGCGGCGGGTGACCTACTTCCGGGCGGGGAAGCACCTGCGCGCGCGGCTGAGCGAGCGAGCCGCGCCGGTCCTCGCCGCTGCGGGGAAGCCCGACTCCTGACGAACCGCGAGGTGCGGAGAGGCGCGGTGGCTACGCAGTTCGGGAGGCGGCTCCCGGGGAGCGTCCCGTCGTGAGGGCGGGAGCGGCGCTTGCTCCCGGCGCGACGCCGGTCCTCCCTGCGGGGGCGGCGCCGCTCCGTTTCGTCACCGCCACCGCGCTGTTCGACGGGCACGACGCCTCGATTCACGTGTTCCGGCGGCTCCTGCAGCGGGAGGGAGCGGAGGTCATCCACCTCGGACACAATCGGGGGGCGGCCGAGATCGCGAAGGCAGCGGTCGAGGAAGACGCCGACGCGGTCGCGGTGTCGTCCTACCAGGGCGGACACACCGAGTTCTTCCGCTACCTCGCCGACCTGCTCCGGGACTCCGGACGGGGGGATCTCCGGATCTTCGGCGGCGGCGGCGGAGTGATCCGTCCCGAAGAGGTGGCGGCCCTTCAGGACTACGGGATCGAGCGCATCTACTCCCCCGCGGACGGGGCCGCTCTCGGGCTCGAAGGAGTCGTCCGGGACATGCTCGACCGGGCCGCCCGGATGCGGGACTCCCGACCGACGCCCTCGTTCGACGCCCTCTTCCGCGCGGTCGCGGCGGAGGAGGAAGCCTCCCCGGCGGCGGTGGCGGCCCTGCTGCGTCGCGCCGAGGAGCGTGGCTTCTCCGCGGAGGAGCGATCCGCGCTCGAGGACCGCGTGTTCGAGCGGGAGACGCCGGAAGCGCCGGTCCTGGGGGTCACCGGCACCGGGGGCGCCGGGAAGAGCTCCCTGGTGGACGAGCTGCTCGTCCGGTTCTGCGCCGGCCGGCCGGTTCTCGCGGAGTCCGCCGGGCCGGTCGAGCGCATCGGCGTGCTCGCCGTGGACCCCACCCGGCGGCGCACCGGAGGCGCGCTGCTCGGAGACCGGATCCGGCTGAACGCCGCCGATGGCGCCAGTGTCTTCACCCGCAGCCTCGCCACCCGGGGGTCGGGCACCGAACTCGCCGCCGCGGTCTCCGACGCCATCCTCGTGCTTCGCGCCGCCGGCTTCGGCCTGATCGTCGTCGAGACCGGTGGAATCGGCCAGGGCAGCTCCGCGGTCGTGGACATCAGCTCGGTCGCGCTCTACGTGATGACCGCGGACTACGGCGCGGACAGCCAGCTCGAGAAGATCGACATGCTGGACCTCGCCGACGCGGTCGCCGTGAACAAGGCGGATCGGCCGGGCGCCGAAGACGCCCTGTTCGCCGTGCGCCGTGCGTTCCGCCAGGCTCGCGGGCTGTCGCGCGCCGCCCCGACGCCGGTGTTCCCCACGGTGGCGAGCCGGTTCGCCGATCCGGGCGCGGATGCTCTCTGCGACGCGCTGGTCGAGGCGCTCGCCGGCCGCCCGCCCGCGCCGCCGCCGCCGCCGGACGAAGCGAAGCGCTCCGGGCCGCCGGGAGCGCTGCTGTCCGATCTCGACGCCGTCTCCTCCACCCGGCTGCTTCCGGCAGCACGCGCCGGCTACCTCGCCGAGATCGCCGCGACGCTGCGCGAGGAACGCCGACGAGTCGCCTCCGAGGTCCGGGCCGCCGCGCGGGCGGAGCACCTCGAGGCCGCCGCGGCGGATCTCGCTGGAGTCGGAACGGCGACCGACGTCGTTCGCGTCGTGGAAGAACGCGCCCGCAGCGCCCGCGACCAGCTCGATTCCGGGAGCCGGAAGCTGCTCGAGGACTGGAGGCGGATCTCGGCCGACTACCAGGGCCCGACGACCCGCTATCCGGTCCGCGGGGGCCACCGCGAAGTGGAGACGCACCGGGAGTCGCTGTCGGGGACCCGGGTGCCGCGGGTGGCGCTCCCCGACTTCACCGGGCGCGGCGACACGCTCCGGTTCCTGCTCGACGAGCACCTGCCCGGCCACTACCCGTTCACATCGGGGGTGTTCGCGTTCCGCCGGCCCGAAGAGACGCCGCGGCGCCAGTTCGCCGGGGAGGGCGGCCCCCGGCGCACGAACCGCCGCTTCCACCTGCTCACCCGAGGCGAGTCCGCCGCCCGGCTCTCCGTGGCGTTCGATTCGGTGACGCTCTACGGGGCCGACCCGGCGCGGCGCCCCGACATCTTCGGCAAGATCGGCGAGGGCGGGGTGTCCATCGCGACGCTCGACGACATGTGCGACCTGTTCCGCGGGTTCCGGCTCGCCGACCCGACGACGAGCGTCTCGATGACGATCAACGGCCCCGCGCCCGCCGTCCTCGCGATGTTCCTGAATGCGGCCATCCGCCAGGAACTCGAGCGGTTCGCGACCGACGCCGGACGCCAGCCCACGGCGGACGAGACGGCCCGCATCCGCTCGCGGACCCTTGAGACGGTGCGAGGGACGGCTCAGGCGGACATCCTGAAGGAAGATCAGGCCCAGAACACCTGCATCTTCTCCACCGCCTTCGCGCTGCGGCTGATGGGCGATGTCCAGGAGTACTTCATCGCCGAGCGGATCCGGGGCTTCTATTCGGCCTCGATCTCCGGCTACCACATCGCCGAGGCGGGCGCCTATCCGGTGACCCAGCTCGCCCTGACGCTCGCCAACGGGTTCACCTACGTCGAGTACTACCTCGCCCGCGGGCTGCGGGTGGACGACTTCGCGCCGAACCTCTCGTTCTTCTTCTCGAACGGACTCGATCCCGAGTACTCCGTCATGTGCCGGGTGGCGCGGCGGATCTGGGCGCGCGCCATGAAGCTCCGCTACGGCGCATCCGAGCGGGCGCAGAAGTTCAAGGTCCACATCCAGACCTCGGGTCGCTCGCTCCACGCCCGGGAAGTCCAGTTCAACGACATCCGCACCACGCTGCAGGCGCTCACCGCGACGAACGACAACTGCAACTCCCTCCACACGAACGCCTACGACGAGGCGATCACGACGCCCACCGAGGAATCGGTGCGCCGGGCGGTGGCGATCCAGAAGATCATCAACCGGGAGTTCGGGAACACCTGGAACGAGAACCCGCTCGCGGGCGCCTTCATCGTCCGGGAGCTGACCGATCTCGTGGAGGAAGCCGTGCTTCGCGAGTTCGACCGCCTCCATGCTCGCGGCGGCGTTCTCGGGGCGATGGAGCGGCAGTACCAGCGAAACCGCATCCAGGAGGAGTCCCTCCGCTACGAGGTGAAGAAGCACTCCGGCGAGATCCCGATCATCGGAGTCAACACCTTCCGCGGCGACGCGGAGGAGGAGGGCCCCTCGGTGCCGCTGGCGCGGGCGACCGCCGACGAGAAGGAGGACCAGGTGCAGCGGGTGGAGGCGTTCCGCCAGCGGCATGCCGACGCGGCCCCGGAGGCGCTGCGGCGGCTGCAGGCGGTGGCCCGCGCGGGCGGCAACGTCTTCGGGGAGCTGATGGAGACGGTTCAGGTCGCCAGCCTGGGGCAGATCACCGAGGCTCTGTTCGAGGTGGGCGGGCGATACCGCCGTTCGATGTGACGGCGGCGCCCGACGCCGCGCCCCTGGCGGCGCAACCTCCCTACCGGATCCTGGTCGCGAAGCCCGGGCTCGACGGGCACGACCGGGGCGCGCTGGTCGTGGCGCGGGCGCTGCGGGACGCCGGTTTCGAGGTCATCTACACCGGCCTTCGCCGGACGCCCGAGGAAATCGCCGAGGCGGCTCTCCAGGAAGACGTCGAGGCGGTCGGCGTCTCGATCCTTTCCGGCGCGCACCTGACGCTCGTTCCCCGGATCCTCGACAGTCTGCGCGCCCGCGGGCTGGAGGACGTGCCCGTCTTCGTCGGCGGCGTGATCCCGGATCGGGACATCCCCGGGCTGCTGCGGATGGGAGTCAGCCAGGTGTTCGGCCCCGATACGCCCACTTCGGACTCGGCCCGGGCGCTTGCCCGGCGCCTCGCCTCCCGCCGCGCGGGCGGCGCCCGTGCCTGACTTCGTCCGCGGTTTCGCCGGCCGGGTCCGCGAAGCCGTGCTCGCGGGTTCCTCGGGAAAGGGCCCGCCCCCGTTCGTCGGCGTGTGGCGGAGGACGGAGTCCACGAACGATCTGGCCCGGGCCGCCGTTCTCGACGCCGAGGGCCGCTGCGGCGCGGGCGCCGTCTTCGTCGCCGAGGAGCAGACCTCCGGTCGGGGCCGCTACGGGCGGCGCTGGGAGTCCCCTCGCGGGGGGCTCTATCTGAGCCTCCTCGCCGCCCCCTGCCCGGAGAGTCCCGGGGAGCGGTTCCGGGCGCCGTCCCGGCTCGCGCTCCTGCCGATCGCCGCCGGCGTGGCTCTCGCGACGGCGCTCCGCCGCACGACGGGAGCGCTGGTCGTCCTCCGCTGGCCGAACGATCTCGACCTCCACGGCCGCAAGGTCGCCGGGGTGCTCACCGAGGCCGGGTTCTCGTCGGACCGACCGGGGCTCGTGGTCGTCGGGTTCGGCGTGAATCTGCTCCCGGTGGACATCGGATTCGATCCGGCCGGCGCCTCTGCGCCGGCGGGCGCCCTGGGACCCGTCATCGGTCGCGCCGAGCTCGCCGGAGCGATCGTCGCGTCCTTCGAACGGGCCGCGCGCCGGCTCCTCTCCGACCCGGAGAGCCTGGCGGCCTGTTGGGAAGGGCTCAGTCCGGCGGCCCGGGGGCAGCGCTGCCGGGTCGAACTCCACGACGGGACGGAGGTCCGCGGCGTCACCGACGGCCTCGATCCGAGCGGCGGCCTCGCGGTGGCGCTCGACGGAGGCGGCCGCACCGTCGTCCACGCGGTGGACGCGCTCCGCGCCGACCACCCGGCCGAGCGGGAGGTCGCGAACCGCGAAGCCGCCCTCGTCCGGTGACCCGGCCGGACGACTATCTCGTCGCCGTGGAGCGCGAGTTCACCCGCCGTCGCGGGGGCGCGCCGCTGCTGACCCCGGCCGACTGGGAGGTCGCCCGCGGCTGGGAGCGAAGCGGCATCCCTCTCGAGGCGGCCCTGGAGGGGATCCGGACCGCGCTCGATCAGTCGCTCCGGCCCTCGCCCCGCATGCCTCTGCGCCGCTGCGCGGCGCCGGTCGAGGCGGCGGCCGCCGCGCGGAAGCGCCGCGGCGCCGGGGGCGTCCGGAACCCTTCGGTGGAAGAGGACCGGCCCGAGCCGGACCCCGTCGTCCTCCTCGCTTCCTGGCGCGCACCGCCGGGGCTCGCCGTCGATCCGGAGACCGCCGGTCGGATCGAAGCGCTGGCCCGCGCCGGGGCGGCCGAGATCCGCGGCCTTCGGGAGGATCGGTCGGATTCACGGCGGCGCGCCGCCCGGATCGAGACGGCGTGGGCGGCGCTCCTCGACCGCCTGGTCGCCGCCCTTCCGCCCCCGGTCCAGGTCGAGCTGCGGCGAGCGGCGGTCGCGGCGCTCGCCGGGCACCGGGAGCGGATGCCCGAGCGGGGCTGGCGTCGCGCGGTCCATGAGGCGGCGCGCCGGCGGGCGGCGGGAAGGCTCGGCCTGCCGTCCGCGCCTCCGGCGCCGTAGGCCGGAGGTCGCGGATGCCCGACGCCGGTCCCCGGGTCCGGGCGCCGCTTCTCCTGCTGGCGACGGCCTACTGGCTCGGCATCGTCCTGACCGGCGGCTGGATGGCCTCGGCCGGCGCGGCCGCGAGGGGGGCGGGATGCGCGGTCGCGCTGGCGCTGCTGCTGGTCGCCTGGGGTCTGGCGGCCCCTCCGTTCCGCCGGCTGGCTGTGGGCTCCTCCCCGTTCCGCCGGCTGACTGTGGGCGCCTCGCCGTTCCCCCGACTGGCGGTGGGCGCCGCCGCGCTCGTCGCCGGCGCCGCGATCGCCGGGGCGCTGGCGGCGCCCGCCC
>JAJEAO010000050.1 GCA_022822745.1 Acidobacteriota bacterium
GGGCTCCCGCCCGGCACGCCTCACCCCCGGCAGCCGTCCCGGCCCGCCCCTCGCGCGGCGTCACGCGCCACCTTTTCCGCCGCGGATCCCCACCGCCAGTCCTCCGGTCGTCGACACAGCCCGGCCTTCACCGGATTCTGCTCGATGTAGTTGAAGGTGAAGGCCAGGTGTCGAGGGCTTCGGATCTCGCGGTCGTAGTACTCGCGCGCCCACAACGGCCCGCGTCGTCCGAGGATGCGATTGGCGCCGCGAGTGATCCACGTCTTCCACGACCCAACGACCCGTCCAAGGGGCGCATGTCCCACTTGGCGCAGCAGGACATGGACGTGATTCGGCATGACGCACCACGCGAGCAGTTGGTATCGCCCGCCATCGGAGTGAAGCAGTGCCTCACGCACGAGAGCTGCGATCTCGGGGCGCCCGAGATGGCAGGCGCCGTGCCCGGCGTCTTCGAAGCGACGGATGCGGTCCTCGAGCCACCGGTGCCGCTCCCAGGCTTGCGTGAGCCGCCTGTCTCTCGCGACTTCCTCACGCCAGCGGGCGACGACGTGAGCGGGGACGGAGTCCGCGAGACGAAACGTCACATGGTGAGTCTTGCCATCGTGGTCCCGGTGGGGCAGATAGCTTCTCGAATATGTCCCAAGGGGACCAGTCGTGCTGCGAATTCCCTGCGCACGTGCGGTCTTCGCTGTCTCCAAGCGACGCCAGCGCTCTCGAACCCGGCGCGGTGGAATGCCGCCGCCGGAGCCTGGCCTCCACGCTTCGGCACCCATTGCCGGCAGCGTAGCGCGCCGGCGGGAGGCGCCGGCAGTGCGTGTCCCAGCGGGAGGCGCCGGCAGGAAGTGCGTCGCTCGGAGGCGCCGGCAGTGCGTGTTCCGGCGGGAGGTGCCCGCGCGAGCGTGCCGGGCAGGAGCCCGGCGCGCCGGCAAGCGCCGGCAGCCGGTGTTCCGGTCGGAGGCGCCGGCGCGAGCGTGCCGGGCAGGAGCCCGGCGCGCCGGCACGTGCCGGTGCGAGCGTGCCTGCCAGGAGCCCGGCGCGCCGGCAAGCGCCGGCAGCGGGTGTTCCGGTCGGAGGCGCCGGCGCGAGCGTGCCGGGCAGGGCCGCTACCGCGAGAACCAGCCCGGCGCGCCGGCAGGCGCCGGCAGTGCGTGTCCCGGCGGCAGGTGCCGGCAGTGCGTGTCCCGGCGGGAGGGGGCTGCGCGAGCGCGCCGGCAGGCGGCAGGCGCCGGAGGCGCCTACGTGGGGAGGTGCTCCCGGGTGAGGTTGCGCGGCGCGCCGTCGGTGACGAGCACGTCGTCCTCGATGCGCACGCCGCCGAAGGGCAGAAGGGCCTCCACCGCCTCCCAGTCCACGGCGCGTCGGCGGGCGCCCTCGCGCCAGGGGTCCAGCAGCATCGGGATGAAGTACACGCCGGGCTCGACGGTGATCACGTGGCCTGGCTCGAGGGTTCTGGTCGTTCGCAGCGTCGGGTGCTCGGGCGGGGGCTCCGCCCGCCGTCCGTCCCGGTGCGCGAGGTGGCCTCCCACGTCATGGACCTGGATTCCGAGGAAGTGTCCGAGACCGTGGGGGAAGAAGACGCGGCTGAGGCCGCTCTCGACCGCTTCGTCGGGGGACACCCGGATCACGCCCGCCTCCCGGAGCACTCCCGCGAGCGAACGGTGCGCCTCCGCGTGGAGCTCCGCCCACGGGCGGCCCGGGCGCGCTCCGTCGCACAGCGCCTGCTGCGCGGACTCCATCGCGGCGACGAGCGACCGGAATCGGCCGCCGGCGCGGGTTCCCGGCCGGGTCCGGGTGATGTCCGAGGCGTAGCCGCGAACCCTCGCCCCGGCGTCGATCAGGAGAGTGCGCGCGTCGCGGACATCGGTGCGCTTCCCCTCGTAGTGGAGCACGGCCCCCTTCTCGTCGAGCCCCACGATCGAGGGATAGGGGAGGGCTGCTTCCTCGCATCCGACCGCCGCCACGAACGCCCGGTGGATCTCCATTTCGCTTCCGCCGTCGTGGAACGCCGCCTCCGCCGCCCGGTGGCCGTCCGCCGCGACCCGATTCGCCTCGGCGATGCAGGCGACTTCGTACGGGGTCTTGACGGCGCGCCGCCAGTCCATCCGATCCAGCAGGCGGCCCGGATTCGCAGCGAGCCCGAACGTCTCGGCGACCGCGGCGTCCTCCCCCACGAACGCGGTCCGGCCGCCGGCGGGGAGCCGCCGGGCGATCTCGCCGGCCTGTCCGGGACGGCTGCGACACTCGACGACCTCGAAGTCGGCCGCCCAGGCCGGCGACCCGACCCGCTGCGGTTCGTACCAGAAGTCGTCGGGACACCAGGCCGCGAGAAACGGCGGCTTGCCCGGCCGAAGCAGGAGCTGGTGCCGCGGCGCCTCCAGCGGGCAGAAGTGCAGGAAGTGCGCGTTGGCGCGGAACGGAGCGGGCTGGTCGTCCCGGAAGTGGATGTAGGGGGATCCCGCGGAAATCAGGACGGCGTCGAACCCGCACGCCTCCAGATCCACCGCCACGCCGCCGAGGCGCGTCTCGAGATGGGCTCGCCACAGGTCTCCGGTCCGGTCCAGCATGTCCCGGAGAGAGTAATGATGTGGGGCGAGTCGAGTCGGGGGCCGGGATCCCCCGACTCGGCGGCATCGTTCGAGTCCCGAGGCCCGGCGCCTTCGGCGCCCCCCACCCGACCGGCAGGAACCCGAGTAAGGTCCGGGCCGCCATGCCGCTCGCCGAGACCGTCCTCACGGCGTACTTCACCGTCCTGCTGCTGCTGTCGGCGTACGGATCCCACCGCTACCGGCTCGTGATCGCCGTACTCCGGCGCGGAGAAGAGGCGCTGCGGGCGGCCGAGCGGGCCCGTGACGCCGGCTTGCCGCGGCTCGAAACCCGGCCGCCGCATGTGCTGGTCCAGTTGCCGGTCTTCAACGAGCGCTATGTCGTCGAGCGTCTGGTCGAGTCGGTCGCCGCGCTCGACTACCCGCGCGACCGTCTCCACGTGCAGGTTCTGGACGACTCGACCGACGACACCGGGGAGATCGCCGAACGCGCGGTGGCGGCGCAGCGGGCGCAGGGGCTCGACATCGCGCGCCTTCACCGGGCGGACCGCGCCGGGTTCAAGGCGGGAGCGCTCGCCGCCGGGCTCGAGGTCTCCACCGCGCCGTTCGTCGCGATCTTCGACGCCGACTTCACGCCGCGCCCCGACTTCCTGAGGCAGACCCTCCCCTGCCTGCTTGCGGACGAGCGGATCGCGATGGTCCAGGCGCGGTGGGAGCACCTGAATCGGGAGTACTCGGCGCTCACCCGGATCCAGGCGATCCTGCTCGACGGCCACTTCATCGCCGAGCACGGCGGCCGGCACGCCCTCGACTGCTACTTCAACTTCAACGGAACCGCCGGGGTCTGGCGGCGCGAGGCGATCCGGGACGCGGGGGGCTGGGCGGGCGACACGCTGACCGAGGATCTCGACCTGTCCTACCGCGCCCAGCTCCGGGGGTGGAAGTTCCTCTTCGCGCCCGCGATCGGCGCCCCGTCGGAGCTTCCGGTCTCGATGAACGCATTCAAGGCGCAGCAGCGGCGGTGGGCGAAGGGATCGCTCCAGACCGCAAGGAAGCTGCTGCCGCAGATCCTCGCCTCGCCGCTGCCGCTGCGGGTGCGGGTCGAGGCGCTGTTCCACCTCACCGGGAACCTCGCCTACCCGCTGATGGCGCTCCTCAGCCTGCTCATGATCCCGGCGCTGGTCGTCCGGGTCCACACCGGGCTGCGCGAGATGGCGCTCCTCGACCTGCCCATCTTCGCCGCCGCGACGATCTCGGTCGTCGTGTTCTATGCGTTTTCCCAGCACCGGGTGCTCGGCTTCGCGGGCGACGGGGGACGGCTCGGCGACCGCATCCGCGCCATTCCGGGAACCCTCGCGGTCGGGATCGGGCTCTCGATCAGCAACGCCGCCGCGGTGCTCGACGGCATGATCGGGCGGCGGACTCCCTTCGTGCGCACGCCGAAGTACGGCGTCGCCAGGCGGACCGATCGGTGGAAGTCCAAGTCCTACCGCCCGCGGGAGATCCTGACCCCGGCGGCCGAACTCCTGCTCGGAACGGCGCTGGCGGCCGCGACCCTCTGGTCCGCGGCGAACGGCGTACTCGCCTCTGCCCCTTTCCTTCTCCTGTTCTCCGCCGGCTATCTCTACGTCGGGGGCCGCTCGATGGCCGAGACCGTGGGAGCGCGCCGGGGATCCGGGCCGGCGGCATGATTCCCCCATGAACCCGCTCACCGAACGGGCCCTGTTCTTCGGGGCCGGGATCCTCTTCGGCGTGCTCATCGGCGTGCTGCTCGCGAGCGCGCCCGAGGGTCCAGCGCCGCCCACCGCTCCGGCGGGCCCGACCGAACTGCCGGCCGACCACCCCGAAATCGCCCCCGGGGCCGTGGACCCGGACCTGCTCGCCTCGCTCACGGCGGCGGTCGAGGCCCGACCGAACGACCCGGCGGCCCGCGCCGCAGTCGGAGAGATCCACCTCCAGGCGGGCGACTTCACCGAAGCGGCGTACTGGTTCCAGCAGGCGCGCAACCTGAGCCCGGACGACCTCGACATCCAGGCGCGGCTGGCGTTCGCCTACCTGGGTCAGGGCGACGTGGGGCGCGCCGCCGGGATCTACGAAGAGCTCCTCGTGGAAGAGCCGGACCACCTCCTCGCGCTGATCGGGCTCGGACAGATCCGGCTGTTCGCCGAGCAGGATCTCGACGCCGGGATCGCGCTGTGGGAGCGCGCCATCGCCGCCCACCCGGAGACCGAGGAGGCCGACGCCCTCCGCGCCCGGCTCGAAAGCCTCCGCGACGCCCACCCGTAGCAGGTTCGGCGCCCGATCCGCGGCCCGGGTGGTCGTCAATCCGAGACATCGACACCGACCATTGCGCGATCCATCGAATCGCCAATCTGCCGCCCATACAATGGTCAACCTGCCGCCATGCCGGATTTCCTGCCGCGCGCCCTCGCCCCGTTGCTCCGGGATGCGCTCTCGGACACTCCGGTCGCCTGCGTCATCGGCTCGCGCCAGAGCGGGAAGACCACGCTCGTTCAGCGACTCGACCCGGACCGTCGTTATCTCACGCTCGACGAGAGCAACTACCGTCGCGCGGCCAGGGAGGATCCGGAGGGGTTCGTGGCCTCGCTCCCGACCTTCGTCACCCTCGACGAGGTTCAGAAGGCCCCCGCCCTGCTGCCGGCGATCAAGGTCTCGGTGGATCGGGACCGCCGCCCGGGGCGGTTCCTGCTCACCGGCTCGGCCAACCTGAACCAGGTGCCGGCGGGGAGCGAATCGCTCGCGGGCCGGATGGAGATCCAGACGCTCCATCCCCTCACCGAAGCCGAGAAGGAGCGGCGCCGGGGCGGGTTTCTGGAGGCGTTCCTCGAGGGCGCACTCGGCCCCGGCCTCGAGGGGGAGTCCGGGAACTGGGCGACCGATGTGCCGGAACGGCTCGTGGCCGGCGGGTATCCGGAAGTCCGCCGCCGACCGGCGCACCGGGCGCGACAGTGGCACCGCAACTACGTGCGCCAGATCCTCGCTCGGGATGTTCGGGACGTGGCCCGCATCCGGGACTGGATCGGTGTGGAGCGACTCCTGGAGCTCCTCGCCTATCGCCCCGGCGCCACCCTGAACGTGAGCCGGCTGGCGAACGGGCTCCGCCTCCGGCGGGAAACGGTGCGGAGATACCTGGCCGTGCTGGAGCGCCTGTTCCTGATTCGCCGCTTGCCCGCGTGGAGCCCGAGCGGCGCCAAGCGGGTCATCAAGGCGCCCAAGGTGCACTTCGTGGACAGCGGGCTCCTGTGCACCCTCGCCGGCCGAACCGCCGCCGACTGGCTCGACGACCGGAGCGCCATGGGCGGAGTGCTGGAGACCTTCGCGGTCCAGCAACTCATCGCCGAGGGATCGTGGACCGATCCCGACCTCCGCTTCTGGCACTTCCGGAGCCGAGACGGCGCCGAGGTGGACCTCGTGATCACGCGCCGGCGTCAGACCTGGGGGGTCGAGATCAAGGCGTCGCGGACCGTCGAGCCGCGGGACGCGCGGGGCCTCCTGCGTCTCGCGGCGGCAACCGGGGATGCGTTCGAGGGTGGCGTCGTCCTCTACACCGGGGAGGGGCGCTTCCGGCTCGGCCACCCGCGCATCCACTCGGCGGGGATCCGCGAACTCTGGGAGCGGTGACGGAGGGTCCGGCTCGTTCGCGGGGAAGCGATCATCGCGCTACCGTTCCGGTGGCAGCCATGCCCCGGATCGCCCTTCGAGGGGTCTCCGAACGGTTGCACCGCGACCTCCGGAAGTCCGCCACCAGGAACCGTCGCAGCGTGAACAGCGAGATCCTCGCCCGCCTCGAGAGCACCTTCTCGGGTCGCACGCTGGATGTGGACGAACTCATCGACCGAATCCGAGAGGGGAGACGCGCGATCGGGCCCATCGACACCAGCGATGCGACACTGCGAGCGATGAAGGAGGAGGGCCGCCTTTGATCGTGGTGGACACGAACGTCATGGTGCAACCAAGGAGCGTCCCGACGGATTCTCCATGGCCCCGATCGGGGCGCCCCGAGCTCAGCGCTCTCCGAAGGCGAAGACGAAGCTCAGAAGGGGAAGCCAGGCGTCTTCCTCGCCGAGCGCGCGGGCGAGCGCCAGATCCACGGAGATCCTCTCGCCCAGGAAGCGCACGCCGCCGGAAACCAGCGGACCCTCGAGACCGGGAAACATCCAGTTCTCGGTGACGAGCGCGATGCGGCGGGAGACGCGCCGCTCCCCGCCGAGAACCACCATCGGACGCTCGGCGAGCCCATCGTTCGTGAACCCGTAGCCGAAGCCTGCGGTCAGGCTGGCGTCCGGTTCGCCCCAGGTGCCGACGCTGTAGGCGATTCCGGCCCGGTTGGGGTCTTCTTCGGCATCCCGCGGAAACGCTGCGAAGAGCGCTCCGACCGCGAAATGGGTCCGGTCTCCGACCTGCCAGCCAACCTTGGGCGTCACGAAGGCGAGCTGCTCGTGAAGCGCCACCCCGGGGAAGAGGGACAGACCGGCGCCCAGGGTGAACCGGTCGGTGATCCCGTAGGCGACGCTCGGAAAGAAGAACAGGTGGTCGGCGACGTATCCGCTTCCCCGGGGCAGCGGCCGCGCGGTGGGCGCGAAGAAGAGACGGGTTCGGTTCGAAGTGGGAAACCAGGCGGCGCTCCCCGCGGGAGGAGCCGCCGGCGCGGCTCGCACCGCCCGGATCTCCCGGATCGGGACCGTCAGTTCCATGCTGCCGCTCAGGAACCGAACGTGCTCCACGCCCACCTCCACGATGCGGCCCACGAGCTCCGAGCCGTTCGCGAGGACAAGGACCTGCGTCTGGTCGGGGCCGGCCACGGCGAGCACGACCGGACCGGCCGGAGACTCGGTCTCCTGAGCTGTCGCCGGGGAGACGAGGAGGACGAGCAGGGCGGCGGCTGCCCGGCGCGCGCGGATCACGCGCCGACGGCCTCGAGGCCCCAGGCCTCCCAGCCCGGGGCGCGGCGGCGGGCGAAGAGCTCGATCCGGGGCTGCTCGGGGAACATGGCCTCGATGCGGCGGCGCACCTCCTCGGGTTTGGCCGAGTGGGAGCGCCGCTCCTCGCGGACGAGCTGGCGCACGTTGCGGGCGCCGCGGGGGAGCGGGATGCGGCCCCGGCGGAAGACGAGGCACAGCTCGCACTGGCTCATCGTGTAGTGGCCCGGGTTCATCCGGAGCTTGTCCCAGACGAAAGCCACGGTCGCCCACGCGAAGCCCCACGCCTTGCCGAGCTGGATCGCCTGGTCCAGGTGCGGGCTCGTGCTCCACAGGAACAGGAGGCAGTCGCGGGCGGCGATCCGATGGACCGGCAGCGCCTTGAGCTCCTCGAGCGGGACCGTGGGATAGTGGCGGACGGCGCCGCCGGTGTCCTCGCTGCCGGGCCCGGCGTGCTGGAGCTGGCCGCGGTAGTCCCACGGGGGATCGGCGTAAACGATCCCGTAGCGGTGGTCCGGAAGCGGGGGGAAGGGGGCTGCGGACACCCTCAGACGAAGGCGTGGTCGAGGGCCCGGGCAAAGTCGGCGATCAGATCCTCGGCGGCTTCGATGCCGGTGGAGAAACGCATGAGCCCCTCGGCGATCCCCTGTTCGTCCCGCTCCTCGGCGGAGAGACCGCTGTGGATCGCCGCCGCCGGACGCACGATGAGCGACTCCACGCCGCCGAGGCTCGCCGCGACGACCGGCAGGGCCAGCGCCGAGCAGAAGCGCTCGGCCGGTCCGGCGCCGCCCTTCAACTCGAAGCAGATCATGCCGCCGAAGCCGCCGTCGAGGAGTCGCGCGGCGCGCTCGTGCTGGGGATGGGACGCGAGCCCCGGGTAGTGGACGATCGCGACCTCGGGACGGGAGGCGAGGAACCGGGCGAGCGCCAGCGCGTTCGCCGACTGGCGGCGGACCCGGAGCCCGATCGTCTTGAGCCCCCGCTCGAGGAGAACGCACGCGTGCGGGTCGAGCGAGCCGCCGAGGTGGTCGAGCATGAGCTTGATCCGGCGGACGTTCGTCGCGCTTCCGGAGACGCAGCCGGCGACGATGTCGTTGTGCCCGTTCATGTACTTCGTCGCGCTCTCCATGACCAGATCGAAACCGCGCTCGGCGGGCCGGAAGAGGACCGGGCTGGCGAAGGTGTTGTCGATGAACGAGATGAGGCCGTGCTCGGCGGCGAACCGGGGAACGGCTTCGAGATCGGCCATCTGGACGAGCGGATTCGTGAGCGTCTCGACATAGATCATCCGGGTCCGCGGCGTGAGCGCGGCGGCCCACGAGTCGGGGTTCTGGGGATCGATGCGCGTGTGATGGATGCCGAGGCGGGGAAGGTCGTGGGCCAGCAGGTTCGCCGTGCCGCCGTACACCACGTCCTGGACCAGCAGGTGATCCCCGGCGCCGAGGAAGGTGAGCAGCGCCGACGAGATCGCCGCCATCCCGCTTCCGGTGACGAGGGAGTCCTCCGCCCCTTCGAGCGAAGCGATCCGCCGATGGAGGACGGCGTGGTTCGGGCTGTTCGAGAGGCGGAGGTAGCCGACGTCGTGGTACTCCTCGCCGTGGTACTCGAAGTTCGCGGTGGCGAACACCGGCGTCGAGACCGCGCCGAGCGGCCGCGGGAGCAGCGCGCCTTCGTGGACGGCGCGGGTGTCGAGGGCGGTGGGGTCGGACGGCATCGGGGATCTCAGGAGGGAGGACGGATCGGGGCTTCCGCGTCGGGCACGGCAGCCTCGTAGGCGGCGGCCATCCGGGGGTTCTCGACGAGTTCGACGCGGACCACGCCGCGGAACGAAGGCGGGAGACCGGCCGCCACGCCGTCGTGGATCCGGCGGCACAGGAACTCGGTCGTCGTGTTCTCGCCGGGGAAGACCTCGTCGAGATCGCTGAAGCGGAGCGGCTCCAGAACCCCGGAGAGCGCGCGCTCCGCCCAGTTCAGGTCGAGCAGCACGTTGTTCTCGTCGAGCGAGGGACCGCGGATTTCCACGATGACCTCGTAGGTGGCTCCGTGCCGGCCCTCCGCGGGGCCGAAGAGCGCGCCGCGCAGGGTGTGAGCGCACATGAAGTGGTCGCGGATTCGGATGCTGTAGTGGGCCATGGGCGCCTCGCCGGGAGAGCCCGGGATGCTAACCGCGATGGTCGGCGTCGGACCCGCATAGACTTTCGCACCATGACGGATCGGTCCTGGGAGCCGGAAGAAATTGCGGAAGAGATTGCGGCGGCGCGGGCGGCGGGAGGGAGGCTTGCTCCGTTCACGACGCGCTTCCCCGATTTCGACCTCGGCGCGGCGTACCGGGTTGCCGGGATCCTCTCCTGCCGGCGGGCCGCCCGGTCTCCGGTCGTGGGCCGCAAGATCGGCTTCACGAACACCTCGACCTGGCAGGATGCCGGACTCGCCGAGCCGGTGTGGGGTTCGATGTTCGAGGACTCCGTGATCCGGACCGGGGATGACGGCGAGTTCCCCATCCTCCCGATGTCGGGCTCGGTCGAACCGAAGATCGAATGCGAGGTGGTCCTGGTGCTCGCCTCCGAGCCGCCGCCGGGAGCGAGAGGCGCGGACGTCGCCCGACATGTCGCGGAAGTGGGGTTGGGCTTCGAGGTCGTGGACTCCTCTTACCCCAGGTGGAAGATGCGTCCCGCGGACGCCGTCGCCACCAGCGCCCTTCACCACGCTCTCGCCGTGGGCCCCCTGGCGCCGGCGGGAGATCCGGAGGAACTCGCACGGAAGCTGACCGCCCTTCGCGTCTCCATGACCCGGCACGGGGTCCACGCCGCGGACGGCCAGGGTCGCCTGGTCATGGGAAATCCGCTCAACGCTCTCGGCGCGCTCGCCGGCCTCACGGCCGCCGCCGGCGATCCGTTGCGGGCGGGTGAGATCGTCACCACGGGCACGCTGACGCCGCCGCTCTACTGCGCTCGGGGCGAGGTCTGGCAGGCGGAGGCCGACGGGGAGGCGCTGCCGTCCGCTGCGGTCGTGCTGGTTCCCTGAAGAGGAGGCTCATGCGGCGATTACTCATCGGCGGGCTGGCGGCCACGCTGATCGCCACCGGCTGGACCGGACCCGGGTCCGAGCTGGCGACCGAGGTGGCCCGCTTCGACATCCGCATGGAGCTCCCGGTCGAGCCGGAGCACCTCCGGAACCCGCGCGAGCGGCCACAGAACTTCTTCCCCACGGGGCTGGAAGGGCTCCTCCGCAGCCAGCTCCGCATGGACCGCACCCCTTATACCTGCGCCGACCTCCGCGCTCGAGGCCTCGCCGAGACCGAGATCGAGCACATCGTGGCGATCGCCGAGGCCCGCGACAGCGGCCTCCCGGCGGACGATGTCCTCGATTTCTCGCACGACCCCGGCAACCTGACCCTCGCGCTGAAGGCCGAGAACCGGCGGAAGGGAGCTCTCGACGCCGCCGACTACCTGCCCGAGCACAACCAGTGCTGGTTCGCCGGGAAGGTGGTCCACGTGAAACAGCGCTGGGGTCTCAGTGTGGACGACCGGGAAGCCGCGTTTCTGAAGATGGCCCTGACCGGGTGTTCCGCCGAGGCGATCGCCCGTCCGCAGTGCGAACTCCCCGGACCGAGCCAGACTCCGGAGGATCCCCTCGACCCCGGCGAGTGGCTCGACCGCTGCGATGCGAACGAGAACGGCCGCGTGACCTGCGCCGAGGCGTTCGCGTGCCGGGCGCCGCTGCCGGTGACGCGGAGCCACCCGCTCTATGCGTTCATGAACGACGCCGACGGCGACGGGCTCATCTGCGAATAGTCCCGGGCCGGGACACCAGGTTCGGGGCGGGGGATCCTCGCCGGAGATCGGCGATCCGCTGGCCGGGCTGCGGCGCCTCGCCGACGGGATCGAACGCGCAGCGCGGCCCGGCCGATTCTCCAGTGTCATCGTAGGATCTGACCGATGTGGATCCCGCGACGGATCGAGGCGGTGCTGCGGCGCCGCGTCGAGACCCGCCCGGTCGTCGTGCTCACCGGGGCGCGGCAGACCGGCAAGACCAGCCTGGTGCGCCGGCTTTTCCCGGACCACGCCTTCGTCACGCTCGACTACCCGGCGGAAGCCGACGAGGCGGAGCGGGAGCCGGAGTCGTTCCTTCGGCGGCACCCGCCGCCGCTCATCGTGGACGAGGTGCAGTACGCGCCGGGGCTGATCCGATTCATCAAGATCGCGGTGGACTCGAACCGGGGGGAGGCCGGGCAGTTCATCCTGACCGGATCGCAGCCGCTCCGTCTCCTGTCGGGGGGACTCTCGGCGCTCGCGGGCCGGGCTTCGATCACCGAGCTGGAGCCGCTCTCCTACGCCGAGGCGCGATCCGCCGTCCCCGGTCTCACGCCCGAGGCGTTCCTGGTGCGCGGGGGATTCCCGGAGCTCCACGCCGATCCGCGGCTGGATGCCCGCGACTTCTACCGGTCGTACGCTGCGACCTATCTCGAGCGGGATCTGCGGCAGTTGCTGCGCGTCAGCGATGTCCGCGACCATGCCCGCTTCCTTCGCGCGGTGGCTCTCCGGACCAGCCAGCTCCTGAACCGGGCCGATCTGGCGCGGGACATCGGCATCAGCGGCTCGACCGTTTCCTCCTGGCTGTCCGTGCTCGAGGCCACCCATCAGGCGCTGCTTCTCGAACCCTGGTTCTCGAATCGGACCCGCTCGCTGGTGAAGCGACCGAAGATCTACATGCGGGATTCCGGTCTCGCTGCCTTCCTGTGCGGGATCCACACTCTGGAGGATCTCCACGCCACCCCTCTGGCTGGTCCGCTCTGGGAGACGCTCGTCTGCGCGGAACTCCGCCGCGCCCAGGCGAACGAGCGGGGCTCCTGGGATCTCGCGTTCTACCGCGACCGGACCTGCGAGGCGGATTTCCTGCTCCACCGCGGGGGAAGGTTCCAGCTCGGGGACGCGAAGTGGACCGAGCGCCCCGGACGCCGAGGCGCCGGCCAGCTCCGGAAGGTGGCGCACCGCCTCGGCGAGGAGCGGATTCTCGGCCGGACGATCTTCTGCCGGACGCCGACCTCCTTCCCGCTCCCGGGCGGCGCCCGGGCGGTTTCCCTGGCGGATCTCCCGGAGCTCGCCGCCTGGAACTGAGTCGCGGGCTCGCCGCAGCGACGCCCTCCGAAGAGGGACCCACGGCCGCCTGTCCCACGCCCCCCGTCGCCGGACCGAGGCTACCGGGTTCGGGGCGGAGGATTCTTCGTCGGGGGCCGGCTGGGGCGGAGTTCGATGCGGCTCGCAAGCGCCTGGGTCCTGAGGGACGCCACCGCGAGAACCGCCTCGGCGACATCCTCGGGGGACAGCTTCCAGTTCGCGCCGTCTCCGGGCGAACGGCCGGCGAAGCCGGTGGCGACGCTCCCGGGCATGACGGTCGAGACCCGGACGCCGCGGTCCCGCAGGTCGAGCATGAGCGCCTCGGTCATCCCGAGCAGGCCGAACTTGGAGGCGTTGTATGCGGCGCCGCCCCGGAACGCATGCCTTCCGGCGAGGCTCCCGATGGTCACGACCACGCCGCCTGCCTCCTGGAGGAGCGGGAGGCAGGCGCGGATCACGGCGAAGGCGCCGATCAGGTTCGTCTCCACGACCTCCCGGAACTCGGCGAGGGTCAGCTCGGGGACCGGCCGGTAGATCCCGATCCCGGCGTTGTTCACAAGCAGGTCGAGCCTCCCGAGCCGGTCCTCGACGAAGCCAGCGAGCGCCTCCACATCGCTGTCGTCCCGGACATCGCATCCGGTCCCGAACGCCCGACCGGGTCCGGTCCGGGTCAGTTCGCCAGCGACCCGCTCCGCGGTCTCCCGTCGGGTGCCGGTGAGCGCGACCGAGGCCCCCTGCCCCACCAGCGCCGTCGCCACGGCGCGCCCGATCCCGCGGCTTCCCCCGGTCACGAGCGCCGCCGAGTCGAGAAGCCCCGCCGCCCGCGCTGGAGTCATGGTTCGCGCCGCACTCTACCCGAGGCGGATTCTGCTTGCACAGTCCATTACGGCTCTTGTTGTCGCATTGCGATAGCATGATGCCTTGGCGATGCGGCGCAGGGATCGTTACTCCGAGGCCATTCGGGAAAACCTGGTCCGTCTGCGCCGGGACCGGAGGCTGACGCAGGCGGCGCTGGCCGAGCGCGCCGGGCTGGCGCGCACGGCGGTCGGAAGGATCGAGCGGGGGCAGGCCGGGCCCCGCGGCGCGACGCTGTCGAAGATGGCTACGGCGCTCGATGTTCCGGTGGCAGATCTCGTGCGCCCCGTCCGGCGACTCGAGGCGGTCCGCTTCCGCTCTCGCAAGCGGTTTCGAGGGCGCGCCGCGCTCCTCGCCCGCGTGTCTCGCTGGCTCGACGACTACCGGTTCCTGGAACCGGAGCGTCCGCCGTGCCCACTGCTGGAACCGAGCGTCCGGTTCTCCGGGGCCGCGCCGGAGCAGGCTGCGGTCAAGGCGCGAAGGGTGATCGGGCTCGACGACCGGTCCCCGGTGCGCGACATCTGCGGCCTGCTGGAGAACAACGGGATCCGCGTCCTGGTTCTGCATCGCCAGAGTGACGACTTCTTCGGACTGAGCATCGGCGCCGCCGACGGCGGCCCCGCCGTGGTCGTCAACGCGTGGGCGCGGATCGCGGTGGAACGCTGGATCTTCAGCGCTGCGCACGAGCTGGGGCACGTGCTGCTCCATCCCGGTGACTTCGTCGGCGCCGCGACGGATGAATCCCGCAGGTCGGAACGGGAGGCCGACCGGTTCGCGTCCGCGTTTCTGATGCCAGAGGCGGCGTTCACGGTGGCGTGGAACCAGACCTGTGGCCACGACCTGATCACGCGCGTTCTGAAGGTGAAGCGCCTGTTCCGAGTGAGCTACCGCACTGTCCTCCACCGCCTGGTCGCGACGAATCGAGCATCCGACAAACTCTGGGTTCACTTCCAGGTGGAGGTTCGGGCCAGAACCGGGAAAACGCTGAGGAAGAGTGACGAGCCGCTTCCCCTCCAGCAGTCGGCGTTCGCCGGGAACTGGCGGCGGTCCCGAGAACCCGCCCGCCTCGAGCACCACGACTTCATCGAAGATCGAATGGCTCGCCTGGTCCGAACGGCGGTCGAGAAGAACCGGATCACGATGTCGCGGGCAGCGGAAATCCTGGACCTCGACCTGACGCAGATGCTTGCTCGATCGAGGACCTGGACCAACTGAGCCTCACGCCGACCAGGCGACCCTCCCTCGTCCTGGACGCCGCCGTGCTGATCCCCTACGTAGCGACAGACATCGCAGTACTCGCGCGCGTCAGCTCGCACTACCCGCGAGTGACCGTAACGACCGATGTCCTGCGGGAGGTCGGGGCACTCGATGACGACGATTGCTCAGCCCTCGGGATCGAGGTCCTCGCGCCGAGCGACGATCAGGCGATGACCATTGAACGCGCGTGGCGGTGCGCCCCGCAGATCTCGCCGGCGCACGCTTCGTGCCTGGTGACGGGGCGAGACCTCGGCATGACCTGCGTCACGAATGATCGGGCTCTGCGCGCCGAGTGCCGGCGACAGGACATTCCTGTACTGTGGGGGCTGGAACTCATGATCGAGCTGGTTCGCGCCCGGATGATGTCCTTCGACCGAGCGTCATCCGTGGGCAGACGCATCCGGGAGCTGAGCCCCCACCACGTCACTCCTCGAATTCTCAAGGGCTTCCTGGACCGCATCGCCGCCGCGGACCCGAGTCGCCCGACGCGCCGAGACTCGAACCATGGAATCCTGACGTGATGGACGACATTCGACGCCACTTGGATGCCTACCACGCGTGGCTGAAGGACAGGAGCGCCCTGCGGCAGATCGGCGATTGGGTCGAGATCACGACGCCGTACCTGGACCGGCACAACGACTATCTCCAGATCTATGCCCGGCGGGAGAACGGCGGTTACCTGCTCACGGACGACGGCTACACGATTCGTGATCTCGAGCAGGACGGGTGCAAGATCGAGAGCACCAGCCGGCAGGCGTTGTTTCAGATGACTGTGAGAGGATTCGGGGTACAGGTACAAGGCGACGCTCTCCAAGTTCAAGCGTCCGCTGAGGACTTCTCGCTCCGCAAGCATAGCCTGATCCAGACCATGCTCGCCGTGAACGACATGTTCTATCTTGCAGCTCCCAGGGTGGCAAGCCTCTTTCACGAGGACGTCGCCGCATGGCTCGACCGCCACGAGATTCGGCACACACCGAGAGTCAAGTTCAGCGGGAGGAGCGGCTACGACCACCTGTTCCATTTCGCCATACCGAGATCGCGGGACGCGCCGGAGCGCATCGTTCAGGCGTTCAATCGCCCGGATCGAAAGAACGCACTGGCCATGGCTTTCGCGTGGGAGGACACGAAGGCCGTGCGATCTCCCGAGTCTCGGGCCTACGCGATCTTCAACGACTCCGAACAACAAGTCTCGCAGCAGGTGGTCAACGCGATCGGCAACTACGGAGTCAAGGCGATCCCGTGGTCGGATCGCGAGGCAGCGCGTCTGGAACTCGCCGCATGAACGCCGGCCCACGTCATGGTTCGCCACTCTCGTCCGATGCCAGACCACCGAGTTCGCGAAGCACCTCGGTCAGGCTCATCTTCGACAATTCAAATTTGCAACTCATTGTGGCGTATGGAGTTACAACACGCCGCAGGCAGCTATGGCACTACGCCGCGAGTGGAGGTCGAGGGCCGGCCTCGCGCCATCTCGGGCTGCCTCGACCTCGACCTTCACGCGAACCGGATCCTTGATCTGGGGGATCACTTTGGGCGGCCGGAGGTTCACCGCCCGGAATACCCTGACCGCCAGTAGCGCCGCGCCACCTCCGCGGGCGTGAACCGGGTGTTCGTCCGCAGCACTCAGGTTCCGTCGAACTCCGACTCCTCCGCCAGCTGCAGCGGGTGGAGCAGGCGTGGCGGCAGATGAAGAGCGGGCTCGGCCTGCGGCCGGTCCACCACCGGGTGGCGCGCCGGATCCGGGCGCACGTGGCGTTGACGGTTCTGGCGCTGCTGCTGGAGCGGATGGC
>JAJEAO010000017.1 GCA_022822745.1 Acidobacteriota bacterium
GCACCGATCCCGGAGCACGGTCACCGGCCAGCGGAACCCCGACACCATCCGCGCCCCGCCGCGATGCCCGCCACGAGGCCCCGGTCCAGCGACCTCCTCCCATAAGATGGAACGACGGATCCGCGCCCGCAACGAGCGTCCTCCACTCTCGTGGTTTTCTGCGGCGCAGGCTCCTAGCACGAGACAACATGCGCGGAGCGGTCGGTCAGCGCCGTGTGCCTAAGGCCTGGCTCAAGGATTCGACGCTACCCCTCGCCCCTTTGCCCGAGCAGCGGCGGATCGTCGCCAAGATCGAGTCGCTCTTCGCGAAGATGGATGCGGGAGTGGCCGCGCTGAAACGGGCGGAGGCCAACCTCAAGCGCTACCGGGCGTCTGTCCTCAAGGCAGCCGTCGAGGGCAGGCTGACGGAGCAGTGGAGGAAGGAGAACCCTCCCTCGGAGACCGGCGAGGAGTTCCTTGCGCGGATTCTGGCCGAGCGTCGCAAGCGCTGGGAGGCCGAGCAACTCGCGAAGCTCGCCGGGAAGAGACGCAAGCCGCCCAAGAACTGGAAGACGAAGTACAAGGAGCCCGTGCGGCCCGACGCGAGGCACCTCCCGGAACTCCCGGACGGATGGTGCTGGGCGACGGTCGATCAGGTAAGCTATGGTGTTCACTACGGTTCTTCGACCAAGACATCTTCCGGTCAAGATGGCATCCCGGTGCTTCGTATGGGGAACATTCAGGATGGCGTACTCAATCTCGACCGCCTCAAGTACCTTCCGCCTGACCATTCCGAGTTTCCGAGGCTTCTGCTGGCCACTGGCGATCTGCTGTTCAATCGCACGAACAGCGCCGAGTTGGTGGGGAAGACCGCAGTGTACCGGGGACATCCGGACCCTTGTTCGTTCGCATCATATCTGCTCCGTGTGAAGATGCTGGGTCCGAACCTGTCCCAAATCGTGGCCAACGCGCTGAATAGCCTTCATGGACGAGCCTGGGTTGCTTCCGTAGTATCTCAGCAAGTCGGTCAAGCGAATGTCAACGGGACGAAGCTGCGGGCCTTTCCGTTCCCGCTGCCTCCGGAGACCGAGCAAGGAGAGATCCTTTGCCGATCTGCGGACGCGATCAATTCAGTCACGCACTCCACTGGGGCGATCAACGCGCTATCGCTGCGCCGGGCCGCCGTCCTCCGTCATGCCATACTGAAGCGCGCCTTCGAGGGTGGGCTGGTCCCGCAGGATCCCGAGGACGAGCCTGCGTCCGTCCTGCTCGAACGTATTCTGGCCGGGCGGGGAGCGGAGAGGAAGAAAGGGAACCGTCGCGGTGGGAGGCGGAAGTGCAACCGGAGGAGCCGGGTGGCCTGATGTCGAACGACACCCAGAAGATCGTCAACAAGGCGTGGAGCTTCGCCCACCTGCTCCGCGACGACGGCCTGTCCTACATGGCCTACACCGAGCAGATCACTTTTCTGCTCTTTCTCAAGATGGCCCACGAACGGACCCAACCGCCCTGGAACCATCCTCCGATCGCGCCCGTGGGTCTCGATTGGCCCAGCCTTCTCGCGCGCGACGGGGAGGAACTGGAGACCCACTACCGACACATCCTTGCGGAGCTTCCCAAGCGAGGCGAGATGCTGGGGGAGATCTTCAAGAAGGCCCGGCCGGAGATCCAGAACCCGGCGACGCTGAAGCGCCTCATCGTGGACTTGATCGAGCCCGAGAGCTGGTTGGAGATGCGCGCCGACGTCAAGGGCGACATCTACGAGGGCCTGCTCGCGAAGTCGGCGCAGGACGTGTCCAAGGGCGCCGGCCAGTACTTCACCCCCCGCGAGCTGATCCGGGCCATCGTGGACGTGATGCAACCCGGCCCGGACGACACGGTGTGCGACCCGGCCTGCGGGACCGGCGGATTTCTTCTCGCCGCCCACGACCATGTGGTCCGGAATCACGGGAAGTCCCTCGACCGCGACCAGAAGCGGCACCTGCGCGAGAACTTCGTGCGGGGGCAGGAGCTCGTTCCCGCGACGGCCCGCCTCTGCATCATGAACCTCTACCTGCACGGGATCGGCGGGGAGCGCGTACCGGTGCGGTCCGGAGTGGACAGCCTCGCCAGCGCCCCGGGCGACAGCGACCGGTTCTCGATGGTGCTCACGAACCCGCCGTTCGGGAAGAAGAGCAGCATCCAGATCGTGAACGAGGAAGGGGAACTCCAGACCGAGGCCGACACCTACGAGCGACAGGACTTCTGGACCAGCACGAAGAACAAGCAGCTCAACTTCGTCCAGCACGTGAAGACGCTGCTTGCCGTGCCCGGATCGTGCGCGATCGTCGTGCCCGACAACGTGCTGTTCGAGGGCGGGGCGGGCGAGACAGTGCGCCGGAACCTGCTCCAGCAGTTCGATGTCCACACTCTGCTCCGACTGCCCACCGGGATCTTCTACGCCCAAGGCGTCAAGGCGAATGTCCTGTTCTTCGACGCCCGCACCGCAAGGGAAGAGCCGTGGACGGAGCATCTCTGGGTGTACGACCTGCGCACGAACAAGCACTTCACGCTCAAGAGGAAGCCGCTCCGCCGAGCGGACCTCGACGAGTTTGTCGCCTGCTACCGACCGGGTGAGCGGCACCGGCGCGAGGCGACATGGGGTCCGGACAGCCCCGACGGCCGCTGGCGGGCGTATGACTACGAGGAGCTCGCCCAGCGCGACAAGCTGAACCTGGATCTGCTCTGGCTCCGGGACCGGTCGCTGGAGCACAGCGAGAGTCTGCCCGATCCCGAGGTACTGGCCGCCGAGATCGTGGAGGACCTACGCGCGGCACTTGATGCATTTCAGGTGATCGCCAAGGACCTCGAGTCGTCAAGCGCACGCAGGTCATGATGTCGTCCTCTGTGCTAGTATCTGGATGCTCGAGGCGGACGGCGAGTGTCCGTACGAACGATCTAAATGCTCGGACGACGACGATTCGGATGATGACCAGACTGGAGGCGCCGAAACACTAATGGACACCTCTCAGAAATTCCAGGTTCGGATTGATCATCTTATAGCGAAGGGCAAGAGGGTTCTCGCTACGCACCGTCCCCCTTCCCCGAACGTCATCGGCTTCCCGACACTGGATGCTGGTGCGTTTGCCGGATGGCGAACGCAGTGCCTTTCGCTCTTGACGAACCTCCTCGGGGCGGACCACCCATACGCCGTCAGCTTCGAGGCAGACGTGAAAGAGGGGTACAGGAGCAGCGTAAGGATCGGCGTTGGCATTCTGAGGGCTGTCCGGGAAGATCTTCAGGACGGATTCCTGACCAACGTCCGAACGCTCGTTTCGGCGGATGTCTTCGCGGATTTCCTAGACATGGCCAAACATCTTCTTGATCGACAGTACAAGGATTCCGCGGCCTCGCTATGCGGCGCGGTGCTGGAGCAGGGGCTACGCCGCATTGCCACGGCGCGGGGCGTCAAGGTTCGAGAGAAGGATGATCTCAATGCGCTGAACCAGAAGCTGGCTGCCAAGGGCGTTTACACGAGGCTCCTCCAGAAGCGATTGGCCGTGTGGATTGACGTTCGAAACGCAGCAGATCATGGCAGATTCTCTGACTACTCCAAGTCGGATGTCGTGGAAATGCACGCTGGGGTCTTCTCGTTCCTTGCACAACAGATGACGGGCTGACATGCGCGAACCCGGAGAAACGGTTGGGTTTCGCCTCTGGTTCGGGGGGATGCCGGTGATGGAGGGGACGCCTTGCTGAGTTTCGAGCTCGTTCTCGTTCTGGGGATCCTGCTGGTGGATCTCGTCCTCTTCGTGCACGGGCGGATCCGCATGGACCTGATCGCGCTCCTCACGCTGGTCGCGCTCGCCGTGACCGGGCTCGTGGAACCGGTCGAGGCGCTCGCCGGGTTCTCCAACCCCGCCGTGGTGACGGTGTGGGGCGTCTTCGTGGTGAGCGGGGGACTGGCGCACACCGGCATCGCGAACCTGATCGGGCGCCAGGTCATCCGTTTCGCAGGCGGACGCGAGACCCGGATCGTCCTGCTCATCATGGTGACGGCCGGGGTGGCGTCCGCCTTCATGAACAACGTCGGCGTCGCGGCGATCCTCCTGCCGGTCGCGATGGACCTCTCGAGGAGCGCCGGGATCCCGCCCTCGCGCCTCCTTCTCCCGCTGGCGTACGCCTGCCTCCTCGGCGGGCTGACGACCCTCATCGGCACCCCGCCCAACATCCTTGTCGCCGACGCGCTCGACAGCGCGGGCTTCGAGCCCTTCGGGCTGTTCGACTACTCGCCGGTCGGGCTGACCATCATGGGGGCAGGCTTCCTCTTCCTCATCGTGGCGGTTCCCCGACTCCTCCCGAAGCGGCGCATCCAGGTGGCGGATCCGGGAGCGGACGACGAACACGCGCTCCGGGGTCTCTACGGGCTCGATGAGCCGTTCATCGTCCTCAGACTGCCCGAGACCTCGTCGCTCGCGGGGAAGAGCCTCGGCGAGATCCGGCTCCGGTCGCTGGCGGGGGTTCAGGCCATCACGGTCGTCCGGGAAGGAAAGCCTCGCCCCCTGCCAGGCCCGGACTTTCGGCTCCGGGGCGGCGACCGCATCATCGCCCAGGGCTCGGTGGACCGGCTGGACCCGTTGCTCGGGAGCACGGCGCTCGATGTCGAGCAGGGCAGTTTCGGGACCGAGGTGCTCGACTCCCCCGAAGTCGGAATCGCGGAAGCAGGGATCCCGGTCGGGTCGCCGCTGGTCGGGCGCACGCTTCGGGATGTGGACTTCTCCGGCCGCTACGGCGCGCGGGTGATGACGATCCGGCGCGAGGAGATGCCGCTTCCGACCCCGCTCCCGGACCGCGTGCTCCAGGCCGCGGACACGCTCCTCGTTCAGGGTCCGCCGGACAAGCTGGAGGCGCTGCGAACGAGCGGGGACCTGACTGTCGCACCCGCCGACCGCATCGATCTCTACGGCCTGCAGGACGAGCTGTTCGCGGTGCGGGTGCCGCGCGACTCCTTCCTCGTGGGCAGGACGCTGAAGGAGTGCCGTCTGGGGGATGCGCTCGGACTGTGGGTGATCACGGTGGTGCGCGATGGGCGGAGGATCGAGATGCCGGGGCCAGGCGAACGGCTGCGGGCGGGCGATCTGCTCGTCGTGCGAGGTCGGTCCGAGGAACTGTCCACCCTGAAGGGGATTCGCGAGCTCGAGGTCGAACGGAAGAACGCGGAGGCCGCAACGCCTCTCGAAACGGATCGGCTGGGCCTCGCGGAGGTCGTGCTGTCGCCACACACGCAACTGGCCGGGCAGACGCTGCGGCAGCTCAGCTTCCGCCGGAAATACGGGTCAATCGTGCTCGCGATCTGGCGGGAGGGACGGCCTCATCGCACCGGGCTCCGTGACCTGCCGCTGCGCACCGGGGACGCGCTGCTCGTTCACGGCGCCCGCAAGGATCTCCGGGTGCTCGCCTCCGATCCCGATTTCCTCGTGCTGACCGAGGCCGTTCAGAGCCCGCCCCGGCGTCGAAAGGCGCCGCTCGCGGCCGCGATCCTCGCCCTGACGCTGGGGCCCGTCCTGCTGGGGTGGCTGCCGATCTCCATCGCGGTCGTGGGCGGTGGGGCTTTGATGGTGCTCTTCGGATGCCTGACGATGGAGGAGGCCTACCGGTCCATCGAGTGGAAGGCGGTCTTCCTGATCGCCGGGATGCTCCCGCTGGGCGTGGCGCTCCAGGAAGCCGGCGCCTCGGCGCTGCTCGCGGATGTCGTGGTCAGGACGGTCGGGGACTTCGGGCCCCACGCCGCCATGGGGGCGCTGTTCCTGGCGACCTCGCTGGCCACGCAGGTCATCCCGACGGCGGCGCTGGTCGTCATCATGTCGCCCATCGTGCTGGGGACGGCGGAGAGCCTGGCGGTATCGCCGTATCCCCTGATGATGGCCACCGCCATGGCCGCGTCGGCGAGCTTCGCCAGCCCCGTCTCCCATCCGGCGAACGTGCTGGTGATGGGGCCCGGCGGCTACCGGTTCACCGACTACCTGCGCGTGGGACTTCCCCTGACCGCCGTGGTGTTCGTGGTCGTGATGCTCGTGGTCCCGCTCTTCTGGACCTTCTGAGGGGCCTTCCGAGATCTCCCCGCCTGCTCGCCCGGGAGGCGGGGTCGGGCCGGATCAGTCGCCCGGCAGGCGGGGTCGGGCCGGATCAGTCGTCCGGGAGGCGCTCCCACGAGGAGACGATGCGGCCGCCCTCGCCGCCCGGCGCCCAGAGGACGAGGGCGCGGGTCGCCGGGCCGTCGGGGTCGGTCCGGTGGTTCACGTGCGAGGGAGGGCGGACGAACCCGAGGTCGCCGGGGCCGAGCCTCTCGGAGACGCCGTCCACGATGTGTTCGAGTTCCCCTTCGAGCACATAGAACACCTCGGTGGCGCCGTGGGCGTGGTCGCCCGAGTTCGTGCCCGGCGGGAAGGTGATCACCCCGACTTCCACTTCGTCGCCTCCGAGGTTCGATCCGGTCAGGAGCAGCTCGATCTCGGTGCCCGAGGCGCTGCGGAAGGTGGCGCCGGCGGCAGGGCCGTCCTGCGCGGTGGCGAGCCGGCTGGCGGCGAAGCCGGCGACGGCGCCGAGGGGGAGGCCGAGGGCCAGCCCGAAAGCGAGAAGGCGGCGGGGAGGGATGGCGTTCAGAATCACTGGTCGGTGCTCCCGGCCGGGTCCCGGGTGAACCGGGAGAACCAGTCCAGCATGTAGAGCTGGGTGCGGATGAAGTTCGAGGGCTGGGAGCTGGTGCCGTGGTACTCGTCGTGGAACCGCACCATCTCGGTGGGGACATCCAGCGCCTTGAGCGCCTGGTAGTACTCCTCGGTCTGACTCATCGGGGTGCGCAGGTCGAGTTCCCCGGTCATGAGCAGCGTCGGGGTCGTGACCCGGCCGACCAGCATCAGCGGGGAGTGCTCGAGGTACTTCTCGGCGTTGTCCCACGGGTAGCCGTGGTAGCGCATATATCCCCACCGAACGATGTCGGCGGTCCCGGCGAAGCTCATCCAGTTCACCACCGGGCAGCGGACCGCGGCGGAGGCGAAGCGGTCGGTCTGGCCGATGACCCAGGAGGAGAGGACGCCGCCCCCGCTGCAGCCGGTCACCGCCATTCGGGCCTCGTCCACGATCCCCCGCTCCACGACGGCGTCCACTCCCGCCATCAGGTCGTCGTAGTCCACGCTCGGGTAGCCGTTGTCTATGGCGTTCCCGAAATCCGTGCCGTAGCCGGTGCTGCCGCGCGGGTTCGTGTAGAGCAGCAGGTAGCCGTTCGCCGCGAAGTTCTGGAAGGCGTTGTTGAAGGCCACGTTGTACATGGCGTGGGGGCCGCCGTGGATGTGGAGAACGAGTGGGTACTGCTGCGATGCGTCGAATCCGGGGGGCTTGATCAGCCACCCCTGGACCCGGGCGCCGCCGGTCGAGTCGTACCAGATTTCCTCGACATCGCCGAGCTCGATCCCGGCGAGCACATCGTCGTTCACGGCGGTGAGTCGAGTCACGTCGGCGGGGCGGTCCACCGGGAACACGACGACGTCCGCGGGCTCGTGGAACGAGGTGCGGACTCCGGCCGCGATGCCGTTCGCGGAGATCGTGTTCACCGAGAGCATGTGGGTTCCCTCGGTCACCGGCGAGGTTCCGCCGTCGAGGCTGGCGAGGTGGAGGTTCCGGCTGCCCCGGTCGTCGGCGGTGAAGTAGATGCGGTCTCCCTCGGGGGCCCACCACGGGTTCCCGGCATCCCGGTCCAGCTCGGAGGAGAGGGAGCGCATGCCCGAGCCGTCGAAGCCGATGACCCAGAGATCGCTCACCTTGTAGGTCTGCTCGGTCCACCCGAAGCCGCCGAAGGCGATGTGGCTCCCGTCGGGAGAGACGACCGGCCCGGACCACGGTCCCCGCTCGCGGGTGATCTGCCGGATCGCGCCGGTCGCGAGATCCACGAAATGGATATGCGACTCGCGGTAGCGCAGGTCGGCGTCCTCGGCGCGGGAGGCGTCGAAGACGAGACCGCTGCCGTCGGGCATCCAGTCGAGGCCGGCGCCGTAGTCGAGGCCGACCGCGCCGCGGGAGCCGACGTGCCATTCGCCCTCGGTGAGCTGTCTCGCCGCGCCGCCCGCCGCCGGCACGACGAAGAGGTGACGGAAGCCCTCCTCGAGGAAGCCGACCCGGTCCTGGCGGAAGTGCATGCGGCGGACGATGCGCGGCGGCTTCGTCCACTCGGCGCCCTCCGGCGGGGACGGCATCGAGGGGAGATCCCAGGTTTCGGGCGCCGGGATGACCCGCGTGAACGCGATCTGCGAGGAATCCGGAGACCAGTGGAGGTCGCGCGGCGGCGGGCCGTCGCGGGTGACCTGGGAGATGGCGCCTTCCGCGTCCATCCACCGGACATGGATCTGGGGCCCTCCACTCCCGGCGTCGGCGAGGAAGGCGATCCGGGTCCCGTCGGGGGACCACAACGGCGAGGATCCCTCGGCGAGGAAGCGGTTCCGGCTGCCGTCCGCGTTCACGATCCACAGCTCGGACTTCCACCGGTCCCGCTGGCGGTCCACGTGGCTGCGGGTGTAGATGACCTCGGAACCGTCGGGCGAGATCGCGGGGCCGCTCACCCGCTCCCAGTCGAGGATGTGGGAGGCGCGGAGATGATTCGGGCCGGCGGTCTCCTGGGCGACGGCGGGCCCGGCGAGGACAGCGGCGAGGAGGAGAAGCGGAAGTCGGGTGCGCATGCGGGGGATTATGGAATGCCGCCGTGGCTGCGCGCGCCGGACCGGGCCGCGACCGCGAGAACCTGCCCGGCGCGCCGGCGGGCGGTCAGAAGGTCTGCTCGTACATGGCGGCGTTGAAGCCGACCAGCAGCTTGTCTCCGGTGCGCAGCGTGGGGGCGCGGAGCTTGCCCGTCCGCCCGAGGATCCGGTCGGTCAGGCTCTTGCCGCTCCCCACGATCCGCTCCGCCGCTTCGGCGGCGGCGGTCGCATCGCTCAGGTCGAAGCGGTCGAACCGGCGGCCGCGACCCACGAGTACCTCCTGCACGCCCTCGAGGAGGGAGGGCACGTCGGCGCGGAAGACCGGGTTCCGGTTCGCGTTCCGGATCTCGTCGGCCTCGAGGCCCCGTTGCGCAAGAAACTCCTGCGCTCGCTTGCATCCCAGTCAACCGGGGCGGTGGTAGCGCCAGGCGACGCGATTCGTCTTGGCCGTCATGAGTCCGTCCTTCTATTCAGCGGCGGCGCCGCTCTGGAGAGCGGCGCGTATGGAACGCCGGACTCCAGTCCGGCACGCGAAGACCTTCCGCATCGGGGTTTCGGAATTGCCGCTCTGGAGAGCGGCGCTCCATAGGAGAGCGGTGCTCCATAGTGCGCCGGCTGAGATGGGG
>JAJEAO010000049.1 GCA_022822745.1 Acidobacteriota bacterium
GATCCGACGCCGTCGGCCTCGCAACCGCGCTCGCCGGCACCATCGCCTCCAGGAACGGCAGCGCCACCGTCGCCCCCGCTCCCCGCAGGAACGTCCGCCTCGGAAGGCTCTTCCCCGTCAGGTAGTTCATGCTGTCTCCTCCGTGGTCTGTCCTCCGCCCGACCGACCTCCATCGCTCGGGAGATGGGGTGGGAACGGTTCGCGCCCTCCACCCAACCACCTATGTTACGGCCTTCCCGCGCCGCTCCACAACCGCCACCGGCGGGCCTTCCCCGCCGCGCGCCCACCCGGCGCATCCGACCGGCTCAGAGGACCGCGAATCCCTCCCTCCGGGCTGCCTCCGCAAGCCGGGCGTCGGACGACACGAAGCTCAGCGCCTTGGGATCCTCGTCGGCGACGACGAGCGCCGCCGCCAACTGCAGGGCGTCGGCAGCGCGGAGAGGATGGACGCCGAGCAGCCTCCGCGCCCGGCGACGAAGTCGGGCCGACGGCTCGACCTCGCGCCATGCGTGGGCCAGCACCTCGAGCCGCCCCAGGGATCTCAGGAACTCCGGCGCGCTGAGGCGGTGCTCCCGCTCCAGCCGGTGCAGCGCCGAAGTGCATTCCGCCAGGCTCCCCCACCAGGTGACGATCGCCGGATCATCCCGCAGCATGGACTGTCGGAGAGCCGTGGACGGCTCCGCCACCAGCAGCGCGACGAGGGCGGACGAGTCCCAGTACTTCACCAGCCTTCCTCGCGTTCTCCGCTGACGACATCGCTCGCGCACACGCCTTCGGGAAGACGGGGCAGCGGTTCGCTGAGGAAGGCCTCGACGTCCAGCGTCGCGCGGGCGGGACGGACCGCGCCGCGGGCGACGAGCGCGGCCACCCGGTGGTCGTCGGCGTCGGCGGCATGACACGGCTCGATGCGCGCCACCGGCTTGCCGCGGTCCGTGATGAGGACCGTCTCGCCGCGCCGCACCCGACGCAGAAGGCGGCTGAACTGGTTTCTGGCTTCCGTGATGCTGGCGCGGCGCATCACGCCATTCTAGCGTGAGCGGAGGAGCTCGCGGACGCCCGCCTCGCCCGCGCGCCATGCCCGCTTCCGGACCGCGCCAACGCGGGCTCAGTTGGTCGTGGGCTCCGCTTTCTCGCCCCAGAGGTGGCGGCCGAACCACTCCCAGTTGTGCAGCATCGCGGCGAGACGCTCGCGGGGCTTCGTGATCCCGTGGCCGAACCCCTTGTAGATGATCAGACGCGTCTCGACCCCGACATCCTGGAGACCCTGGTAGAGCTCGTAGGCGTTCGGGGTGGGAACCCGAGCGTCGAACTCGCCGTGCTGGATGAGCGTCGGGGTCCGCGCCTGCCGGATGGTCGTCATCGGCGAGGTCCTGGCGTAGATCCCGGGATCGTCCCACGGCGTGGCCTTCAGGTATTCCAGCGTGAAGGCGTGGATGTCGGTGTTCACGTAGTAGGTCATCCAGTTCGAGATGCCGGCCCCCACCGAGATCGCCCGGAAACGGTCGCTCGTGGTCGTGAGGAAGGCCGAGATGTAGCCCCCCTGGCTCCATCCCATCGCCGCCACCCGGTCCGGATCCACGACCCCCTGCTCCACCAGACTCTCGACTCCCGAGAGGACATCCCAGGCGTCGCCGACGCCGAGGTTGCGGACATTGAGAGCGCGGAACTCCGCTCCGTAACCCGCCGAGCCGCGGTAGTTCGGCATCAGCACCAGCGCTCCCTTCTGCAGCCACTCGAGAACGGGATAGACGTAGCCGCCGACCAGTTGCGGCCGGGACGTGCCGGTCGGGCCGCCGTGGATGACCACCATGAGCGGATGCCTCGCGCCGGGGTCGTAGCCGGGGGGCGTCATGAGCACGCCCTCGATCTCCGCGCCGTCCTCACTCTCCCAGCGGATCACTTCGCGGCCCCCGAGATCGCCCCAGTCGGCGACCTGAGCGGTCATGTCGGTCACCCGCTCGGGCGCCGCAGCCCCCCGCGGCCTGCGGAAGATCTCGGCCACCGTGGTCCGGTCCGATCCCGAGAGCGCCATCGCGCCGCCATTCGGCCCGATGTCCACGGCCCCGATCATCTCGGGAGTGTCCAGCGCGCGCGTCACTTCGCCCGATTCGGGGTCCATCCGGAACAACGGGCGGGCCGTGCGCTGCGAAGCGAGAAAGAAGACGCCGTCCTCGTTCCACGCCACCGGGGACGGATTCTCGTCGAAGGCCGCCGTCAGGATCCGGGCATCGCCCCCGCCGGCGGGGATCGTGGCCAGCTCGGAGTTCCCGTAGTAGGGGCTCGCCGTTCCCGAAGTGGAAAACAGGATGCGCCCGCCGTCCGGGGACCACACCGGTCCGCGTTGGCGGCCCGGGTGCGCCGCCAGGGGCCGCACCGATCCGGTGGCGACCTCCACCACCGAGATATCCGCGTCCCGGGAGGAGTTCACCTGGGGCGTCGGCGTGTGGTCGAAAGCGATCTCCCGGCCGTCGGGCGACCACGCGAATGTCCCGACGGTGAATCCGTCGCCCTCGGTCAGGCGGCGAGGCTCCGCTCCGTCGTCCACCTCGACCACCCAGAGATGGGTCATGCGGAAGTCGGCGTCCTCGACCGCGTAGTCCCCGAACTGCTCCAGCCGCTCCTCGAAGTCGTCCGGCGCCGGGTCGGTGGCCGCGAAAGCGATCCGGCGCCCGTCCGGGGAGAAACGGAACGATCGGATGCCGCCGTCGTGGGAGGTGAGCCGCTCCGCCTCGCCTCCGCGAGGGCGGATCCGGTAGATCTGGGTGTCGTCCCCGCGATCGGCGAGGAAGCCGAGCCCGGAGCCATCCGGCGCCCACCGGTGTCCGGTGCTGCTCCCACCCGGCGTGTGGGTGAGCGGGAACGGCTCGCCTTCACCGGCCAGCCAGATCTCCTGGTCGAACCGGTTCTCCTCCCAGTCGGCCGTCGTGACGGCGTACGCGATCAGCCGCCCGTCGGGGGAGATGCGCGGGTCGCCGACCGATGCCAGCGAGATCTGCGCGCGGAAGCGGTCGAGGACCGGAGACGGCTCCTCGGCCGAGAGGGCGACGGGGCCCGCGAACGAGGCGGTGATGGCCAGGATGGAGAGCAGACGCATGCGCCAATCCTATGGAACCGGTGGCGCGCACGGGCTGGCGTGCCGGGAGCCCGGCGCGCCGGCAGGCGGGAAAGGGCGGGAGCCCGGCGCGCCGGCAGGCGGCGGAGTCGCTCCCTAGTGCTCGGCGGCGACCGTGTTGTCCGTGGGTGTCTCCGCGGCCCGGCCCTTTTCCTGGAAGGCCGGGCTCGTCGCGATGCCGAGGATGAAGGCCGACATCCGGTAGTCCTTCGCCTCGGCCTCCCGCACGATCTCCCGGATCCGCGGCTGGTCGTAGTACTCGACCCGCCGCCCCAGCGCGTAGGCCATCAGGTTCTCGGTGAATGTCCGCAGCATGGGGATCGGCCGCTTCAGCAGCGCCGCGCGCAGATCCTTGACATTGGTGATCGGCGTTCCGTCGTAGAACTCGCCCGACGCGTCCACCGGCTGCCCGGCGTCCTTCACCCGCACCCGCCCGGTCACATCGAACTCCTCCATCGCGATCCCGATCGGGTCCATCATCCGGTGGCACGAACGGCACGCCGGGTTGTCCCGGTGGATCTCGAGAGCCTCGCGGGCCGTCAGCTCCCGCCCCGGCTCGCCCGAATCCACGGCCTCCAGCTCCGGAACGTTCGGCGGCGGAGGCGGCGGCGGGCTCCCGAGGAGAACCTCCATGACCCACTTGCCGCGCAGAACCGCCGACGTCCGATACGGATGCGACGTCAGCGTGAGCATGCTCCCGTGTCCGAAGATGCCGCGGCGCATCTCGTCCTCGTAGCGCACCATGCGGTGCTCCGGGCCGACGACGCCTTCCATCCCGTAGTGGTGCGCGAGGCGCTCGTTCACGAACGTGTAGTCCGCCGTGAACAGCTCGAACAGGCTCCGGTCCTCCGCCACCAGGTGATGGAAGAAACGCTCCGTCTCCTCCACCATCGCCGTCTTCAACTGCTGGTGG
>JAJEAO010000045.1 GCA_022822745.1 Acidobacteriota bacterium
GGTGCGGTTGAAGCGCTCGACGTGGGCGTTCATCTTCGGGGTCTTCGGGTAGGTGAACATGCGTCCGAGGCCGAGCTTCTCGACGCGCTTGCGGAAGAGGCCCTCGAACTCGGAGCCGTTGTCGGAGAGGATCTTCTCGACTCGGGCGGGGAAGACGTCGAGGACGACATCGAGGAAGGCGCTGGACCAGCCGGTTCCGAGGCTGGGGGAGGCGACGGCCACGGCGAAGCGGGTGCGAACATCCACGGCCGCGAAGAGATAACGACGGACCCCGGAGTCGATGCGTTGGACGGTGTCCACGGCGAGGAGCTCGCCGGGGCGCCTGGGACGGTAGCCCTTGGACCTGCGACGATGATGTTCGTATCCAGGGCGAAGTGGTGAATATGACACTGTATTCGACATGACCAGCCTCGCCACGGAGACCGTCTCGCGGCGCGCTCTCCCCTGGATCGGGCGAGACGAAGGGCCGGGGGCGAAACCCCTCTTCTCCTGAGCCGTCCGGTGTCCTCCCGCCTCCGCTCCCTCGACGCGTTCCGCGGCTTCACGATCGCCGCGATGATCCTGGTGAACAACCCGGGGAGCTGGAGTCACGTGTTCCCCGCGCTGCTCCACGCTCCCTGGCACGGGTGGACCCCCACCGACCTGATCTTCCCGTTCTTCCTGTTCATCGTCGGGGTGGCGATCCCGTTCTCGACCGAGAAGCGCTTCGAGAGGGGCGCCACGCGGTGGAGTCTGACGGGGCGGATGGTCCGGAGGAGCGCGATCCTGGTGGGGCTCGGGCTGCTGCTGGCCGCCTGGCCGTTCTTCGATCTCGGAGCGCTCCGCTTCCCCGGGGTTCTTCAGCGCATCGGGATCGTGTACCTGATCGTGGGCGCCGCGACGGTGTGGGGCACGCGCCGCGAGCTGCGCTGGCTCGCCGCCGCCTGTCTCGTCGGGTTCCACGCGGTGATGCGGTTCGTCCCGGCCCCCGGCGGCGTCGCCGGAGATCTCGAGCCGGGAACGAACATCGCCGCATGGCTCGACCGCGCGATCCTGGGGGCGAACCTCTACCAGGGAACATGGGATCCGGAGGGGGTGCTTTCGACGGTCCCCGCCATCGCGACGGCCGTGATTGGCGTGTTCTGCGGGAAGTGGCTGCTCGGTCGCGAGTCCCTCGAGGCGAAGACGACGAAGCTGTTCGCCGCCGGCTTCGTTCTCCTCGGGGCGGGGTGGGTGTGGAGCTTCTGGCTGCCGATCAACAAGAACCTGTGGACGAGCTCCTACGTGCTGTTCACCGGAGGCATCGCGCTTTCCTGTCTCGCGCTGTTCATGCTGGTCATGGACCGAGCCGACCGCCCGCCTTCGTCGCGGACCCGGCCGCTCGAGGCGCTCGGGCGAAATGCCATCACCGTATTCGTCGGCTCCGGGCTGCTGGCGAAGACCCTCCTGGTGTTCCCGGCGTCCGGCGATGCGTCGGCCCACGCCTGGATCTATTCCACGCTCTTTGCCTCGTGGCTCGGGCCGCTCTACGGCTCGCTCGGCTTCGCGCTGACCCACGTCGCGCTGTGGACCGGGGTCGCCGTCTTTCTCGACCACCGCCGGATCTACCTGAAGGTGTGAGCATGGCCTCATCCGTGTCCGCGCGACGCCTGGCCTGGCTGGCGTGCCCGCTGATCGCGGCGTGCGGGGACAGCAGCGAGCTCCCTTCGGATGCCGCCGTCGCGAATCCAGGCGCGGCGTCCGTGTTTCTCGATGCCTCCGCCGAAGCCGGACTCGACTTCACGCATCGGAGCGGCGCCGCCGGGGACTTCCATCTGCCGGAGATCATGGGAAGCGGGGCGGCTCTCGTGGACCACGACAACGACGGCGATCTGGACATCTATTTCGTGCAGGGCGGCTCGCTCGAGTCGGACGACGCCGGGGAAAACCGTCTCTACGAGAACCGCGGGCGTCCGTCCCCGGGGGCCCTGGCGCCGCAGTTCGCGGATGTCACGGCCAGAGCCGGGGTCGGCGACCGGGGATACGGGATGGGAGTCGCCACCGGCGACTACGACAGCGACGGCTTCCTCGATCTGTATGTGACGAACTTCGGCCGGAACGCGCTCTATCGGAATCGGGGCGATGGAACCTTCGAGGAGGTGGGGGGCGCCGCCGGCGTGGATGACGACCGGTGGGGAACGAGCGCCGCGTTCTTCGACTTCGACCGCGACGGACACCTCGACCTGTTCGTCGTCAACTACGTCGAGTTCAGCGTGAGCGACAACCCGGTGTGCCGCCCCACGGGAGAGCGGGACTACTGCCATCCCGACAACTTCGATGCCCAGGTGGACATCCTGTACCGCAATCGGGGAGACGGGACGTTCGCCGATGTGACGGCGGCGGCGGGCATCTCCGAGGCCTACGGCAGCGGATTGGGAGTCGCCACGGTGGATTTCGACGGGGACGGATGGCTCGACATCTATGTCGCCAACGACGGCAACGAGAACCAGCTCTGGCGCAACGGCGGGGACGGCGCGTTCGAAGACGTGGCGCTGTTCGCGGGCGTGGCGCTGAACGGCGACGGGGCCGCCGAAGCCGGGATGGGCGTCGCTGTGGGCGACTACGACCAGGATGGCGATGCCGACATCTTCGTGACGCACCTGCGCGGCGAGACGAACACGCTGTACGAGAACCAGGGGAGCGGTTTCTTCGACGACGCGACTTTCGTCCGGGGGCTCGGGTATCCGAGTCTGCGCTCGACGGCTTTCGGCGTTCGGTGGTTCGACTTCGACAACGACGGGTTCTCGGACCTCTTCGTCGCAAACGGGGCCGTGGCGCTTGGACCTCCAGGTGGTGCCGGAGTCTCCCGGTACGCCGAGCCGAACCAGCTCTTTCGCGGAGACGGCGGCCGGTTCGAAGCGGTTTCCGCGACCCCGGGTTCGTCCATGGAGCTCGTGGAAGTCAGTCGGGGAGCCGCGTTCGGCGATGTGGACGGCGACGGCGACGTGGATGTTCTGGTCTCGAACAACGAAGGACCAGCCCGACTGCTGCTGAACCAGGTCGGAGCCCGGCGGCACTGGATTTCCCTGAGGCTGCGACAGGAGCGGGGAGATCCGTTTGCGTTCGGCGCCCGGGTGACGGTGATCCGGGAGGGCGGAGACTCCGTGTACAAGCGGGTGGGCAGCGACGGAAGTTACGGGAGCGCCAGCGATTCGCGGGTCCACTTCGGACTCGGCGCCGATGCGGCAGTCGTCGGGGTCGAGGTGACCTGGCCGGATGGAGGGACGGAGTTCTTCCCCGAAGTCGCCGTGAACCGGGAGAACGAACTGGTGGAGGGCGCGGGCGCCTGCTCATGAAAGGAGACGTGAGAGAGTCACGGGCGGCGCGAATCCTGGTCGTCGCCGGGGCGCTCCTGGCCTCGCCGGCCTGCCGGGAGAACCCGGAGGAACATCCCGTTCCCGTCGTCTCCGAGGAACAGCTCGCGCTCCTCGAACCGGCGGCGCGGGAAGCGATCGCCGACGCCCGGGAAGCGCTGCTCCGGCGCGCGGAGGACTCGGAATCCCATGGTCGGCTCGCCATGCTTCTCCACGCGCACGGTCTCCTGGCCGAGGCCGCTTCCGCGTACGAGACAGCGCAGGCCCTCGCCCCCGACGACGCCCGGTGGCCCCGGCTGGATGCCCACCGCGCCGCCGAGGCGGGAGACGAGGAAGAAGCGCTCGTCAAGGCGCGACAGGCTGTGCTGCGCGACGCTCGATCCGTCGCGGCCCGCACGACCCTTGGCGTACTGGAGTTGCGGCGCGGTCGCGTGGACGAATCCCGGGACCACTTCGAGACCGCTCTCGAAATCGAGCCTCGCAACGTCGCGGCGCTGCGCGGCATGGCGACGGTCGAATTCCGGGGCGGCAACCTGGGCGACGCGCTGGACTTCGTGGAGCGAGCCCTCGCGGTGGACCCGGACGATCCCCGGATGCACTACACGGCGGCCCTGGCCTGGGAACGCCTGGGAGACCCCGCTCGGGCGCAGGACCATCTCGCGGCATCCCGGCAAGCTCCATCCCGACGCCCCGCGATCGAACCGCCGCCGGAGATCGCCGCGCTGCGCGGCCGGGGAGCGCGGGCCGCCCTTGCCGCGGGGACCGATCTCCTGGAGCAGGGCCGCCACGAGGCTGCGGTCATCGCGCTGACCGAGGCGACGCGGATGGATCCCGGATCCGCCGACGCGCAGAACGCCCTCGGCGCCGCGCTCGAAGAGTCGGGAGACCTGGTGGCGGCGCGCCTCCGCTACGAGCGTGCGGTGGCGCTCGATCCCGACCTCGCGGTGACCAGGATGAATCTCGGCGTCCTGCTCGGTCGCCTGGGCGAGCTCGACGCCGCAGTGGAGCATCTCGAATCGGCCGTTCGGCTGGATCCGGGGCGCGCGGATGCGTGGACCGCCCTGGGCGCGGCGCTGGAAGCGAGTCGGCGCCCCGGGGAAGCGATGGCGGCCTACCGCGAGGCCGTCTCCCGCGACGCGGGTCTCGCGCGAGCCCGTCTTCGGCTCGGGGTCCTCCTGGGGGAAGGCGGGCAGATCGAAGACGCCGTGTTCCATCTCCGTGAGGCCGTCCAGCGGACTCCGGAGTCGGGCGAGGCGCACCACTACCTGGCTGTCGGCCTCCTCCGACTCGGCGATGTCGGCGAGGCGCTGGAGCACGAGAAGCGGGCGATCGTCCTGGCGGAAGCCGCCGGGGAGGAGGATCTGCTGGGCACCGCCCGGTACAGCCTCGGGCTGCTTCTGCGGGAATCCGGTCTCCTCGCGGAGGCTCTGGCGAGCCTGGAGGGGGCGAGGGAGCGCTTTCCCGAGAACCTCGACCTCCTCGCCGAGCTTGCCCACACGCATCACCTGGTGGGGGATCACGCCGCCGCGATCGGGGTCCAGAAGCGGGTCGCGGCGGCGCGGCCGGATGATGCGGATGCGCACTACCGGCTGGGTGTGTTCCTCGCGGCCAGCGGCGATTCCGCGGCGGCGCGGAGGGCCTTTCGGGAGAGCCTGCGCGTGGAACCCGGATTCGTTCCGGCCGCCGAAGCGTTGCGAAGGCTGGATCGCGAGTTCTGAAGTCTGCGCGTTCTCTTTACGGCTGCTTCGCCCGGAGGCGGGCGAGGCGTTCTCCGATGCGCGGCTGATCGGGTTCCAGCGCCAGAGAACGTTCGAAGGCGGCGGCGGCGCGCTCGAAGTCGTCCGACTGTTCGTGCGCGTCGCCCAGCGCGTTCAGCAGCACGGCGCCCGGTGGGCGAAGGGAGACAGCGCGTTCGAGGTACCGGGCGGCCTCGGCGAATCGCCCCTCGAAGTAGTGGGCGAACCCCAGCCCGGCGACGACCTCGTGCTCGTTCGGGAACTCCGACTCGAGGGGAGTCAGCAGCTCCAGCGCGCGCCCGGTCTCTCCGGTTCGCAGCACCAGGCTGGCCAGTCTCCACCGCGCCATCGGGAGGTCGGAACCGGCCGCGCGGACCGCCCGCTCCAGCTCGACTCGCGCGGATTCGACCCGTCCCATCGCCAGGAACTGGTTGCCGCGAGTCAGTCCGAGAACACCGGGAGTCGAAATCGGCGCTCCGCTCCGGTGCACGTAGCTTGCGCGGGAGACGATTCGCGGGATGACGCGCAGTTCGCTGTCGCGCTCCGCCAGCACCGCTCCCTCGGAATCGAGGAGCTCGACGCGAAACCGGTAATCCCCCGTCTCGACTCCGGTGAGTTCGAAGTCGGCGACGCCTCCGCCGTCGTCGAATCCGGTGGCGGGCAGCGCTTGCTCGCGCAGCGTCTCCTCGCCTTTCCCGAGTGACATCCGCAGCATCGCACGGTCTTCCGCCCCCGCCACCTGGACTCCGACCCGCAGGGTGTCTCCCAGCGAGAACAAGTGACTGGCGGCGGGACGAAGCCGGTGTTGCGCCATGGCGAATGCCCCCCGCTCCCGGTTTTCGGACGACTCCACATCGAAGGCGAGTACCGGATCGCTCATCACCGGAGCGTTCCCGCTCGGCTCCGATACCGCCAGCGTCGCCTCGGCCACGGTGAAGCGCTTCATGACGCGATTCCTGAGCACGACGCTCACTTCGAAGTCTCCGGGCACGAGGGGAAAGCTGCCCTGGAATGCGAACGGAAAGGCCTGCGCCGCGTCCATCTGTGCGGGCGAGAGATCCACGATCAACTCACGGTCCTCGGTGTGGACGAGGTCTCCATCGAGTTCGCGCACATCCACGGTGAGATCCATGATGGTGTAGTAGCCCGACTCCTGCTCATTCCTCTGAAGGGCCATGTCCTGGGGGGCGAGTTCCACCGTGTAGTGGACGAGCGCGCTGGCGTCCGGCGCGAGGAGCATCCGGAAGGCGCTGCGGTTGGGAACGAAGTTGAACGAGTAGTCGGCGGTGACCCGGTCACCGTACCGGGCGGCTCCATCGAGATAGTCGGTGCGAATGCGGCGGCCGGGCGCCTCGTGAATCCGGTCCAGGAGGATGTCCGTTCCGAGCGAAGCCCGGCCCGTCATGAGATCGCCCGGATCGCTCGGATCGAGCGAGAGGGACGCCCGGCCGAGCTCGGGAGAGATGTCGCCCAGCGTCACGACGATGGCGGCCGGGTCGGTCGTGTCCAGCGAGGCGTAACGGCCGCGCAGCAGGCTTCTCGGGCCGTCGAGCGCCGGGTGGTAGAGACGGTACTCACCGAAATCCCGCGGACGGAAGAACACCAGGTAGAAGAACGAGGGCAGCCCCGCACCGGCCTCGCTCTGGTAGAACCAGAGTTCGGTGGACACGATCTCGTTCAGGCCGTCGAAGCGCTGCCGCTCCCGCGGCTGCCCGAGCAGGATGAACATGCGCCCTCGGTCGGTCATCCAGCCGGGACGGGTGGTGTCGTCCGCCAGCGACCGGTTCGTGAAGTCCAGACGCCGGTAGTGCTCTTCCCGGGCCTCGTTCACGGGACTCGCCGGGTCCGGATCGCGCCTGCGCCAGAACGCTTCGATGAATCGCTGACGCTCTTCGACCGTCTCCAGCGCCAGGAAGAACTCCCGCTCCGGAGCGGTGATGATGTAGGTGACCTCTTCTTCCAGCCATGTCCGATGATCGGGCGTCAGGCGTTCGAGCGGTTCCTGGCCCGTTCGCGCCGGCTCGGTCGGGGGGGCGGGCCAGGCGCCGAGCAGGGAAACCAGGAGCGCGACGCCCGGAGCGCTCACGGCGGACTCAGCGGGGAAGGCGGAAGGTGAGGATCTTCGCTTCGGATCCGTCCGACTGCGAGGTCGCGATGGAGATCTGCTGGCGGCCGTCGGCGAGATAGGTGACCGGGTTGCCGAAGCCGCCCCCGCCGAGCGGAATTTCCCGGATCAGCGTTCCATCTCTCTTGTCGAAGACGTAGAGGAAGTCGCTCGCGGCGCTGATGAAGAGCAGTCCTCCCTCCGTGACCAGCGCGCCGGACTGACCGTGCTGTGGCGGCGCGACGCCGAGCGGGGGAAGATCGAGATCCTTCAACAGTTCGTGGTTGCGAATGCTGGGTGCGTCCCCCAGCGTGATCTGCCAGAGCAGCTCTCCCGCGTTCAGGTCGAGCGCCGTGAGCGTGGAGTAGGGCGGCTTGTGAACGGGCACCCCGGGCGCGATCTCGAGTCGCGCGCCGAAGCCCGATCCGCTGTATTCCGCCTCCACCAGCGGCGAGTCCACCGGGGACACCCGGAACAGCGCGGGCCAGTTGATCGCCTTGACGTAGAGCATTCCCGTGTTCGGGTCGAACGACGCGCCGCCCCAGTTGCCCGCGCCCCAGATTCCGGGCATGAGCAGTGTGCCCTCCAGCGAGGGCGGGGTGAACAGCGGGCCCATTCGATAGTCCTTCACGACTTCCAGGGCTCTTGCCCTGAGCTCGGGGGTGAAATCGATCAGATCGTCTTCCGTGAACCCCTGTCGGCCGAACGGCGGCGGCTTCGTCGGGTAGGGCTGGGTCGCGGCGGCCTGTTCACCCGGCACATCACTCGCGGGCGCCGGGCGGTCTTCGATCGGCCACACCGGTTCGCCGGTGACCCGGTCGAAGACGTAAACGAACCCGGTCTTCGCCACCACGGCCACGGCGTCGATCGTCCGGCCCTCGACCTCGATCGTGATCAGGTTGGGCGGTGAGGAGAGGTCGTAGTCCCAGATCCCGTGGCGGACCGTCTGGAAGTGCCACACCCGTCGGCCGGTGTTCGCGTCGAGGCAGACGATGGACTCGGCGAAGAGGTTGTCTCCCTTTCGATGGCCGCCGTAGAAGTCGTTGTTCGGCGTGCTCACGGGCAGATAGACGAGCCCGCGCTCGCTGTCCACGGTGAACGGCGCCCACACGTTCGCCGATCCGGTGACGGAAGCCGAATCATCCTCCCAGGTTTCGTTGCCGTACTCGCCCTCCTTCGGGATCGTGTGGAAGCTCCACGCGAACTCGCCGGTGCGGACGTTGAACGCCTGGACGTCACCGGGCGGGTTCCTCTGGAAGATCCGGTTGTCGGGGACGCCGCTTCCGACGATGACCAGATCTCCGTACACCACCGGGGGCGACGTGTTCGTGTAGAGGAGCCGATTCGTCTCCCACATGAGGTTCTCGGTGAGGTCCGCGACGCCGCCTTCGCCGAACGACGCGATCGGCTCGCCGGTGAGGGCGTCCAGCGCGACCAGCATCCAGCGGCTGTTGATGAAGACGCGCCGCTCTTCCCCGTCGGTCCAGACTGCGACGCCGCGGTGGCAGAAGCGACAGCCGCGCGCCAGGTTCCCCCAGTCGTAGGCGCGCGGGTCATAGGCCCACAGCTCCTCTCCGGTCGCTGCGTCGAGCGCGACGACCCGGCTGTAGGAGGTGCTGACATACATCACGCCGTCCAGGACGACCGGAGTGCCCTGGAACTTGCCGGGAGCGACCTGCTGTCCCCGGATCGGAGAGCTCGCGAAGGACAGCGGCTTCTCGCCGGTCTCCCAGCTCCAGCCGAGTTCGATCTGCCCGGCGTTGTCGCGGTTGATCTCGTCGAGCCACGAGTACTTCATGCCCCCGGGATCGCCGCCGTGCGTCTCCCAGTCGGCGCGCTGGGCGCGCGCGGCCGCCACGGGGAACAGCGCCGCGCCCAGCGCGACCGCGAGCGCCCTTCCTGCAAGGCTCATCGTCTCCCTCCTCCGTGGATCGCGACGGTGCTGCCGGTTCCCCGGAGGCCGAACACCGAATCCATGGAGGGCGATGATACCGAGCCCCGAGCGCTCCCGGCGCCCGACAAGAGCGGGCCCCTGGTCGTTCAGCGGGAGAGGGATGACCCTCCCTTGAAGACCTGACCACCCTTCACCACGGTCTCGACATCCGCGAGCGCCATGATGTTGAAGAGCGGATCGCCCCTGACCACGATGATGTCCGCGAGCTTGCCCGCCTCGATCGTGCCGAGGTCGTCGGAGCGGCCGAGGATCCGGGCGTTGATCCGGGTGCTGGCGGAGATGGCTCGCTGCGGAGACATTCCCAGGTCCACGTGCGCCTTGATCTCCCGCCACATGGCTTCGGTGTGGAAGTTCATCGGCGTTCCGGAGTCGGTTCCCATTCCCATGACCGCGCCCGCCGTGATGAACTGGCCGAGCGAAGCGTCTCCGAAGAACATCTGGCGCGGCGTCGTTCGGAAGTAGCGCAAGGTATGGAAGTTCTCGAGGGAGCGCTGGACCTCATCGTGGATGTCCGGAGGGAAGTCCGCCTTCAGTTGTGGATCCTGAAGCCGTTCGGGGAACGCGACCGTGGCCGGGAACACCCAGACCCGATGGGCTCCGGTGATCACGACGGGAGTCCCGCGCACCACGATGTCGCGCAGAAGTTCCGGCGGATACGGCGGAGTCCCCGCGGATCCCGCGTGAGTCAGGACATCCACTCCCCCCTCGAAGGCGTTCCGCACATCGTCCGGCGCATAGACGTGCGCGTGCACCTTGAGGCCATGACGGTGCGCAACCTCGACGATGGCGCGATAGTCCTCGAGGGTCAGTCCGGCGTGGGCCTTGATCACGTCCACCCCGGCGCGGGCCAGTTCTTCCGCCGATTGCGCGGCCCCCTCGGGGCTCGTGACCTCGATCTGATAGTCCGGGGGGAAGACCCCGACTCGGCGCGCGAGCCACGGTCCGCTCATCCAGAGCCGCGGGCCCGGGATCTCGCCCGCGTTGACCAGGTCGCGGACGTTGAGGCTTCCGCGGAGTGGTCCTCCGAGGTCCATCGCGGTCGTCACCCCGGCCATCAGCAACTGCTTCGCCGAGATGGCCATGACCTCGTCCACCGTCTCGTCCCGGCCCCTCTCCTCCACCCAGGGGAACCACTCGGCGTAGGAACCATGTCCCAGGATCACCAGGTGGGCGTGGAGATCGATCAGGCCGGGCAGCATGGTCCTGCCACTCGTGTCCACGACCTCGTAGTCCGCCGGGATGGCGACCTCGGCTGCTCGCCCGACCCGGACGATCCGCTCCCCCTCGATGAGTACGGCGGCGTGATGGAGGGGCGGCACTTCGTACCCATCGAGGAGCATCCCGCCAACGAGCGCGAGCTTGTTCGTCTGCGCCAGGGCGCCGCCCGAAATCATCGGCAGAAGGGCAAGGAGCAGAACCAGCCCGGCCCCTCGCCGCCGGGAGACGCCTTGCGCTCTCGAACTCACTTCAATCCTCCTCGCTCCGCCGAGACAGCGGCGGGCCGGAAATGGAACTCCCGGTGGCCACCGCGGCATGGAGCCGCGGTGGGAGCCACGATGGGAGCCGCAGTGGCCACGGTACGACCGATGGCTCCGAACGTCAGAACCGGTAGCGAATGCCTCCCTGGAACTGGCGCGGATCGCGAGCCCTCCGGCGGACCATGAACGACCGGGAGATGATGTTCGCGTTCGATCCGTAGTAGTTCACGTTGTTCGTGACGTTGTAGCCCTCGATGAAGAGTTCGAGCTGCGCCGCCGAGCGGAACGGGAGGATCTTGGTGACGCGGAAGTCCAGGGTCATGAAGGTATCCAGGTCGAGCAGGGATCCATCAATGGGGTCGAGATCGCGCGTCGCCCGGAGGTCGTTGATGATTCCGAGCGCCTCGTTCACGTTGCTGCGGCCGACGGTGTGCTCGAGGCCAGCGGGCTTGTCGTGCTGGCTCTGGTTGTCTCCGTCGATGTCGAAGCCCGCCTGGGCGCGCACCGGCTGACCACTCAGAATGCGGAAAATGCCGCTCACCTGAACATCCCAGGGCAGGATCGTGGAGCCGGCGAGCGTGAGGTTGTGCCGGTTGTCGAGGTCGCTGTACCCCTCTTCCTTGCGCGCCCCGCTCATGAAGTCCCGCATCGTCCCCGGATACCACTGGTAGTGGCCGACGCCGTTCCGATAGCTCCGGGACAGGGTGTAGGACGCCTGGAGGCTGTCCCCGCCACGCACCCGCCGTCGGAGCTGCACCTCGACCGCGTTGTACCAGGTCTCGGTGAAGTTCGTCATGACCTTCACTTCGCTGAAGCCGCCGATGGGCCGCGGGTTCTCGGCGCTGATGCGCCGGGCCGCGGGCAGGTTGTAGTCGAGGGCGCCGAGTTGCTTGTCGGCGTAGCTGTGGACCAGATCCACGTCGAGAGAAGTCTGCGCGTTGATCTGCCAGCCGAATCCCGCCGTCGCCGTGACCGACTGCGGCAGCACGTACTCGTCGTCGATCAGGAAGACCGAGCGGGCGCCGCCGAGGACGAACTCCTCGAGGCTCTTGCCGCCCAGTGTCGCGTTCTGGTCGGGAAAGTTCGCGAGGAGCGCCGGGTCGCTGATGCGCACGGCGGTTCCCAGCAGCCGGTCCTGGGTCGTGAGCTGGAACCAGGGGCGATTCCGAGTGACATACTGGCCGACGCCGCCGCGCACGACGAATGTCCCGCGGCCACCCACATCCCAGGTCACGCCCAGTCGGGGCTGGATGTTGTTCGAGTCCGTCCCCCGGTTGGGACTGATGAAGTTGTCGATCCCGGCATACAGCGGATTGGCGAGCACCTCGTCATACACGCTGTCGAGGCGGATGTTGGTGTCCAGGTCGTAGCGAATGCCGAGGTTCAACTGCAGGTTGTCCCCCGCCTGCCAGTCGTCTTGCAGATAGAGGCCGATCTGGTTCGACTTGTAGTCGTAGAAGCCCGGTGTCTGCTTGACGAACGCGAAGGGGTAGGTCGCCGGATCGTTCGCGTTGAAGGGAGCGTCGGTGTCGAAGTGCCACTGTCCACTCTCGTTGAAGTGCGCTTCGAACTCGTGTGTCGCCTGCGTGAAGTCACCGCCGATCTTGATGTTGTGATCCGCCTTGTTGATGTAGAGCGTCTCGTAGAAGGAGAAGCGCTCGCGGGGAAAGAACTGCGGGAGGGTGAAGTTCTGTCCGGTCGTGACGGACGGGCGATTGATGCCGGGATCGAAGCTGTGGGGCGTTGTCTCCACGTTGTGACTGAGGTAGTGGAACCGAACCGTGTTCACTGTGTCCGCCGAGAGGATCCAGTTGTCTTCAGCGACCAGACTGTGGGCTCGGGTGTGATCGTCCACGAACTGGGTTGCCGAGGTCGGCGTGTTCGTCCGTTCACCGTTGTAGTTGTCGAGCGAGTATCGGATGAAGAGAGCGTTGCTCTCGTTGAATCGGTGATCCAGCTTGGCGAGAGCGAGCTGCTTCGTCGTCCCGGCGGGGAACACTCCGTTTTCGCGCTGAGCGAAGGGATTGCTGTCGGGGAGGGAGATGATCCGGCTGTTGTCCACGGTGTGGTACTCGACGCTGCCGAAGAAGTGGGTCCGGTCCCGCACGATCGGGCCGCCCAGGGTGGCGCCGATCCGTCGCTCGTCGAAAGGCGGCTTTTCGTTGGCGAACTCGTTCTTGGAGCTGAAGCGCTCATCGCGGGCGAAGATGTATCCGGTCCCGCTGAGGTCGTTCGTGCCGGACTTGGTCGCCGTGGTCACCACCGCGGTGAGAGCGGCGCCGTACTGCGCGTCGAACTGATTCCGATAGACCTTGAACTCCTGCACCGCATCCTGGGCGATGTTGATCGAGGGGTTGCCCCAGATGGCATCGTCAATGTCACCGCCGTCAATCAGGGTCGAATAGGCGTTTCTCTGATCGGCGGCGCCGCCGAACTTCACCGCGGCGAACTTCTGGTAGTGCGGCGTGGCGCCGGGCATGATCGTGGCGAGAGCCAGGAAATTCCGGTTCAGCACCGGGAGATCCTCGACCTGCTCGTTCGTCACCACGGAGGATGGCTGGGCCTTGCTCAGCTCCACCAGGGGAGCTTCCGCCGTGATCGTCACGGTCTCCTCGACGCCGGCGAGATCGAGGACGAAGTCGGCCTGGAGCTCGTAGCCGGTGAGGAGCTCGACCTCGCGGCGCTGCGCTGCGAAGCCGGAGAGCGCCGCCGTGACCTCGTAGAGGCCGGGCTGGAGGGCCACGGCGCGGAAGGTGCCGCTCGCGCCGGTGGTGAGTGTCTGGGCGAACCCGGTCCCGGTGTTCAGGACAGTCACCGTGGCGCCGGGGAGGGCGCCGCCCTGGGTGTCGCTCACCGTGCCCGTGATGTTGCCGCCGACGACCTGGGCGGCGGCTGCCCCCGGGACGGCGACCAGAGCCCCGACGCACAGAAGCGCCACGATCCATGGCATGCCGAGTCGATTTCGTGTTGCCTTCATGGGTATCAACGACCTCCTTCCCGAGTAGCGAATCCCGTCGAACCTTTGTAGCGAGTGGCGGCGCAGGGGCGCAACCGCGACGGCCGACCGAAGTCCTTGAAAATGTGTCGTGGCAGCCGGTCACCGAGGACATGTCACCAACACGTCACGGACTATTGATGGAAATGACGCATTGATCCGTGCTAGCCGCGATCGGTGGCGGTGGCGGCGCGGAAGTCACGCGCTTCCCGATCGGAGTGCGGTTCGCGTGCCCCGGCTCGCGATCCGACGTGCGAGCGGCTCGACGGAGCCGAGCTTCGGCTCATGCTGCCCTCGGCGGCCCCGCCAGTGGAGGGGCTCGCCGGTGAGGTTCAGGTCACCGCGAACGGCGTGCCGGCTGCGGGGGCCCGGGTCGTCGCGCACGATGCGAACCAGACCTGGATGGAGCAGGTCACGACAGCTTCGGTCTGGATCCATGCCACACTCCTTGCCTCGTGGCTCGGGCCGCTCTACGGCTCACTCGGCTTCGCGCTGACCCATGTCGCGCTGTGGACCGGGGTCGCCATCCTTCTCGACCGCCGCCGGATCTATCTGAAGGTGTGAAAGCGGCCGAACGCAGCAAGCTCGCAGCGAACGGGAGATCCGCATGCAGAAGGTCGAAGAGCGGCTCCGGTTCGCGCCCACCGATCTGGCGTCGTTTCTCAGGTGCCGACACTTGACGGCGCTGTCGAGGGACGTGGCCGTTGGCGATCTCCCGGGGCCGAGACACTACCGGGATCCGTGGCGGAAAGCGCTCGCCGACGCGGGGCGGCGCCACGAACAGCGCGTCGTGCAGGCGCTGTCGGAAAGTGGCCTCGCTGTCCGCGAGATTCGAGAGGATCGCGTCGCTCGCACGCTGCAGTCGATGCGCGAAGGCGCGGATGCGATCTACCAGGGCCGTCTGGCTGACGGCGACTGGTCGGGGTTTCCCGACTTCCTGGTCCGGGTGGACCGGCCGAGCGACTTCGGGACATGGTCCTACGAAGTCATGGACGCGAAGCTGACGCGCGTCCCGAGCGCCGACGCAGTGCTCCAGATCGCCGTCTATTCGTGGCTTCTCGGTGAGATCCAGGGTGTGACTCCTCGCGCCATGCACCTCGCGCTCGCGACCGAGGACTCGGAGCCGTGCCGCAGGGAGACATTCCGCGTCGCCAATTTCGCCGCCTTCGAGCGCGCGATCCGGCGTCGCTTCGAGAGCCATTGCGCGTCCCCCGGCGAGACCTACCCGGAGCCGGTTTCGTGGTGCGACCGGTGCGACTGGAACGCGTCGTGCCGCGACCGACGCCGAGAGGACGATCATCTTTCGCTGGTGGCGGGCGCAACCCGGCATCAACGGCATCGGCTCGAGAAACGAGGCATCGGGACTCTTGCCGATTTCGCTCGCCTCGATCTGCCGCTCCAGCCGCGCCTCGAAGGCGTCCAGACCGTCACGGTCGAGAAGATCCACCGGCAGGCGGCGGTCCAGCTCGAAGGCCGTCGCCGGGACCTGCCGCACTTCGAACTCAGAGAGCCGGAAGGCGGGCTGGGCCTGCTCGCCCTCCCCGAGCCGTCGGAGGGCGACCTCTACTTCGACATCGAGAGTTCGCGCGTCATCACCGGGCCGTCGCGGGAATATCTCTTCGGCCTGCTCGACCGGAACGATACCTATCGCCCGCTGTGGGCGTTCGATGAAGACGAGGAGCGGCGGATCTTCGAACGCTTCATGGACTTCGTGGCTGAGCGGCGGACGCGACATCCCGACTTCCACATCTACCACTACGGGCCCTACGAGACCGGAGCGCTGAAGCGGTTGATGAGCCGGTACGCGACTCGCGAGGATGCGATGGACGACCTGTTGCGCCGCCGCGTCTTCGTGGATCTGCTTCAGGTTGTGCGTCAGGGGATCGTGGCTGCCGTCGAGGGCTACTCGCTCAAGGACATGGAGCCGTTCCACGGATTCGACCGCGAGCAGCCCCTCCCGGAGGCGAGTCGAGCCCGCGTCGAGCTGGACGCGGCGCTTGCTCGCGGGGAAGTGGGCGCCGCGGACTCGAAGACCCGGATGATCGTCGAGCGCTACAACCGGGAGGATTGCCTTTCCACCGCCAGCCTCCATTCCTGGCTCGAGGATCGGCGCCGGGAGCTGGCGGCTCGGATCGGGCCGCGCCCGCGCCCGACCGTGGTCGTCGAGCCGGATCAGGAGCAGAAACAGTCCGAAGCGGCGCAACGAGTCGAAGAGCTTGCGAAGGCGATCAGGGCTAGTGATCCGGAGGATCCGGCGCGGCGGCTGCTCGGCTGGTTGCTCGACTACTACCGCCGGGAAGACAAGTCGGCGTGGTGGGACTACTTCCGCCGCCTGGAAATGGATGCGGAGGAGTTGCTCGAAGACCGCTCCGTCCTGGGAGGGCTCGAATTCCAGGGACACATCGGGCGAGTCGCCAGATCGGGGCTCTACGCGTATCGGTTCCCGTCCCAGGACCACGACATCCGGGCCGGAGATTCGCCCGACGGGTTTCGCGTCGGGGGCGCAGCCGAGGATGCGAGAGGCGCCGGCGCCGTCTGGGATCTCTCCGGGGGCCGGCTGATCCTGAAGCGGGGCCCAAAGGTCGCAGAGCGCCCTCACCCGGAGGCCCTCGTCAAGGACGGAGTGGTTCCGAACAAGGGCCTTCGGGAGGCGCTCTTTCATTTGGGCGAAACCGTGGGCAGGGACGGTTTCGATGAACGCAGCCGCTACCGCGCCGCCTTCGATCTCCTCCGCCGGATTCCGCCCCGAAGCAGTTCAGGAGCGTCGCTGCTACAGGATGGAGAAACGCCCATCGAAGGCGCCCGTCGTCTTGCGCTCTCGCTCGACCGGGAGGTTCTCGCCGTCCAGGGGCCTCCCGGGAGCGGCAAGACCTACCTGGGCGCCCGAGTCGTGACCGCGCTACTGGCGAAGGGGCGACGTGTCGGCGTGACCGCACAGAGTCACAAGGTCATCACGAATCTGCTCAAGGCGGTCGTGAAGGCCGCGGACGAAGAGGGCGTTTCCTTCCGGGGGATGCAGGTCAACCGGCACGGCAAGGGATGCGCAGACGACCGGATCGAAATCGTCAGCTCCGGGGAGGCCGAGACTGCCCGTGATCGAGTGCAACTGATCGCGGGGACCGCGTGGGTGTGGGCGCGTCCCGGCATGCGCCGCGCCGTGGACACGCTGGTCGTGGACGAAGCCGGGCAGTTCTCGCTCGCGCACACGCTCGCTTCCGCGCCCGCCGCCCGGAACCTGATCCTCCTCGGCGATCCGCGCCAGCTCGACCAGGTCACACAGGGAGTTCACCCCGAGGGCTCGGATGCCTCGGCGCTCGGCCATTTCCTGGGCGACGAGAAGACGATCTCTCCCGACCGGGGCCTCCTGCTGCGTGAGACCTGGCGCATGCATCCCTCGATCTGCGCGTTCACGTCCGAGCTGTTCTATGAAGGAAAGCTCACTTCCCGTCCCGGTCTCGAACGCCAGCGGATCGAGGACGGACCGCTTCCCGGCGCCGGTCTTCGCTTCGTCCCGGTGGAACACGACGGGAACCAGCGGGAGTCGCCGGAAGAGGTGGAGCGCATCAGGGCGCTGACGCAGGCGCTGATGCGTGACGCGAAATGGACGGACGCCGACGGGGAGACCCGCCGCGTTACCTCGGAGGACATCCTCGTCATCGCTCCCTACAACGCCCAGGTGGACCTGCTGCGGAAGGAGCTCGATGACGGGATCCAGGTCGGGACGGTGGACCGGTTCCAGGGCCGGGAGGCGCCGGTCGTCTTCTATTCGATGGCCACCTCCACGCCGGAGGCGGCCCCGCGCGGGATGGACTTCCTCTACTCGCTGAACCGCCTCAACGTGGCGACGTCCCGCGCCCGTTGCATCGCTGTCGTCGTGGCGAGCCCCGAGCTCTTCTTCCCCGAATGCCGGACGCCTCAGCAGATGCGGCTTGCGAACGCCTTCTGCCGCTTCCACGAGATGGCGGATCGGGTGGTGTAGCGGCGTTCAGTCAGGGAGGCGGAAGGTGAGGATCTTCGCCTCCGATCCGTCCGACTGCGAGGTCGCGATGGAGATCTGCTGGCGTCCGTCGGCGAGGTAGGTCACCGGATTGCCGAAGCCGCCGCCTCCGAGCGCGATCTCCCGCAGCAGCGCGCCATCTCTCTTGTCGAAGATGTAGAGGAAATCGCTCGCGGCGCTGATGAGCAGAAGCCCGCCCTCGGTGACAAGCGCTGCGGATTGACCGTGCTGCGGCGGGGCGACGCCGAGCGGCGGGAGATCGAGATCCTTCAGCAGCTCGTGGTTGCGGATGCTCGGCGCATCACCCAGCGTGATCTGCCACAGCAGATCGCCTTCATTCAGGTCGAGCGCGGTGAGCGTGGCGTAGGGAGGCTTGTGGATCGGAACGCCGGGAGCGATGTGGAGGCGTCCACCGAAGACGGCTCCGCTGTAGTCCGCCTCGATCAGCGGCGAGTCGGGTTCGGCGACCTGGAACACCGAGGGCCAGTTCGTCGCCTTGACGTAGAGCGTGTCGGTCGTCGGGTCGAACGCGGCGCCGCCCCAGTTTGCTGCCCCCCAGACCCCCGGCAACATCATCGTGCCCTCGAGGGAGGGCGGAGTGAACAGCGGCCCCATCCGATAGCCCTTCACGGTTTCGAGCGCCATCGCCTTGAGTTCCGGCGTGAAGTCCATCAGGTCGTCCTCGCTGAACCCCTGCCGGCCGAACGGCGGCGGCTTCGTCGGGTAGGGCTGCGTCGCCGCGGCCCGCTCGCCGGGCACATCGCTCGCGGGAACCGGGCGGTCTTCGATCGGCCAGACCGGTTCGCCGGTGACGCGGTCGAAGACGTACACGAATCCGGTCTTTCCCACGACCGCCACGGCGTCGATCGTCCGGCCCTCGACCTCGATCGTGATCAGGTTGGGCGGGGCGGGCAGGTCGTAGTCCCAGATTCCGTGGCGGATCGTCTGGAAGTGCCACACCCGACGGCCGGTGTTGGCGTCGAGACAGACGATGGACTCGGCGAACAGGTTGTCTCCCTTGCGATGGCCGCCGTAGAAGTCGTTGTTCGGCGTGCTGACGGGCAGATAGACGAGGCCGCGCTCGGCGTCCACGGTGAACGGCGCCCACACGTTGGCCGACCCGGTCACGGCGGCCGAGCCGTCCTCCCAGGTCTCGTTGCCGTATTCCCCCTCCTGCGGGATCGTGTGGAAACTCCACACGAACTCGCCGGTGCGGACGTTGAACGCCTGGACATCGCCGGGAGGGTTCCGCTGGAAGATCCGGTTGTCAGGGACGCCGCTCCCGACGATCACCAGATCCCCGTACACGACCGGCGGTGAGGTGTTCGAGTAGAGGAGCGGATTCGTCTCCCACATGAGGTTGTCGGTGAGGTCCGCGACTCCGCCTTCGCCGAACGACGCGATCGGTTCTCCGGTGAGGCCGTCAAGCGCGACCAGCATCCAGCGGCTGTTGATGAAAACCCTCCGTTCGTCCCCGTCGCTCCACACCGCCACGCCGCGGTGGCAGAAGCGGCAGCCGCGCGCCAGGTTGCCCCACTGGTAGGCCTGCGGGTCGTAGCTCCACAGCTCCTCCCCGGTCGTCGCGTCGAGGGCGACGACGCGGCTGTAGGAGGTGCTGATGTACATGACGCCGTCGAGGACGACCGGAGTCCCCTGGAATTTGCCCGGGGCCACCTGCTCGCCGCGGATCGGAGAGCTCGCGAAGGAAAGCGGCTCCTCACCGGTCTCCCAGCTCCAGGCGACCTCGAGCTCGGCGACGTTGTCCCGGTGGATCTCGTCGAGCCACGAGTACTTCATTCCCCCGGGATCGCCCCCGTGGGTTTCCCAGTCCGCCCGTTGCGCATGGGCCGCCGGCAGCGAGAACAGCATCACGCCGAGCGCGATCGCGAGCGGTTTCCTCGCAAGACTCATGTTGTCCTCCATGATCGCCAAGATGCGACCGCGCTTCTCCGGGACCGCCAACCCGGCGTCACGGATCGCGATGATACGCCGTCGGAGGCCTGATTCGGGTCGTTCCGCCGGAGCCGGCATCGCTTCCCGCAGCGGCTGCCGTCCTCGTCTCGAACGGCAGATCGCCTACTGCGCGTCTCCACCGGCGCCGAAGAGTCGAAAGCCGGCCCGGATGAAATCCCGGTCGAATGCGAGCGCATCCTCGATTCCGCGACGCCGCATGACCAGAAAGCTCACTTGATCCACGAAGCTGATCCCGCGACTCTGTCCGAGGGCATGGATCGCCGCCTGGTGGAGTTCCGGTCCGATCCACTCCACTTCGAGCTTCGCGGCATCGGCGGCGAACGCGATCGCGACGTGCTTGCCGAGGCGAGCCTGAAGAAGCGCCAACGACTCGGCCAGGACGTAGCTGTGCGTCACCAGCTTCCGCCGGCTCTCGAGTGCTGCCGTGAATCGGCTCCGGGCGAGCTCGTGAAACCGGTCCCGTCGGTCAGCGAGGGCGTAGGCCGCCGAGGTGTCGAGAAAGATCACGTCGGTTCGAAGCGGGACTGGATCGCGTCCGCGATGGCGCGGTCGTGATCCACCGACACCGGAGGCTCTTCGTCGCCCTCGCTGCTTCCCGCGCCGACAAAGCGGAAGTCGGCCAGGTCGTGGCGGGGTTCGCTCGGAACGTCGAGCGCTTGCTGGATGGCGCTGCGCACCACGGACGCCATCGAGACTCGTCCCTCGAAAGCCCTCAGACGAAGCGCCTCGTACGTGGACTCGTCCAGCTGGATCTGAAAACGCTGCATGACGCCATTGTATTCCGGCAGCATGATGGAATGACGGCACGCACGCGTCTTCGGACGTTGCGTCCCGCGGTCAGGCGGGGCGGATGGCGGCCTGCATCGCCTCCACCGAGACGAACTTGACCCGGGGCCGTCCCTGCTCCTTGCCGCGGGCGACCTCGATGGCGTCCAGCTTCTTCCAGTCGGCGAACGAGAAGTAGTCGGGCGCCCGCTCGCGCACCAGTCGCTCCGCCGCCTCGGCGGAAGGCGCCCCGGGGTTCCAGTGGCGCCCCGCCTCCACGTCGGCGAGCAGGCTCTTCACGGTCTCCAGCGCATCGGGCTTGTTCGTCCCGATGACGCCGGAGGGGCCGCGCTTGATCCACCCGGCGCAGTACTGCCCGGTGACCTGTTCGCCGCCCGGGGCGTCCAGAACCCGTCCCTCTTCGCTCGGGATCACGCCCCAGTCGTCGCGGAACGGGATGTCCGGCAGCGGCACGCCCCGATAGCCCACGGACCGGAACACGAGACTGGCCGGGAGATCTTCCAGGCGATCGATGGCGCGGTTGCGGATCTTGCCCCGGTCGTCCATGAACAGCTCGTTGTGGACGAGGCGGACGGTCTCGACTCCGCCGTCGGGGCCCGCGATCAGCTCGGTCGGGGACACGAGAAACCGCACGGTCAACGTGCGGGGCTTTCCGGAGCGCTTCTCGGCGGCGTACTGCTGGAGGATCTTCACCTTGAGCGGGGCGGCCCGATCCTGCCCCGAAGCGACCCATTCGGCGCTCACCGGGTCCAGTTCGGCTTCCTCCTCGAGCACCCGGATGTCGGCCCCCTCGAGCTTCCCCAGCTCTCGGATCTCGGGGTTCGTGAACGCAGCCTGCGCCGGTCCGCGTCGGCCCAGCATGTGGATCTCGCGAACCCGGCTCTCGGCGAGCTGCTCGAGGGCGTAGTCGGCGATGTCGGTGGTCTTCAGCTCGTCCACGGAGCGGGCCAGGATCCGGCAGACATCCACCGCCACGTTGCCCACGCCGACGACCGCGACCGATTCCCGCGACAGGTCGAATTCGCGGTCGCGGTAGTCGGGGTGGCCGTTGTACCAGGCCACGAACTCGGTGGCGGCGTGGCTGCGGGGGAGCTCGATCCCGGGGATCGGGAGGTGGCGGTCCACCTGCGCGCCCACCGAGAAGATGACGGCGTGGTAGTGGCGCATCACGTCGGCGAGCCGGATGTCGGCGCCGAATTCGACGCCGCCGTAGAAGCGGAACCGCGGGTTCTGCGCCGTGCGCTCGTAGGCGCGGGCGACCATCTTGATCTTCTGGTGGTCGGGTGCGACTCCGCCCCGCACCAGCCCGAAGGGGGTGGGGAGCCGGTCGTACAGATCCACTTCCACCGTGGCGCCGCGCGCCTTGAACAGGTGATCGGTGGCGTAGAAGCCGGTGGGGCCGGATCCGAAGATCGCGACCCGGAGGGGGTGCCCGGGGGTAGCGAGATCAGCCATGGAGGGCGGGAGTATAGGAGGCTGTGGGGCGCCGGTCGCCGGACCCGCGATTTCCCGCCACGGGGCCCTTCCGTTCGTCCGGCGCCGCGCCCCTGCTACCGCCCGATGACGCGGTAGAGGGCCGGGATCACGAGCAGCGTGAGCGAGGTGGACAGGAGGAGCCCCCCGATCACCGCGATCGCCATCGGCGCGCGCAGCTCGCTCCCCTCGCCGAGCCCGAGAGCCATCGGGAACAGGCCGAGGACCGTGGTCGAGGTCGTCATCAGGATGGGCCGGAGTCTCCCCATCCCCGCCTTCCGCAGGGCCTCCAGCTTCGTCTCCCCGGCGCGGCGCAGTCGGTTCGTCGTGTCCACCAGCAGGATGGCGTTGTTCACGACGATCCCCGCCAGCATGATCACCCCGATCAGCACGACGACGCTCACCGTGACGCCGAACAGCCACAGCGCCAGCACGACCCCGATCAGCGAGAACGGGACGGCGAACAGGATCACGAACGGATGGAGCAGGGACTCGAACTGCGACGCCATGACCAGATAGACCATGAAGATCGCGAGCAGGATCGCGAACCGCATCGAATCGAAGGAGGTCTCCATCTCCTCCTGCTGCCCTCCGAGCCGCCAGGTGAAGCCAGCGGGGAGCGCGGACGCCGTCATCATCGCGGTGATGTCGGCCGCCACGCTGCCCATGTCCCGCCCCACGATGTTCGCCGTGATCGTCGCGACCCGTTCGCCGTCGGCGCGGCGGATCTCGGCGGGGCCGGTGACTTCGCGGATGTCCGCCACCGCCGAGAGCGGCAGCGCCGCCTCGCCGCCGTCGGCGATGTTCAGGTTGCTCAGGTCCACGACGCTGTCGCGATAGGACTCGTTGGCGCGGAGCCGGATGTCAATGGACCGGTCCTCGCGCTGGATGTCGGTCGCCACATCGCCGAGCACCTTGGAGCGGACCAGCGAGCCGAGCGCGTTCGTGGTCGTGCCGAGCGCCGCCACCCGGTCCCGGTCGAACCGGATCTGGAGCTCCGGATTTCCGCCTTCGGTGGAGGACTTCACATCCGCGAGACCCGGGATCTCCCGCATCTTCTCCACCGCGTCGTTCGCGGCGCGTTCGAGGAGCGTCAGGTTGAAGCCGCGGATCTCGAGCTCGACCGGGGTGCGGAAGCTGAAGTAGGACGGCCGCCCGAACAGGTAGAGAAGGTCGGGATCGCTCTCCAGGTTCGGCCGCAGCGCCGCCATCGCCGCCTCCTCGGTCTCGCGGGAGACCGGCGGGTCCAGGATCACCGTGAGCTGGCCGATGTTCTCCCGCAGTTCGCCGGCGACGCCGCCCTGCTGGCTGCTGGTCCCGACGACCGCGTACACGGTGCGCACTCCCGGGATCGCCGCCGCCGCGGCTTCGAGCCGCTCCATCCGGCGCGAGTTCAGATCGAGATGCGTGCCTGCCGGGAGCTCGGTGTCGGCGAAGAACTCGCCCTGGATGAGCTCGGGCACCAGTTCGGTGCCGAGCGAGCTGACGAGGTATCCCGCGCCGGCGAACAGCGACACGGCCAGCGTGAAGACCCGGAACGGGTGGGCGAGGGCCGCGTTCAGCACCGGCGGATAGACCGCCACCACCGCGCCGTAGAGCGCGTCGAACAGCCGGCTCGGCAGCCACAGCACGATCCGCACGACGAAGTGGACCGCCGCTCCGAGCCAGCGGCCGACCGTGAAGAAGCCGGTCCCGACCCCCGCGATCGTCTTGCCGAGGATCCGTCCCGGTTTCGTGCGGAAGGCGGAGGTCTCCGCCGGAGTCCGCCGCATCTCGCGCGAGGCGAGCATCGGGATGAGCGTCAGCGCCACCAGGAGGGAGACCGCGAGCGAGTAGGTCACGGTGAGCGCCTGGTCGCCGAAGAGCTGCCCGGCGATCCCCTCCACGAACACGATCGGCACGAAGACGCACACCGTCGTCATCGTGCTCGCGATCACCGCCTGGCCGACTTCGGAGGTCCCGGCGCGGGCCGCCTCCACCAGGTCGAGGCCCTGCTGGCGCTTCGTCTTGATCGCCTCGAGAACCACGATCGAGTTGTCCACGAGCAGCCCGATGCCGAGAGTGATGCCCCCGAGCGACATGATGTTCAGCGACACCCCGGAGACGAACATCAGGAAGAAGGTGCCGACGACCGAGATCGGGATCGAGACCCCGATGATCAGGGTCGAGCGCATCTCGCCCAGGAACAGGACGAGAACCAGGATGGCGAGCAGCCCGCCGAGCATTGCGGTCTGGAGCACTTCCGAGACGGACTGCCGGATGTAGCGGGCCTGGTCCGTGACCAGCGTCAGTTCGAGCGCCTCCCCGACGACGGCGAGCCGCTCGTCGAGCTCCTCCACCCGCGCGAGCACCTGATCCGCGACCGTGACCGTGTTCGTGCCCCCCTCCTTGTACACCGCGATCTCGATCGCCTCCCGGCCGTCGATCCGCGAGATGACCTCGCGCTCCTTCGCGCCCCGCCGGATCGTCGCCACATCGCCGAGCCGGATCACGGTGCGGGTCGCGTCCACGACGATGTCCCGCATGTCCTCGGGCCGCTCGAACTCGTTGATCGTCCGGACCAGGTACTCGGTCCCCCCGTCGAGCAGCCGTCCCGCGGTCAGGTTCACGTTCTCCTGGCTGAGCCGGTTCACGACCTGAGGAATCGAGAGCCCCAGATTCGCGGCCTTGCGTTCATCGATCTCGACGTGGATCTCCTCTTCGAGGCCGCCGCTGACCAGCACCGCGGCGACTCCTTCCACCCGCTCCAGGTTGCGCTGGATCTCCTGTTCCGCGATCAGCCGGAGCCGGATCAGGTCGTCGCCCCCGGTCAGGCCGAAGCGCAGGATCGGATCGAGCGATGGGTCGAAGCGGAGGAGAGTGGGGCGGGGCGCGTCGAGCGGCAGGTTCACCACGTCGAGCCGTTCCCGCACATCGAGCGCCGCCATGTCCATGTCGGTGCCCCAGCCGAACTCCAGGGTCACCTCGCTCCGGTCGGGGCGCGACGACGAGATGACCCGCACCACGTTGTTCACCACGCCCACGCCGTTTTCGATCGGCCGGGTGATCAGGTTCTCGATTTCCGAGGGAGCGGCCCCCTCGTAGTCGGTCTGGACGTTCAGCGACGGATAGGTGATGTCGGGCAGGAGGTCCACTGCGAGCCGCTGGAAGCCCACCGCGCCGAACACGACGACGGCGATGAACAGGACGAGGACGGTGACCGGCCGCCGGATCGAGAAGTCAACGATGCGCAACGAAGAGTGCTCCTGCGGGGAGGGAAGGGGGCGGTTCGCCGGGAAGGGGCGTCGGAATCAGGAGGAGGGTTCGCCGCCGCGGCGCCGGGCCACGATCTGCTCGATTTCCTCGTCGGAGAGGCCGCGCTCCTTGAGGCGGGCGCGAAGAGCCGCCTCGGCTTCCGGCGTCAACTCTCCTTCCGCGGCGCCTGGCGGGGGCCCGGTTCGCCATCCCCTCGCCGTTCGCTCCTCGATCTGCTCCTCGGTCAGACCCATGTTGCGCAACCGCTCCCGGATCGCCTCGCGGGCCTCCACCGGAAGTTCCTCGAAACGGGGAGCGCCGCCTTCCGCCGCGCCGTCCCGCATCGGGAAGCCACCGGGTCGTTCCTCGCCGGGAGACTCCGGCTCCGGTTCCGGCGCCTCGCTGCCCGCCGGATCTGCTTCCGTCGCGCCTCCGTCCGCCGGACCTGCTGTCGGCGCGCCGCCGCCCGGTGACGGGGGATCAGCAGGCGGCCCCTCCGACGCTGCTGGTGCGGCCGGCGCCGGGGGAGGCCCTCCTCCGGCGCGACCCCGGCCGGCGGCGAAGCTCGCGATCCGGGCCTCGATGTCCTCCTCGCTCATCCCCCGGGCGCGCATCCGTTCGCGCACCGCCTCGAGCCGCTCCGGATCCGGAGCCGCGGGGGCGGACGCCCGGCGCGTCGGGGGGGGCTCGTCGGCGCCCGGGCCGGCGAGGATCTGGACCGGCGTCTCGTCGGTGAGCCCGTCCTGCCCCACCACGATGACGCGGTCCCCGGCTACGAGTCCGCCTGTGACCTCCACCCGGTCGTCCTCCTCGTAGCCGAGCGTCAGCGCGCGGCGGCGGGCGACGCCGTCCTGGACCACGAAGACCTCGTCCGCGAGGCTCTCGAGCGACAGCGCCCGCTTCGGGAGGATGAGCGCCTCCGCCCGCACATCGGTGACCAGGCGCACGGTGGCGAACATTCCCGGGCTCAGCCGATCCCTCCGGTTGACCTCCAGCGTCACCCGGATCGTCCCGGTGGCGGCGTCCACGACCGGACTGATCCGCAGCACCCGCCCCTCGAAGATCTCGCCGGGAAAGGCCTCGACCTCGATGTGCGCCGGCTGGCCCACCGAGAGCCGGGTGAGATCCCTCTCGGGGACGCTGATCCGGCACAGCAGCGGGTCGAAGTCGGAGAGGCGGAAGACGCGCTGGCCGTTCGTGATCGTCTCGCCGTGCTTCACCGCCCGTTCGATGATGAGCCCGTCGAACGGGGCCGCGATCCGGGCGTAGCCGAGCTGGATCTCGTTGCCGTTCAACTGGGCGCGCGCCGACTCCAGCGTGGACTGGGCGGTGTCGTAAACCTCCTGGCTGACGACCTGGTTCTCGAGGGACGCCCGCGCCCGCTCGTAGGCCACCTCGGCCTGGCTGAGCGCCACCCGCGAGATCTCGACCTGCGCCCGGAGCTCGGTCTCGTCAATGCGGGCGAGGAGGTCGCCGGCGCGAACGGTGCGGCCTTCCTCGGTGAGGATCTCGACGAGGGGCCCGCCGGTGCGCGCGACGACATCCACTTCGCGCTCCGCCTCCAGCGTGCCGTTCGTCTCGATGAAGGCCGAGATCTCGCCGCGCGAGATCTCCACGACTTCGACCGGAACCGCGGAACCGGCGCCGCCCGGCCCACCGGGGAATCCGCCGCCCGGGAAGCCGCCCGGAGGACCGCCTCCCGGTCGGCCCCCGGCGGATTCGTCACTGCCGCCGCAACCGAAGGCGGCGGCGGCGAAGAGGAGCGCGAGAGCGGAGGCCGGCCGGGGGCGGCGGCCCCGCCCGGACAGGGGAAGGCGGAAGTGGGTCATGGGATCCGGGAGGGAAGGGGACGCGGCCGGCGTCAGCGGGGGAGGACGGTGGTCGTGACGGCGGCCGCGGCGGGCGCGGGAAGCGGCCGGGCGGAACCGCGGGTCGGCTCGGTTCGGTCCTTCGGGGACGTCGTGAACGGCCACAGCAGGCTCCGAAGGTCGTCGCTCACGGCGTAGAGCGTCGGGATCAGGAGGAGGGTCAGGATCGTCGAGGTCGGGAGCCCTCCCGCGAGGACGAGGCCGATCGGGGCCCAGTTCCCGGCCCGTCCGTCCGCCGAGCCGAACAGGCCGGGAAGGAAGTAGGGAGCGGCCAGCGGCATCAGGCCGAAGAAGGTCGTGAGCGCGGTCATCATCACCGGACGCAGCCGGTGCTCGCTTCCCAGGATGAGCGCCTCGTCGCGGGAGAGGCCGCTGCGCCGCAGCGAGTTCACGTGCGCGATCAGCACGATCGCGTTGTTCACCACGATCCCGGCAAGCAGCACCAGGCCCAGCATCGCCGTGTTGTCGAGCGTCTGCCCGGTCAGGTTCAGGGTGAGCGAGACGCCGATGAACGAGAACGGGATGGCGAACATGATGACCGCCGGGTGGAGGAAGCTCTCGAACAGCGCCACCATGATCAGGTAGATGAGCAGCAGCGCGAACGCGAACGCGAATCCGGCGGCCGAGAAGTCGCTCTGTCCCATGCGGGACCAGCGATCGAAGCTCCATTCGTAGCCCGGGGGCAGCGGAATCTCGCCGAGCTTCTCCCGCACCTGGCCCATGAGCCGGAACGAGGCGCCCGGCACGGAGGTGTTCGCGGTGATCGAGAGTTTCGGACGCCGGTCTTCGCGCTCGATGCTGCGCGGCCCGCTGACCGCTTCGAAGTCGGCCATCGCGCCGATCGGCACCTGGGCCTCCCCGGCGAACACCGGCATCCGCCGCAGGTGGTCGAGGCGCTCCCGCTCCTCCTCCGGGTACTGGACGACGATGTCCACTTCCCGCCGGTCGCTCTCGATCTGCCCGACGGGACGCGAGGTCAGGGCGCTGCGGACGCTCTGCGCCACCGCGTTCGTCGTGACCCCGGTCGCGAGCGCCCGGTCCGGGAGCACACTCACGTGGAGCTCCTCGGTGCCGCTCTCGAGGGAGGTCTCCACATCGCGGATCCCGTCCATCGCCGACAGCGTCTCGACAACGCGCGAGGACACCAGCTCGAGGACGGCCATGTCGTCGCCCTTGAGGTCCACGCTGACCCCGCTCCGGCTGCCCGGACCGCGCCCCCGGGACTGCCCGATGCGGAAGTTGACTCCGGGGATGTCGTCGGGGAGCAGGTTGCGGATCTCGTCGGTGATCTCGGTGACGCCGCGCTCGCCTTCGGTCTCGTCGAGGAGATAGATGTCGAATTGGCGTCCGCCGCCGTCGAAGCCGCCCCGGCGGGATCGTCCGCCCCCACGGCCGAACTCGTAGATCACGTCGGCGATCTCGAGCTCGTCCCGCCGCTCGTCGAGCATGGCGGCCACGCCTTCCATGACCTCGCGAGTGTCGTCGACCGTGAAGGCGCGCGGGACGTCCACGCGGACCGTCACCTGGCGCTCGAGGCTGGAGGAGAACGGCGAGCGTTCGATGCTGCCGTACATCTGCCACGCCAGCCCGAGGAGGCCGACGGCGACGAGCAGCGAGATCGTCCGGTGGTGCAACGTGCGCCGGATCAGCCGTCCGTAGTACTTCGAGAGGATCCGCATGGTCCTCGAATAGCGGCGCTTCTCGTTGCGGAGGACGACGCCCGCCATCATCGGAACCACGGTCAGGGCGACGAGGAGCGAGGCCACGATCACGATGCTCAGCGTGAGTCCGAAGTCCACGAAGATCCGGAAGAAGCCGCCGATCTCGGTGCCGAGGAAGATGAGCGGGATGAAGACGCACATCGTCGTCGCCGCCCCGGCGAGGATCGGCATGGTCACCGCGGAGGCGCCGTGGATGGCCGCCGTGCGCGAGTCCTCCTTGTGCTCGGTGAAACGGCGCGAGATCGAATCGATGACCACGATCGCCGGATCGGCGAGCATTCCGATCGCCACCATGAGTCCGAACATGCTGATCACGTTCAGCGTGGTGTTCACCATGCCCGCGGTGCGCAGGAGATAGAGGATCACGAAGGTCGTGATGATCGAAAGCGGGATCGCGACGCCCACGAGGGCGGTCGTGCGGACCTTCTGCAGGAAGAGGAGCAGGATCAGCAGCGCCAGTCCGCCGCCGAAGAGCCCGGCGGTCGTGAGCTGCTCGAGCCCGCCGCGCACATCCTCGGAGGCGTCCTGGATCGTGCGGATTTCGATGTCGGCGTAGCGCGGTTCGGCGGCGATCGCCTCGAGTTCCGCCTTCACTGCGTCGGCGGCCGAGACGACGTTCCCGTTCGACGCCTTGAAGATCCGGAAGGTGACCGCCTCGACCCCGTTCAGGTAGTCGAACGAGGTCTGGAGGGGGTAGTCGTAGGTGACGTCGGCCACATCCCGGACCCGGAGGCCGGTCGCGCCGATCGGGGTGTCCTCGAGATCCTCGGGACGCTGGAACTGTCCCACGGTGCGCACGAGAAGTTTCCGCGATCCCTCTTCGATCGTGCCCCCGGAGATGTTCAGGTTGTTGGCGGCGAGCGCCTGCGAGACCTCGCGGACATCCACGTTCATCGCGGCCATCCGCTGCGGATCGAGGACGACCTTCAGCTCGCGGCGGCGCACCCCCCGGAGGCTCACGCTCGCGACGCCGTCGAGGCGCTCGAGGCGGGGAAGCACGATGTCTTCGGCGAAGCGGAACAGATCCTCGCGCGGCCACGGCGCTCCCAGATGGAATTGCACGATCGGGATGTCGGAGCTCTGGAAGCGACGGATGCGGATCCGCTCCACGTCGTCGGGGAGCAGGTGGCGGATGCGGTCCACGCGGTCGCGGGCCTCCACGACCATGAGATCCATGTCGGCGTTCTCTTCGAACTCGACGCTGACGCTGCCACTGTTCGCGTTCGCGGTGGCGGTGAGCGAAGTGATCCCGGGGATCGTGCCCATGCTCTCTTCGAGGGGGCGCACGATGAGCCGCTCGGTCTCCTCGGGGGAGGAGGAGTCGTAGTTCACGCTCACCCAGAGGCTGTTCGAGCCGAAGGACGGCAGGAACTCGAGCGGCAGACGGGTCAGCGAGACGTAGCCGAGCACGATGAGCCCGATCGCGATCATCGTGATCGTGACCCGGCGGTCCACCGCGAACCGCGCCAGCGCGCTTCCCTTCTCGGCAGGGGTTTCCGGAGTGTCCGCTTCGGGTTTCGGATGTTCGTTCGGCGTCATCGGAAATCTCCATGCCGGGGGGCGAAGGCGCCGGATCGGGGCGGGCCGCCGCCGTCGGCTTCCTCATCGGGCGCGTCATCAGATGGATCCGGGGACGCGTTCGGCGATGCGTCCGGGGAAGTGTCCGGGGATGTGTCCGGGGACGCGCTCGGGCCGGATTCGGGGAACAGGTCGTCGAAGGTGGCGCGCTGCTCGTCGTCCAGCATCTCGCGGATCTGGCCGCGGAACCGGAGCCGCAGCTCGCGGTAGCGCTCGCGGGTCGCCTCCCAGAATGCGGAGGCCTCCTCGTGGTTCCTCTCGAGAAACTCCCCGAGCCGGGCGCGCTGGCTCTCGTCGAGGTCGAGCGCCGATTCGAGGTGCTCCCGGAACCGCTCGGCGCGACCTTCGCCCGGGGGGCCGCCCCGTCCCCGGCGCCGCGCGTCGTCCCCGGCCCCGGAGCCTCGGCGGAACTCCCCCGCCTCCGGGCCCCGGCGCCCGCGTCCGTGTCGGGGATCGAAGAGCGAACTCGCGAGGACGCCGGCGGCGAAGCCGGCGAGGAGGGCGAGCACCAGGCTCAGTCGCCGCCAGCGGCGGCTGGTCCCGGGGGTGGAGGTCTCGGTCATGGCGTCCTCAGCGCCCCGGGCCGAATCCGCCGAGGACCGGCGACCCGAGCGCGATCAGGAGGACCGGCTCCCGCCCTTCACTCGTCGTCGGCGGCGCGCCCGGATCCGGATCGGCGCCCAGGATCTCGTCTTCGAGGGCGACCAGGGCCTCGGCGGGCGCCACGACCTCTGCCGCGCCCTCGCCGGCGTCGGACGCGAGGCGGAGGCTCAGGCCCGCAGCGACGACGAGCACGGCGGTCGCTGCCGCGAGCCGGACGCCGAGCTGGCGCCAGGTCCACCGGGGAATCGCCGAAACCGACCGTCGGCGCTCGCGGAAACGAACCACGAAGCCCGGATCCGGCTCGACCGCGGGCCGGAGGAAGCGGGAGATCGTCTCGATCCGGCTGCGCTCCCGCGCGAGGGACGGGTCTTCGGCGAGACGCTTCCGAAGGGCGGCGGCTTCGGTCGCATCGAGTTCGCCGTCGAAACCGGCCGAGACGGCTTCGCTCATGGAGCGCCGGTCGACGGGCCTGCGCTCCTGACGATTCTTCGGGGGACGGCGGGAGATCACGAGCGGGGGCTCCTGTCGGACGAGAGCGCCGCGGCCAGCCGCCGACGGGCGCGGTGGATCCGCGACTGCACCGTGCCGAGCGGAAGCCCTGCGAGGCCTGCGATCTCGCGGTAGGTCATGCCGGCGACCTCCTTCAGGATGAGTGCTTCCCGCTCGCTCGGCGGGAGGTTGCGGAGCGCCGATTCCAGCTCGGTCCGATTCCGGATCGCCTCGGCGTGATCGCCGGCGTCGAGACCCTCCGGATCGGGCGGCGACCCGCGGAGCAGCAGTTCGGCGAGACGGCGCCGCCGCGCCGCCTTCCGGATGTGGTCGTGGGCGCACCGGACGGCGATCCGGCAGAGCCACGCGGCCACCGCTCCCTGCCCGCGCCACGACGAAGCCCGACGCCAGGCGCGGAGGAACGCCTCCTGCGCCACATCTTCGGCCGCCGCCGGATCGCGCAGGATGGCGAGCGCGACGGCTCGGACCCGGGCCTCGGTGCGGCGGACCAGTTCGTCGAAGGCCGAAGCGTCCCCCTGCTCCCGGAATCGGAGGAACAGCGCGCGTTCCTCGCGGTTCTCGGCGGCGCGTCGGGCGGAGTGCGGAGCATGGCGGGGAGGCAGACGGGAGTCCCGGGATCGGTCCCGCCGGCTTCCGCGACCGGGGTGGTTCGCGGAGCCCGTGACCGAACCCTCGTTCACAAGACGCGCGCACCGACGCATCTTGTTCGCGCGGGCGGCGACGGCGCCCGTTGATCCCGTCGTCGGTTCGACGAGACCCGCGGATCTCGTCGTCGGTTCGACGGCGCCCGTTGATTCCGTCGTCGGTTCGACGAGACCCGCGGATCTCGTCGTCGGTTCGACGAGACCATGTCGCCGCGCCGGAGGTCAGGCGAGGGCCTGCTCCAGGTCCGCGATGAGGTCGGCGGGATGCTCGAGGCCGACGGAGACCCGGATCAGGTCGCGAGGCGTCGGACTCGTCGGCCCTTCGACGGCGAAGCGGTGCTCGGCCAGCGTCTCGACGCCGCCGAGGCTGGTCGCCCGGACCAGGAGCCGGAGCCGGGACATGAAGCGTCGCGCCCCGCCCTCGCCGCCCCGGACCCGGAAGGAGAGCATCGCGCCGAAACCGTCGGCCTGCCGGCTCTGGATGGCGTGCCCGGGATCGTCGGAGAGCCCCGGATAGAAGGTCTCTGCGATCCGCGGGTGCGCCGCGAGGAACCCGGCGAGCGCCGCCGCCCGTTTGCTCTGCGCGCGGATGCGGAGCGGGAGCGTCTTCACGCCGCGGCGAAGCAGCCACGCGTCGAACGGCGACGGCACCGGGCCGGTGTCGGTCTGGATCGCGCGGATTCGTTCCGTGATGGCGAGGTCGCGGCGCGCCACCACGGTTCCGCCGGTCACGTCGGAATGCCCTCCGAAGTACTTCGTCGTGGAGTGAACGACGAGATCGGCGCCGTGCTCGAGGGGTCGCTGGAGCACCGGCGTCATCCAGGTGTTGTCCACGGCGAGCAGCGCGCCGGAGGCCCGGCACCGGGCGGCGACGGCCCCGATGTCGGTCACGCGCAGCATCGGGTTCGACGGGGTCTCGACCAGGGCGAGCGCCGGGTGCGCGGCGAATCCGGCGTCCACGTCGTCGGGACAGAGGAAGTCGGTGAACCGCGTGCGGAGTCCCCACCGCGCCAGCGCGGTCGAGAGCAGATGCATCGTTCCGTGGTAGGCGTCCCGCGGCGCGAGAACCAGATCCCCCGGCGCGAGGGCGTAGAGGACCGAGTGGATCGCGGCGGTGCCGGACCCGAACGCGATGCACTCGGCGCCCCCTTCGAGGTCGGCCACCACGGTCTCGAGGGCGACCCGGTCCGGGTTCCCGCTGCGGCCGTAGATGAAGCCGGAGCGCAGCTCGCCCGAGTCGTCGCGCTCGAACGTGGTGGAGAGGTGGATGGCGGGCGCTACCGCTCCCGAAGGGTCCGCCGTCCGTCCGACGTGAACGCTCCGCGTCTCGATGCGCCGGCTGGGACCGGTCTGGCTCATGGCGGGGATTATCCGCCGATCCCCCGCGCGAAGGGGGGTGAACCGGAGCGGGAGAAACGGTTCCGTCCTACGGGGGTATAGGTGGGCGTCGCGTGTCGGGCCCGGGCTTCCCTCCTGGGATGCGCATCCCGCCCGACAGTGGTAACTCCCTTTCGGAACGTTAGTAGCCGGAACACGAGTCGCCGCGCCGGTTCGGATTCAGTGTACCGCGATCCGTTCCCGGCGCCCCGACGCCCCGTGGCCGGTCCGGAGACCGGCATTTCGACCCCGGTGCCGGGAGCGGGGTTCGAACCCGCACGCCCTCTCCGGGGCGGGGAATTTTAAGTTCCCGACGTCTTCCTGTATTCCGTCATCCCGGCAGTCAGCCCCCCGATTCCGCGTCGGATGATACGGATGCGGGCCGCGCTCCGGAACGGCGGCGTCAGCGTCCCGGCGTGAGGCCGACCATCAGGTCCATGACGTTCGTGCCGGTGGGGCCGGTCCGGAGGAGTTCGCCGGTCCGCTGGAACACGGTCCACGAGTCGTTGCGCGCGAGCGCTGCCGCGGGATCGAGGCCGAGTTCCGAGGCGCGCCGCCAGCTTCCTCCATCCACGACCGCGCCGGCGGCGTCCGTGGGCCCGTCGGAGCCATCGGTCCCGGCCGCCAGCACGGCCGCGCGGGCGGTTCCGTCGAGCTCCCGGGCCACGACGAGGGCGAACTCCTGGGCGCGCCCGCCTCGTCCGTCTCCAGTGACCCGCAGCGTGAGTTCGCCTCCGGCGAGCAGGGCAGACGGCCCGGCATCGGCTGCGAGTTCGGCGAGGCGCGCCGCGAACGCGCGGGCGGTCGCCCCCACCTCGCCGGTGAGATCCCGGCCGAAGACCAGGGTCCGGTAGCCCAGCTCGGTCGCCTCCGCCGCCGCCGCATCCAGCGATTGCCGGTTGCTCGCCAGGATGTGGTGCGGCGGCGCGGAGCGGGCGTCGGACGGCGTCTCCGCAATGTGGCCCGCCGCCCCCGCCTCGAGGCGTTTCCGCACGGCGTCCGGAACCTCCGGATCGAGGCGGTAGCGATGCAGAACAGCGACCGCCTCCCGGAAGGTCGTCGGGTCGGGCGTCACGGGTCCGGACCCGATGGACGTCAGGTCGTCACCGACGACATCCGAAATGACGAGCACGGCGGCGCGGCGGCCGGCCACGAGCGGCATCAACTGGCCGCCCTTGACCGCCGAGAGGTGCTTGCGGACCGTGTTGATCTCGTGGATGTCGGCGCCGCTGGCGAGGAGCAGCTCGTTCGTCCGCGCCTTCTCGGCGAAGCGGATTCCCGGGGCCGGGGCGACGAGGAGCGCCGAGGCGCCGCCGGTGAGCAGGAACAGGATCCGGGCGCCGCGGGGCACCTGCCGGAGGTCGTCGACCAGACGCCTGGTCGCCGCGACCGAAGCCTCGTCCGGCACCGGATGGGCCGCTTCCTCGATCCGGACGCCGGGGACGTCCTCTCCGTGACCCCGCTTCACGATGATCCGGCCCGAGAGCGTCTCTCCTTCGAGCCCGCGAGCGACGGCTCTTCCGAGCGCGGCCGCCGCCTTCCCGGCGCCGAACAGGAACACCGGGTCGCCGGCCCCTGCCGAAGGGCGGAGCGCCGAGTCGCCGGCTGGTGCCGGAGGGAGGAGCGCCGAGTCGCCGAGCGTCCACCCGGCGCGGGCCGAACCACCGAGCCGGCGGGCGAGGATCGGAGCGGGGTCGGCGGCGGACAGCCCCGCTCGAAAGATCCGGTGGAGGTCGCGCCGAAGCCGCGGCGGATCCGGCGCCGGCGCGATGTCGGCTGCGCCGGTCACGCCCGGCCTTCCCGATCGCCGGGGTGGGGCAGTAGAGTCCGGCGATGTTTCCGCCGCCGGAAGGGAGCGATCCGGAGCGGGAACCGCGCCCGCTTCCGCGGCGTCTCTACCTCGTGCTGGCGTTCGCCCCGATCCTGCTCGCGGGGGGCGCGCTGGCCGGTCTGATCCTGTTCCATTGCGCGAGAGTATGACGGTCCGGGCGCCTGTTCCCGGCCGAAACGGAGGTGTCCGGTGTCCGAGTGGTATGTAGCGGAGGGAGGTCGCGTCGTCGGCCCGTTCCCCGAGTCCGAGGTCCGTCGCGGCCTCGATTCCCGCCGGTGGGGACCGGGAGTGCAGGTCTGTGCGGCGGGCAGCCAGGAGTGGCAGCCGGCGAGCGCGGTCCGGGGCCTCCTCGGGGGCGCCGCTCCCCCGCGGCCTCCCCGTCCGCAGCGGATGCACGAGGTGGACTTCCGCGTCGTCGGCGAGGAGATGCAGTTCGTCGAGGTCGAACTCGACCCGAACGAGGGGGCCATCGCCGAAGCCGGCGCCATGATGTACATGACCGCCGGCATCGAGATGCAGACCATCTTCGGCGACGGCAGCCAGCGCGGCTTCATGGAGAAGATGCTCGGCGCCGGAAAGCGGCTGCTCACCGGGGAGAGCCTGTTCATGACGGAGTTCGTGAACCGGGGCGCGGGCAAGCAGCATGTCGCGTTCGCCTCGCCCTACCCGGGCAAGATCATCCCGGTGAACCTCGCCGAGATCGGCGGCCGTGTCGTGGCCCAGAAGGACGCCTTTCTCTGCGGCGCCAAGGGCGTCTCCGTCGGGATCGCGTTCCAGCGCCGGATCGGCACCGCGCTGTTCGGCGGCGAGGGCTTCATCATGCAGTCGGTCGAGGGCGACGGGATGGCGTTCCTCCATGCCGGCGGCACGATCGAGCAAAGGGATCTCGGGCCCGGCGAGAGCCTTCGCGTGGACACCGGTTGCCTGGTCGCCCTCGCTCCGTCGGTGAACTACGACATCCAGACCGTCGGGGGCATCAAGTCGGCGCTGTTCGGCGGCGAGGGCTTCTTCTTCGCCCGCCTCACCGGCCCCGGCTGGGTCTGGCTGCAGTCGCTCCCCTTCAGCCGGCTGGCGGGACGGATCCACCAGGCCGCGCCCCAGACCGGAGGGGGCGGGAAGGGCGAAGGCTCCCTCCTCGGCAAGCTCTCGGGCGTGGGCTGGGACGGCAACTGAGGAGCCGGTCATCGCTTCCTCCGTCGCCCTCTCCCCGCGGGCGTTTCTCGATCGGTTCCGCTGGGACGGCTGGACGCCCGCCGAGCACGCCACGCTGCTGTTCGTGGTCACCGGCGGGCGCATCCTGCTGATCGAGAAGCACCGGGGCCTGGGACACGGGAAGGTGAACGGCCCCGGCGGCCGCCTCGAGCCCGGCGAGACGGCGCGCCAGGCCGCGATCCGGGAGACCGAGGAGGAGGTTCTCGTCCGTCCCACCGGCGTGCGCTTCGCGGGAGAGCTTCGGTTCCAGTTCGTGGACGGCCACTCCATCCATGTCCACGTTTTCCGCGCTGACGGCTGCGTCGGCGAGCCCGGCTCGACCGAGGAAGCCACGCCGTTGTGGGCGCCCCTCGACCGGATTCCCTACGACCGCATGTGGGAGGACGACGCGGTCTGGCTGCCGCTGCTCCTCTGTCGGGAGCGGTTCTCGGGGGACTTCGTCTTCGACGGGGACCGGATGCTCACCCACCAGATCCGGACCGGGAAGGCGCTCACCGAGCCCCTGTCCGGCGACGACGCTTCGGCGTGACCCGTTGGCGGACCCCGCGGTGCGCACTTCCGAGCTGACGCGCGAGGTCCGGCTGCCGCGCCCGATCGAGGAGGTCTTTCCATTCTTCGCCGACGCCGCAAACCTCGACCGCCTCACACCGCCCTGGCTCCATTTCCGGATCCTGACCGAGCGACCGATCCCGATGGCCGTCGGAACCCGGATTGACTACCGCCTCCGCCTGCACGGGATCCCGATCCGCTGGCAGAGCGAGATCACGGAGTGGAATCCGCCGCACGGCTTCGTGGACGAGCAGCGGCGCGGCCCCTACCGGGTCTGGATCCACCGCCACTCCTTCGAGGCGTGTCCCGGGGGCACACTCGTCGGCGACCACGTTCGCTACGCGGTCCCCGGCGGTCCTCTCGTGGATCGCCTGTTCGCCCGCCGCGATCTGCGCCGAATCTTCGACTACCGCACCGAGCAGATCCAGCGCCTCTTCCGTCCCGGCCGGGCCGGATCCACACGATCGGTCTCGAACGAGGTTGAAGTTCCGTGACCGACCTCGATCGAGTTCTCGACGACCTGCCGGAGAGGCGCAAGGACATCGCGTCTCGCCTGCGGGAGCTCCACGACATCACGTCGGATGACCCCGATGAACCGGACCTGGTGCTGAGAGCGGTGGCGAGTCTCGTCCGGTTCCTGCGTGCTTCGGACCTTTGCGAACCGGAACTCGCGGCAGGCGACGGTCGGATCCTCGCCCAGTGGGATGATCCCGGAATCGGTCTCCTGGCCCTCGAATTCCGCGAGGACGACCATGTCGAGTTCGCCCTGGCGACCGGCGGCGAATCCGGGGAGCCGATTCGCGTGCGGCGAAGCGGCGGCCCGGCGCCGGTGGCGCATTGCCTCGACTTCGTGCGGAGGGATGAAGGAGGACTCTCGGTACGGCGGCGTGGCCGCGGTCACGGCTCCGGCCGTCGCCCGTCGAACGTTCTGATCCGTCGGCGCCGGCATGCGCCGAGTGAGGCGCATCACCGATGAAGACGACCTTGGATCTGCCCGACGAGCTGGTTGCCCGGGCAAGGGTTCAAGCCGCGCAGGAGAGCGTGACGCTCGATGCGCTGATCGAGCGGGGGCTGCGGTTGCTCCTGACCGCCGACCGTCCCGCCCCCTCACCCCCGCCACGATCGAGACTCGTGCCTCGCCCTGATTGACGCGCCACAGCACCGACCGGGTTACTTCCCGAGCCTCGGTCCTCTCGAAGTCGGGATGGTCTTGTGCGGTCTCATTCATGACATGTGACTGTTCGCCCAGCGTGTCAATTCGATCGCGAAGTTCGGAAATCCTCCGGGCACAACCCACTCAAACTCACAACTCCAGAAAAGACCAGTGGGCACACTTCGGCCGCGTGGCGTCAAGTCATACTTGAGATTCTTCACAGCATCTTCGTTCCACTGCAACGCCTCCTTGAGACTCGCAATCTCCACCGCGACGGTTCCATGGCCGAGTTGCCGCTGCCCACTTCGTACGGCCTCAGCATATGGGAGACAACACTGTTCGTACAACGTCTCCATATCGAGCTGTGTCTTCGAAGTCAACTCCTGGAACAGGTGGTTCACGTTGTGGCTGTGCGGGGCCGCCTTGCCGGTCTCCCGCTCCCAGCAGTGCTTCACCACGAGTTCGACTACGATCGCGTAGAGAACCGTAGCGGTGAGAGCCGCTCCAATTTTCTGTCGGTCCACCGCAGCTTCGACCGATCCCGCATCCGCAACTGCGGTCTTCGAAACCGGTACCAGACCGTCAGCCCTTAGACCCTCCATTCCAAGCATCAACAAGTTGGCGGTCTCCAGCTTCGATCTGCGAGGGTCCTTCATTTCTCGAATCTCCTGTGAGTGTGTCAGTCCCGTTGCCGCGCACTGCTGAGCTCTCGGCTCGGTGGTTTCGGACCGCGGAATGGGGCCAAAGAGTGGACGGCCCTATAGGTCGTCTCATGATGGTCTGGTGCATCGAACTGCCAGCACACGCAGCGATGTCTGATCGAGTTTCATCGGCACGGACACGTTCTGCGTGGCGGGCGGGTCGGAGGGGTGGGATGGGTTACTGAGAGGTGGTGCAGCGGGTGATGAACATGCGCTGCTCCTCGGTGGAGGGGTCGTTTGCGGCGCAGGCGGCGAGGGCGTCGCTGGCCTCGTCGGTGCGGCCGAGCGCAGTCAGAGCCTGAGCGCGGAACCAGAGCGGGCGGGCTTCGGTGGCGCGGTGGGCGCGTCCGACGCCGAGGTTCTCGGGGTAGGTCAGCGCGTGGTCGAAGTGGACGAGGGCGGTCTCGGCGTCGCTGTCTGCGAGGGCGGCGCGGCCGAGCTCGATGTGGGCGGCGGAGAAGAGCTGCCAGATCGTGGCGTCGCCCTCGCGGAAGTTCACCTGGGCGCGCTCCAGCAGGGCGATCGTGTCCTGGTAGCGGCCGGTGGCGTTCAGCGCGCGCGCCCATTCGAGGTTCACATCGTGGCGGCGACGTAGCCCCTCCGGCATCCGCTCCAGCGCCGCAACCGCGGCGGCGGGCCTGCCCTGTTCCAGGTGGAGGCGGGCGAGATCCCGGTAGAGCGTCTGGTCGCGGTGGCGGGCGGCGATGGCCTGCTCGAGATGGTGCTCCGCTTCCGTCGGCTGGCCGAGGAGCTTCCAGTGGACCATGGCCAGGCCCCGATGGGCAGTGGACAGCCCCGGATCCCGCTCGATGGCGCTCTGCCAGGCGACGACGGCTTCGTCGTAGCGGCCAAGCCCGGCAAGCAGCCGCCCGAGCAGGAGGCGCGGGGCCGGCTCTCCGGGCGCCGCCCGGGCCGCCTCGCGGAGCACGCGCACCGACTCCGGGCGGGAAGGGTGGTGGTAGTCCAGACGGGGGCGGTGGCCTCGCTGCCGGTGCCGATCGCGTTCCGCGATGTCCCCGATCTGCCCGGCCCAGTCACCCGCGTGGTACCAGAGCATCGGCCCGGGCGTGAATCCCGCGTCCTCGATCAACGCGTCGAGCGCGTCGAGCGCGACTTCGGGCTGGCCGGCTTCGGCGGTCGTCAGGAGCGCCTCGATGAGGGCGAATTCCGGTTCCCCGGCCAGCGCCAGCATCGCCCGCGCGGCCTCGGCGCGCGCCTCCCGATCGGCCGCGGTCCAGATCCGGACGACCCAGGGGATCAGGCTCACGGTGCCGGCTTCGATCTCCCGCGCGGCGGCGTCGCCGGCTCCGGCGTCTCCGGCGGCGAGCCGGGCCAGCAGCAGCCCGTCGGTGGCCGGGGCGCCGAGTCGGGCCGCGGTCTCGAACGCCCGGATCGCAGCCTTCGGTTCGTTCGTGTTCAGCAGGATCCGGCCCGCGAGCCGCCACCCGACGGCTTCCGCGCCCGCCAGCTTCGTGGCGAGATACGCCGAGTCGAGGCCGCCCTGGAGATCCCCGGCGCGGTAGCGGGCCACGCCGAGCAGGAAGCGCGCGAAACCGTGCTCGGGGTCCGCCGCCACGATCCCGCGGAGCCGGTCCGACGCCTCCTCCCGGAGCCCGGCCTTCAGGTCGAGGACCGCGAGCCCGACGCCGGCGTCCCGGTGATCCGGTGCGAGCGCGAGCGCCCGCTCGTAGAGCCGGCGGGCCTCGGCGCGATTCAGATCCTTGTCGGCCCGCTCGCCGGCGACGAACGCCTCCTCGGCGGTCGCCGGTTCGATCGCTTCCGACAGCGTCGGTGGCTCTTCGACCGGGATCTCGAGGGGGGAGCGGTAGGCGAGGACGGTCTCGCGGCCGGCGACCACTTCGACTTCGATGGCTGCTCCAGAGCCTCCCCCGAGATTCGCAGGGAGTCGGACCTCCCGAACCGCGGTTGGCGTGAGGTCGAGTCTCTCCGAGTGTTCGCCGTCGCCGGTGCGGAGGCGCACTTCGGCGTCCTCGAGCTCCCGGGCGGCGAGGAACAGGAACCGGGTTCCACCGTCGCTCTCCACCCGCTCGACCACGAGATCCGGCACGGCGTACTCGAAGCCTTCGCCGAGACCGAACACCGGCGCCCACTGTTCCTCCCACGCCACCGTCTGGCCGGGGTGGAGCCAGGCGTAGTCCGACTGGGTCGGCAGCGGTCCGCTCTGGACCTCGATGTAGGGGCCGTCCTCATCGGTGAGGTTGCGCTGGTTCATCGCCCCGTCGTCGCCCTGTCCCCACGTCCAGCCCTTCTTGCCGGGAAGCTCCCGGTGGTCGGCGGTCTGCACGATGCCGCGGTCGTCGCCGGAGTCGTAGGCGCCGAAGAAGTCGTGGACCGCCCGGTAGGCGAAGATCGAGGTCGGCTCCGGGTAGTTCGGGAGCCGGGTCATGTCCACCCCGTCATCCTCCGGGAACCGGTAGAAGGTCGTCCCGAAGTGGTCGGACGCCAGCGACATCGGGTAGATGAAGCGGGTTCCGTCGCGCTGCGGGAAGGCGGTGTTGTTCCAGAAGTAGTAGGGGTGCGGGAGGTCCGTCGGATTGAACAGCCGGATCTCCTGATCGAGCCGCGCCACGCCCGGGCGCAGCGTCAGCCGCACTTCCCAGCCGGTGCGGAAGTTCTGCTCGATCTCGCCGATGACCAGAGTCGCGGAGCCGTCCGGGTTCCGGACGCCGGTCACGTTGACCGGGGAGTAGCTCGTCACGGTGTGGCCCTGCGGCCCCCGGTTCCACTCGATGCCGCCCGAGATCCACGCCCCCCGGAGCGCGATCAGGCCGGGTCGGATGACCTGGTTGTTGTAGAACATCTGCTCGTTCTCGCGCTTGTCGAGCACCCACTGGATCCGTCCCCCGATCTCGGGCAGGCAGGCGATCTTGAGGTACTCGTTCTCGAGGAAGAACGCCTTCCAGGTGTGATCCGCCCGCTCGTCTCCGAGGTTGTCCTGCATCGTGTAGGGATAGACGATGGAGCCGTCGGTCTCGCGGTACTGCGGGTTCGGGTCGTCGGGCAGGAGGGCGTAGGTCGGGAGCGTGAGTTCGCCCTCCCAGACCCGCACCTCCTCCTGCCCGGCGGCGCCGGCGGGGAGGAGGAGCGCCAGCCACAGGACGGGGGCTCGGAGAAATCTCGGGTGGACTCGGGGCATGGCGCTCACTTCGGGGATGACGGGTCGGGGGCGGGGCGGAGACGGAGGGGACGGAAGGCCTCCGGCGCGTGGAAGCTGGGGCTGCCGGTGGGCGACCACGCGGCGAAGACCGCGCCGTCGGCGGGGGCTTCGGGGCCGCCGGGGCGCTTGATGCGGAAGACGTTGAACGCCATCGTCGTTCCCGGTTCGGGAGCGGCGTCCAGACCGAGTCCGCGCCACGGCAGGAAGGCGGTGGCGGTCCAGCCCCCGACCGAGTCTGCAGTCGAGTCCGCGACCGAGACATCGGCCGAGACACCGACCGACACCTCGAGGCCGGCGACATCGAAGCCCCGGTCCATGACGCCTGCCGGGACCGGGATCTCGTCCGACCCGGACTCGCCCGGGCCCAGGCGGCGGAGATCGCAGACGACGCCCGCCGGATTCACCTCCACCTCGACATAGCGCCCGTCTCCGACCGGGTCGAGGAAGATCTCGACCACCTCTTCCTCCCAGATCGGGGCGTCCCGTTCGGACATCGTGAACCACGGGTCGTCGTCCTCGGCGTCGAACCGCAGATGGAGCCCGGCGGCGCTCCAGAGCGCCCGGAAGCCGGTGCGATAGGGCGCCGGACCCCAGGTCGCCGCGGGCGCCCGATCCCAGGCGGAAGCGTCGGCGCGCAGCAGGCGGCCGGGATCGGCGTCCGTCCAGACGGCGTCGTGACCGGAGACGGGGGCCGCCAGCAGAGCGGACCAGAGCACGGGGGGGAGGATCGGGGCCATCGGCGGCGAAAGGCTACCCCGTCCCGGGGCCGGCGCCCCGGTGTTCGATGGAGGCGCGACGCCCCGCCGCGCCGGGGGCGCGGAAGGCCTGTCTCCGGAGCGGCGATTGCCGTGGCGCGGGCTGCCGGATTCGCGCGCCAACCGGCCCCGAGACCCCCCCGGCGCCCGGTTCGCGCCCTCTCCGCGTATCGTTCGCGGTCATGGTCGGGACGCTGGACTTCGTCTCGCGGGAGGACATCGGATGCGGCGAGACGCGAGCAGGAATCGGATCGGGGCGGCCCTGATGGCGGTGGCCGTGGCGGGCTGGGGGATCTCCGGGCCCGGAACGCCTCCGGCGGAGGCGTCGGTCATGGGGGTCAACGGGATGGTCGTGACCTCCCATCCAATCGCCGCCCAGGCCGGCCTCCGGATCCTGCAGGCCGGGGGGAACGCCTTCGACGCCGCGGTCGCGAGCGCCGCCGTGCTCGCGGTCGTGGAGCCGCTCATGTCCGGGCTCGGCGGCGTCGGCGGGTATGCGCTGGTCCATCACGCCGAGTCCGGAGCCGTCCGGTCGCTCGACTTCATCGGGGCCGCTCCCTTCGGCGCCGACCCGGAGGCGTTCTCCGCCGGCAGCCGCCTGTGGGACCGCACCCACCCGGCGCGGGACAGTTTCCTCGCGCCGCTCGTCCCCGGGAACCTCGCCGGGTGGGCGGCGCTCCTCGAGGAATACGGCTCCATGACGTGGGCCGAAGTCCTGGCGCCCGCCATCGAGTACGCCGAGGGCGGCTTCGCGGTCACTCCGGCGGTGAGCGGCGCCTTCGGGACGAGCGGTTTCGGGGCGGATGTGGCCCGCTACCCCTATGGCGCGGGCATCTTCTTCAAGGCGGGCAAGCCGTGGCCGGTCGGCGAGATCCTGAAGCAGCCCGACCTGGCGAAGACGCTGCGGGCCATCGCCGACGGCGGCCCCGAGGTCTTCTACGGCGGCGCTCTCGCCGAGACCTTTGCCCGGACCTTCGCGGAAAACGGCGGCATCCTGACCGTGGAGGACTTCCGGAACTACGAGGCCCGCTGGGCGGAGCCGCTCAGCACGACGTATCGCGGCTACACGGTGTACAGCCAGCCGCCGGGCGGCTCCGGGATGACCGTCCTCCAGACGCTGAACATCCTCGAGCAGTTCGATGTGGCGGCCCTCGAGCACAACTCGCCCGAGTTCGTGCACCTCGTCGCCGAGGCGCTGAAGCTCGCGTTCGTGGACGAGGACGCCTGGAACACGGGCAAGGACTACGCCGAGATCCCGCTCGACCGGCTGCTCTCCAAGGAGTACGCGGCGGAGCAGGCGGCGCGTTTCGACCCGGAACGGGCGCAGTTCCACGAGGCGGCGCGCCCCGGCTCCGACCTGCCCACCGCGGTGGAGCACACGACCCACCACACCGTCGTGGATCGCGACCACAACGTGGTCACGATCACGCAGACCCTCATGCTCCCGGCGGGCGTCGTCGTCCCCGAGACGGGCGTCATCTTCAACAACGGGATGTCCTACTTCAGCCTCGACCCGGATGATGTGAACCGGATCGAAGGCGGGCAGCGTCCGCGTTTCGTGATGAGCCCGACGCTGGTGACGCGCTTCGACGAGCCCTACTTCGCGCTCGGGTCGGCGGGTGGCTGGACGATCCCGCAGACGATCCTGCAGGTTCTCGTGCGCGCTCTCGACTACGACATGGACGCCGCCGCCGCGGTGGACGCGCCCCGCTTCGTGGTCCGTTATCTGAGCAACTCGATCCCCTATCTGGACGGGACCGATCTCGTCCTCGAGAAGGACTTCTCCGCGGAAGTCGCCGAGGCGCTGAACGGGCGCGGGCATCGTCTGCGCGAGCCGGCGAACCGGCTCGGGATGCTGAACGCGATCCGGATCGTGCCCGGCGCCGGGGTCCTCTCCGGCGGCCCCGACCGGCGCCGCGAGGGGCACGCCGCCGCCTGGTGAGCCGCCCCGTCCGTCAGCGGATGAAGAACTCCAGCTCGCCGGACGCAGTGCGGTCGCGTCGGTCGTCGCTGACCCGCACGACCGCGGTGTAGCGGCCGGCGCGCAGGCCGGCGGTCTGGAGCGGGAGCATCACCGGCGTCCCTTCGCGCCGCGCCGGGTCGAGGTCGAACAGGTCGGGCCGCTCCGCTTCGACCACGACATCGCCGGAGTCGTTCATCACTTCGTAGGCGACCTGGACCCGGGCCGGGGGATCGTCGTCTCCCGGAAGGATGAAGAACGCGACCCGGGCGTCTTCGGCGGGAGCGAACACGGCGACCGGCCGCACCGGGGGCCCGACCGCCTCCGGCTGGTGGGCCTCGGCGACGAACGGGAAGACGCTCGACAGCGTGAACTCGCTTCCGAGACCGGCGGGCACCGTGAGCGCGGTGGCGACGGAGTGGACCGCCTGCCCGCCGCGCTCGAGGCGGATCTCGAACTCATGGGTTCCGGAGGGAAGTTCGACCGGAACGCCGACCCAGAACCGGCGCGGGTCCACGGCGGCCTCGGCCTCGGCGAGAGCAGCGCCGTCGGCTCCGGTGACCCGGAGCCGAAGCGTCCCGGCCTCCTCGACATAGGACTCCGGGAGCGCGGCGGTGAGCACCGAGAAAGCGCCGTCGGGGCGCGGGTTCAGGAGATAGGCGTAACTGTGGACGTTCTCGGGGAAGGCGTAGCCGTAGTCGCCCCGGGCGGTGGCCTCCACGACCTCGCCGCGGCGCTCGCGGGCGAAGTAGCCGGGGCGGGCGATGACCCGCAGATCCCGATCCCCGGGGACGCGCACCTCGATGCGTCGGTAGCTGCCGTCGAGTTCGCTGTTCGACGGCGAGAAGGACAGCAGGTAGTAGAGCTCGTTCTGGACGCCGATCCGGTTCAACGCCACCGCGAAGTTCGTCTGGTTCGGGAAGTGGGCGCCGCCGGTGGCGACGGCGAGCGAGGCGTTGCCGCCTTCCGAGAGCACGTTGGCGGAGATGCCCATGCGCGTCATGATGTCGTCGGGAGGCATGACGCCGATGTCGTTGCCCATCGAGTCGAAGGCGTTCTGGCTGGAGGTCAGGATGTTGTTCTCGTTCCCGTACACGCCCTCGATGTCAACGGAGTAGAGCGTCGCGTTCGCGTGGTTCAGTTGCTGGATGGCGGCGAGCAGCGCGTTCGTCTCGTCGAGGGCGCTCCGCCCGGGGAACCCCTCGACCATTTCCCCGGCGACCTCGTTCACGATCTGCCGGGGGTCGGCGAAGGTCTGGAGCATCGAGGAGAGGAGCACGACGATCTTCCGCCCGGGCACCATTTCGAGCGCCTCGGCGAGTGCGGCGAGCATCTGGAACGACTCGCGGGCGTCGGCTTCGGGCACGAAGCTGGAGTACGTGCCCGGGACGATCCGGCGCACGTTCGCGAGCGTCTGCTCCTTGCCGGGCCAGAACTCCTGCAGGACGCGCACTTCGTTGGCGAATTCGAGGATCATCGTCTCGTCGCCGTCCACCATGTTGTTCGCGACGAATTCCTCGAGCCCGCGCTTGGCCCGCCGCAGGTTCACCGGATCGGCGCGGCGCCGGTTGAACACGATGACGAAGCGCCGGGGAGAGGCGTTGACTTCGGCCGCGGGCGCCGCTTCCTCGACCGGCGCCGCCGACTCGTCCTCGGGCGGCGCGCCGGCGGAGGGCCCGTAACGCTCCCAGTCCACGACGTCGAGGCTCAGGACCTGCTGCGGCGCGCCTTCCTCCAGCAGCTCGAAGTCACCCGCCGTGAGCCCGGAGACCGGGTTGCCGTCCTCGTCGAGGACGAGCACATCCACGATGACCCGGGTCGCCGCCGCCCGGAACCGGAACCCCTGGGCGGAAACGGGCTCGGCGGCGACGACGGAGAGGACGAGCGCAGCCAGCGCAGCGGAGAGAAAGCGGGCGCCCCGCCTTCGAGTCGGGGACCTGGACATCATCGGCAGCATTCTGGACTCCACGGGGACGGCGAGCCGCATCCCAAGCAGCATCAGCGTCGCCGGATGCTACCCGGAAGCGAAGGGAGGACTCCCGCGGAGTCGCCGGCCCTCAGAGGCGGAACAGGTAGTTCAGCTTGACCGAAAGGCTGCGGTTCCGGACGAAGAAGAGGTCCGGAGACCACTCGTCGAGTTCGGTATAGACAACGAACAGGTCGGTGCCGGGCTTGGGAATCCAGTTGAACCGGACGTTGGAGGCGAGATCCCCGGTGGCTTCGTTGTACTGGAACAACCCGAGCAGCACGAGGTCATTGCGGAACGCCACCCGCATCCGCGTGGAGACGAGATGGGTGTCGAGGTCGCCTCCGGGCAGGCGGAGGCGGTTGAACTCGTAGTTCCCGTCGAGCCCGAAGTTCCGGTTCACCCGGTAGTTCCCCCCGAACGACCAGGTGTCGCGGGTGCCCCCCCAGAAGCCCCCGAATTCGTAGCTGGTGCGAAGCGCGGCGTAGCGGCGACGGTAGGTGTTCAACTGGATCTGGTAGCGCCGGAAGGGATAGTCGCCCGCCGGCACGACCACGTCCCGGATGGAGTAGTCCAGCACGGTGAACTCGCGCATGTCCTGCATCTGGACCGAGAACTGGTCGCCGCTCTCCAGCGTGGCCCGGCTCTGCAGCGTGCTTCGGCGGGTCTCGAGGACATTCTCGAAGTTCCAGATGCTCGCCATGTTCGCGGTGAAATGGAGCTGGCGCATCCACGGGGCCGCGGGCCGGGGCGAGACGCCGCCCGAGAAGTACGTCTTGCGCATCCCGCGACGCTGGACGAAGCCGATTCCCGGATCGAACGCGTCCCCGATCTGGATGTACTTCGCGGTCCCCTGGAGCAGGTCCGTTTCGTAGTCCAGCCGCCCGGAAGCGAGGTCGGAGCCGTCGAGATCGGCCTCGGTCGAGACCCGGGACCAGAGCCCTTCGAAACTCCAGGCGTTCCCGGCGTGGAGGCTGGTGTCGAACCCGATGACCCGGTTGAAGGCGTCCCCGCCGACGGCGGAGCGGTCGGTCAGGACGGCGCCCACGCTGGAGCGGGTCGAGACATCGCGCTTGACCCGGGCCACGGTGAAGGATTCCCCCGGAGCGCCGGCGTGTTCCCCGGTGACCATCTCCATCAGCCCCAGGGTGTAGCGCCCCTGCCGCCCGGAGAGCCGGGCGCCGCCGAGGATGGGCACCGCCTCTCCGGCGTTGGAGAGGCCGATCCGGCGGGTGAAGACGATGTCGGCGTCACGGCGCTCCCCGAAGGCGAAGTTCCGTTGTCCCTCGAGGAAGATCTGCCGCTTCTCCGGGAACCGCAGCGAGAAGCGGGTGAAGTTGAGCTGGAGGTCGTCCACCTCTTCCTGGGCGAAGTCGGTGTTCCAGGTGAAGTCGGCGGTCAGCCCGGGGGTGACGCCCCACTTCGCGTCGAGGCCTCCGTCGGTGCGGGTGGTCTCGCCCTCCCAGTCGCCTCCGCCGTCGAGTCCCCCGGCCGCGTAGGGCCGGATCTCGACGTTGCGCCCCGGCTGGATCCCCTCGAGACCATGGAGCTTGCCGAGCTCGGCGGGGCGGTACCAGGTGGAATCGTTGGAGACGAAGGGCCAATAGACCTCTTCCTTCTTCATCGGGATGTTCCGCTTGAACCCGATGCCGAACTCGATCGGTTCTCCCACCCGCGGAGGCCGGAACCGCAACGACTTGAACGGGATGCGCACCTCGGAGGTCCAGCCCCAGGGGAACGTGCGCCCCTGCGCCTCCCAGACCATGTCCCAGTCCAGGTTCCGGGTTCGCTCGTTCTGCCCGTTCTGGCTCATGTCGAACAGGATGCCGTTCGCGTTCGTCGCGAGGAAGACCGCGCTCCGCTGGTCGTTGTAGGCGTCGAGCAGAATGGCCACCGCGTCGTCGCTGCCGATGTTCTCGTCCCGGAACATCGTGCGAGGGCGGTTCGCCTCGGCGTTTTCCATGGTGCAGGCGAACCCGACGTAGAGGTTCTCGTCGTCGTAGAGGATCCGAACGACGGTGCTCTCGGTGGACGGCAGGCCCTCGCGCGTCTCCCGCTCGTAGAAGTCGCCGATCGGGACCGCCGTGCGCCAGACAGCCTCGTCCAGACTCCCGTCCACCTCGATGCCGTCGGGCGCGCGGGCCGCGTGGATCTCCCACGGGCGCGCTTCGAGCGCCTGAACCCGTTCCTCGCGGCTCATGTTCCGGAGCTCGTCCGCCGTCGGGAAGACGTCCGGCGGCCGCGGCAGAGCGAGGAACGCTCCGGCGCCGGAGCCGCCGACTGCCTCCGTCCCCGCTCCCCCCAGATCCTTCTGGAGGCGGTCGAGCAGCCGGGCGTCGCCGCGATCCTCCGGAGTGTCCTCTTCCTTTTCGGGCATCGCAGCGCCCCAGGCGGCGACAGCCAGCGCGACGGCGGCCAGCGCAGTCACCCGACCGATTCGATCGCGCATTGTCATCAGAACCCCGGATTCGATTCTACTCGACGGCGGCGCGGGCAGTGCGAGCCGGAGGGCTACCAGACCGAGATGTCCACCCGCGCGTCCCGGTCGCGAACCTCGACTTCGGCGCCCCGGGCGAACCGGACCACCGCGGTCGCGAGCGCCCGGCCGTCGCAGCGCACTTCCGGCTCACGGCGCTCGCCCGCGACTTCCTCGCAGGCCTCGGCGGCGCGGGCGAGCGCCCGGATCGGAGCCCGGACGAAGACCCGGGCATCCGACCCTTCTTCCCGGACGCGAACCACGAGATCCTCCTGCTCCTTGGCGACCAGGACGCGGTCGTCGCCGTCCTCGATGCGGACCAGGACCGCCTCGTCCACGTCTTCAAGGCTTGCGAGCACCGCTCCGAGGGCCAGGAGCGCGGGACCGGCCTCGCGATCGAGTTCGGCATGCGCCTCGTGGAACAGGTGTTCCGGCAGGAGTTCGAGAGCGGCGAGGGGGATCATCAGCGGGACGGGAGCGACGATCGCGGGCGCGTCGTCGGCGACGACCGAGACCACCGCCACGCCGCAGGCGGCGAGGCATGCCCCGAAGAGCAGGGCCGCGGCGAGCGCCGCGACCACGAGAAGACCGAGGAAGCGCAGCATCGGATTACTGCGGCCCGATCCAGACGCGGACGCGACCGTCCCCGCCGTCCACGACCACGAGATCGCCCTCGTGATCGGCCAGCCGCCGCACGGCTCCGGCGAAATCCAGTTCCTCGGCATCGGACCCGAACAGCGCATCCCCGACCGCGGTCGGGAACCGGATGTTCAGCGAGCCGTCCTCGTCGGTCGTCGTGATCCGCACCTCGTCTCCGTCCATGCGCGCGCGCAGGTTCTCGTCGCCGTCACCCACGGAAACCCAGGCCCCCGGATCGGCGCGAAGCGCCTTCCACAGCGCGCGCAGCTCCTCGGTCTCCAGATTCGTCTCGCGGGAGTCGTCGGCGTGCCCCATCGCGTCGGCCAGAGCCTCTCGACCCATGCGGTCCGAGATCGCCTCCACGGCGGCGAGGGGGAGGTTCACCTCGACCTTCGTCCGGTCCGACTCGTCCTCGACCTGGACGTGAAGCCACGGAGTGTCGGTCTGCGCGGCGGCGGAGCCGGTCACGGCGAGGAGCGCGGCGAGAAGAGCCGCCCCGAGGAGGCGCGGCCGCGCATGGGGTGGAATACGCAGGTGGTTCAGCATGCTTCCCCCTAACGCGAACATTTTCCGGCCGGTTCCGGCGGGGCCGCCGCCCCGGCCGAGGTCGCTGCTCTATGTCCCCGCGGCGAAACCTCGGATGGTGGCGAAGGCGGGGGCCCGAGGGGCCGACGCCGTGGTTCTCGATCTCGAGGACGGGGTTCACCCGGCCGCGAGGCCGGCGGCGCGGATGGCGTTGCCGGAGTCCCGGCGGGCGGCGGCCGACCAGGGCGCGCAGGTCGTGATCCGGGTCAACGCCGCGGGAACCCGCGACTTCACGCCCGACCTGGAGGCGACCGCCGCTGCCTCGGCCGACGCCGTGCTGCTCGCGAAGACGGAGTCGGAGGAGGAGATCCGCGCGGCGCGCGCCGCCCTCGGGGAGAAGATCCCCGTCTGGCTCATGATCGAGACGGCCCGGGGCGCGGCCGAGGCGTTCCGCCTCGCGCGGGCGCCCGGCGTCCGCGGGCTCGTGTTCGGCTCCGCCGACTTCCGGCTCAGCATCGGCGGTTCCGCCCTGCCGGAGGAGCGCGACCTCGACTTCGCGAGATCGCGGCTGGTGCTCGCGGCGCGGGCCGCCGGGATCGCGGTGTGGGATGCGCCGTGGTTCGCGTTTCGGGACATCGAGGGCTTGTGGGCGAGCGCCCGGCGGGCGTTCGCACTCGGTTTCGACGGCAAGTCGGCGGTCCATCCGATGCAGATCGGGCCGATCCACCGGGCGTTCGCGCCGTCCTCCGGACAGCGCGACTGGGCCGAGCGGGTCGTCCGCGCGCTGGAGGCGGCGGAGCGCCGGGGCGAGAGCATCGTGGAACTCGACGGACAGCTCGTGGAGGCGCTCCATCGGCGCGAAGCGATTCGACTTCTGCGCCTCGCGGCTGCGGTCAGTCCTCCATCGTCCTGACCGCAGCGACCACTCGGCCGAGCGCTTCCCCGGCGAGGTCGGAGAGCGCCATCCCGTCCCCGCCCACGCTCCGCAGCAGCGCCACCGAGACGCCGGACCCGGGTTCGATCCACGCCGCCGCCCGGTAACCGGCGACGCTGCCGCCGTGGCCGTAAGCGGTGAACGGCGCGCCGTCGGCATCGAGGAGGCGCCGCGTCTGGAAGCCGAAGCCGTAGCCCGTCGAGAGATCCCCGGCGGCGAACGCGCGGGTCAGGTTGTCGCGACGAACCTCGGCCGGGAGCACGTCGTCGAACGGCGGTCCGTCGGCGCCGGTCAGGAAGCGGAGGAACCGGTCGAGGTCGGCCACGGTCGAGTAGAGCGCGCCGTTCGGAACCTTGTAGCCGCGGCCCTGGTGCTCCCGCGCCGGGGTCTCGAAGTCGAGTCCGTCCGGCGTCACCGTGGCGCCGGCGGCGATCCGATCCTCCACCGAGGGAACGGGGAAGAACAGGGTCGAATCCATGCCCAGCGGCGTGAGCAGACGGGAGGCGACGCGATCGAGGAACGGCTCGCCGGCGGCCGCTTCGACTGCCGCGCCCAGAACCGCGTAGCCGATGTTGGAGTACTGGTAGCGGGCGCCCGGCTCGTACTCGAAGGAGGTCTCCCCGAGCGCCCGGAACGCGACCTCCTTCCAGGTTTCCGGCGCGCCCACGAGGTACTGCGGCAGGTTCTCCGGCTCCCGCGCCAGGCCGCCGGTCATCGTGGCGAGCTGGAACAGGGTGGGCCCCGGCGCGTGGGAAAACGGGTTCTCGACCTGCTCCAGTTCCGGGACGAATGTGGCGACCGGGTCGCCGAAGCGAGCCTCGCCCTCGTGGACGAGCTGCAGCATGGCCATCGCGGTCACCGGCTTCGTGATCGAGCCGATCCGGAACAGGTGGTCCGCGGTGGCCGGGGTCGTCCGGGCCTCGTCGGCGAACCCGAAGCCCTCCGCAGCGAGCGCTTCCCCGTCCCGAAACACGCCGAACGCCGTTCCGCCGCGTCCGTCCGCGTCCACGATCCGGCGAATCTCCTCGGCAGCGCCCCGGGCCGCCTGCTCCGGGGTTTCCGGGGCGGGGGGCGTCGGGCCGGCGCCGCATCCGACCGCGAGGCCGAACGCAACAAGGACGACTGGGAGCGAGCAGACTGGATTGGCGCGGAGTCGGGCGGGAGACGGCATGACGCGAGAGTATGGAACGCCATGCGTCTGCAGCGCTGCTCTCCTGTCGAGCGCCGGTCTCCATGGAGCGCCGGTCTCCAGACCGGCACATTGCCGGCGCGCCGGGCCGGTTCTCGCGGTAGCGGCCCCGCCCGGCACGGCAAGCCCCGCACCACCCCATCTCGCCGGCACGTTGCCGGCGCCTTGCCGGCGCGCCGGGCTCCTGCCCGGCACGCATGAACTGCCGGTCTCCGCCGGTTCTCCCGGTAGGGGCCCGGCCCGGCGCGACGCGAACGCCACGCGCTGGCCGGGAATTGCCACTCTGGAGAGTGGCGCTCCATAGGAACTGCCACTCTGGAGAGTGGCGCTCCATAGGAACTGCCACTCTGGAGAGTGGCGCTCCATAGGAATTGCCACTCTGGAGAGTGGTGCTCCATGGGAA
>JAJEAO010000081.1 GCA_022822745.1 Acidobacteriota bacterium
CCGGGACCCAAGCCGAGGCCGCCGGGCGCCGGCCGGCGTCGGGGCCGGCGCCGGGGTGGTCCCGCCGAGCTGCCGGAGACCGTTGACGGTTTCGACAGCCAGTTCCCGCCGGGCCTGCGCCAGGCGATGGCGCGGGAGTACCGGACGAACGCGGCCGTCGAGCTGAGCGAGACGATCACGCTGAAGGCGCTCGCGGAGGAGATGAGCGTCCCGGCGGCCGAGCTCATCAAGGCGCTCCTGCTCCATCACGGCGTGGCCGCCTCGATCAACCAGGTGCTCGACGCCGATACGGCGTCGAAACTGGTCGTCCGGTTCGGCGGAACGGCGTCGGAGGTCGAGGAGGCGCCCGACGAGGGGCTTCTGGCGACGGCGCAGACGCGGGCCGAAGAGGCCCAGGAGCTGCGCGATCAGGGCTGGGTGGACCGCGCTCCGGTCGTGACCGTGATGGGTCACGTGGACCACGGGAAGACGAGCGTGCTGGACGCCATCCGGTCCACGCGCGTCGTCGCCGGCGAAGCCGGGGGGATCACCCAGCACGTCAGCGCCTACACCGTGGACACCGAGGACGGTCGCCGCGTCGTGTTCCTCGACACGCCCGGACACGAAGCCTTCACCAAGATGCGCGCCCGGGGAGCGTCCGTCACCGATGTCGTGATCCTCGTCGTGGCGGCCGACGACGGCGTGAAGGAGCAGACCATCGAGGCGCTGAACCACGCCCAGGCGGCCGAGGTCCCGATCGTGGTGGCGGTGAACAAGATGGACCTGCCCGCCGCGGACCCCGATCAGGTCATGCGCCAGCTCGCCGAGCGCGGCGTGACCCCGGAGGAGTGGGGCGGGGACACGATCTTCGCGCGGGTTTCCGCGAAGACCCACGACGGGCTCTCCGATCTGGTGGCGGCGGTCCTCGATGTGGCGGAACTCGAAGAGCCGCTCGCGGACCCGAAGGTGCCGGCGGAAGGCGTCGTCCTCGAGTCGCGGAAGGACCGCGGCCGCGGTCCGGTGGCGCAGCTCCTGATCCAGACCGGGACGCTGCGGGTCGGAGACATCGTCTCCGCGGGCGCCGCCTGGGGGAAAGTCCGGGCGCTGCTCGATCAGGACGGCAAGCGGATGAAGAAGGCGCCGCCCTCGACGCCGGTGGAACTGCTGGGACTGGGCGACCTCCCGGTCGTCGGCGATCGGTTCACCGCGGGCGAGTCGGTGCCCGAGGCCCGTCGGATCGCCGAGGAGCGCCAGGCCGCGGATCGCGCGGAGGTCCTCGAGGGCCGTCGCCGCCTCAGCCTGCAGAACCTGTTCACCCAGCTCGAGGGCGGACTCAAGGAACTCTCCATCGTGGTCAAGACGGATGTCGGCGGGACCGCGGAGGCGGTCCGCGACTCGGTGCTGGCCCTTTCGACCGACGAGGTCAAGGTGCGGGTCATCCACACGGCCGCCGGCGCCATCACGGAGAGCGACGTCAACCTGGCTGCCGCGACCGGGGCCATCGTGGTGGCCTTCGGCGTCCGCCCCGAACCGAACGCCCGGAAGCTCGCCGAGCGCGAGGGCGTCGAGATCCGCTCCCACAACGTGATCTATCACCTCGTGGAGGAGATCGAGAAGGCGCTCACCGGTCTCCTCGAGCCCGAGACCGAGATCGTGGAGCTGGGCCGGATCGAGGTCCGCCGGACCTTCTCGGTGCCGCGAGTGGGCACCGTGGCGGGCTCCTACGTGCTCAGCGGGGCCGTTCCCCGAACCGCCCGGGTGCGCCTGGTGCGCGATGGCCGGATCGTCCACGAGGGACGGATCGGCAGCCTGCGCCGGTTCAAGGAAGATGTCTCCCGGGTGCGCGAGGGCTTCGAGTGCGGCGTCGGGATCGCCGGCTACAACGACGTCAAGATCGGCGACATCATCGAGGCCTTCGAGGAGAAGCAGGTTCGCCCCGAGGCCGGGTAGGGGCGTCCGGGGATGCCCGTCGCCCGGCGGCAGGACCGGCGGCAGGAGATGACGGCATATGGCCCGGACCAGGATCGGTCTCCTCCGCATCACCCTGAGCCTGCCCGGCGCCCGCTCGCTCAAGGACCGGCGCCGGGTCGTGCGCTCGCTCACCGACCGGTTGCGCGCCCGGTGCATGGTCGCGGTGGCGGACACCGGCGACCCGGGGATGCGGCGGGAGGCGGAGCTCTCCGTCGTCGCCGTCGGCCTCGGAACGGCGGCGGTATCCGCCCGCCTGGAAGCGGCTCGGGCGATCGCGATCCGGGCCTTCCCCGTCGAAGTGACCGAAGCGGACATCGAGTGGTGCGAGCCTCCCGGATGACGGGAGCGCATCCCGGGGAGGTCCGGGCGTGAGGGGGGGCGAGCGTCGCCACCGGGTGGCCGAGACGATCCGCAAGGTGGTCGGGGACATCCTGCGATTCGAGTTCGGCGACCCGCGAGTTCGGCGGGCCACGGTCACCCGCGCCGAGGTGACCGGGGATCTCTCGCTGGCCAGGATCTACGTCTCGGTGCTCGGAACCCCGTCGGAGCAGAAGGAAACCCTCGAGGTGCTGGCGCGGGCGCGAGGCCGGGTCCGGTCGCTGCTCGGCCGGCGCGTTCGGCTCCGGCAGACGCCGGAGGTGCGCTTCGTGTTCGATTCCTCGGTGGAGTTCTCGATCCGGCTGGAGGAACTCCTCGAGAAGGAGCGGCGGAGGGCGCCGAAACCGGAGGATCCGGACCGCGGGGAAGGAGGAGGCCACTGAACGGGGTGAACGGGGGCGTTCTCCTCGTGGACAAGCACGAGGGGATCACCTCGTTCGGCGTCGTCCGTCGGGTGCGCCGGCTCCTCGGCGGCCCGCGAGTCGGTCACGCGGGATCGCTGGACCCGTTCGCGACCGGCCTCCTGCCGCTCTGCGTGGGTCGGGCCACCCGGCTCGCGCGCTTCGTGACGGCGGGAACCAAGCGCTACCACGCCGTGGTCCGGTTCGGCCAGGCGACGGACACGGAGGACCGGACGGGGAAGCCGGTCGGCGCCCCGGGACCGATTCCTTCCCGGTCCGAGGCGCGCGAGGCGCTCGACGGTTTTCTCGGCGTCGTGCTCCAGCGGCCCCCGTCGTACTCCGCCAAGCGGGTTGGGGGGCGGCGGGCCTACCGGCTCGCCCGGGCCGGGGCGCTGCCGGAGCTGGCGCCGGTCCCGGTTCGGATCGAACGACTCGAACTCCTCGCCTTCCGCGATCGGGATGCCGAGATCCGCTGCGAGGTGGGCCCCGGGACCTACATCCGGGCGCTCGCCCGGGATCTGGGCGAGCGGCTCGGCACCGCCGCCCACCTCGCCGCGCTGCGCCGGGAGGCTGTCGCCGGCTTCGTCGTGACCGATGCAAGGACGCTGGCGCAGCTCGAGGAACTCGGGAAGGCGGGCGCCTGGCGGCGGGTCCTGCCTCCCCTCGCCGCGCTCTCCGGCATGCCGCGCCTTGCGGTGGATGCGGCCGCGGCGCGCGCCCTCGGACACGGGCGGACCGTTCGACTCCGGCCCGATTCCAGGCCTCGCGGCGCGGCGCCGGACGGCCTGCGGGCGGCGGTTCGGCGCGGCCGCGAGGAGCTCGTCGCCATCGTCCGACCGGTCGCTGGCGGCTGGCGTCCGGTTCTCGTCTGGAGCGCCGGCGGCGCGCCTTCCTGTGGTAGTCTCCCGCCGCACAACGACGCGACCTCGAACCCTGTGATCGCGGCGCAACATCTTTCGGGTCCGCCCCCGCGGGGCGCTCCGGACACCGCATCAGAACGGCCCTGAGAAACGGCCTTTGACGCCTCCGCGGCGCAACTGGCATCACGGCAGCACGAGACCGGACGAGACGATCCCGGGACGACAGGACGAACAGTGGCTCTACAAGACTCCGCCCGGCGGGAGATCATCGAGAAGTTCCGTCGGCATGAGACCGACGTCGGCTCTCCCGAAGTTCAGGTCGCGCTTCTGACGGCCCGCATCAAGGGGCTCACCGGGCACTTCGCCGAGAACGCGAAGGATCACGCTTCCCGGCGGGGTCTGCTCAAGATGGTGAGCCGGCGTCGCCGGTTGCTTCACTTCCTGCGACGGGAAGATCCGAGTCGCTACCGCGCCCTCATCGGGGCGCTGGGCCTGAGGAAGTAGGCCGGCGAACCGGCCCGTCTGTCGATCAGTACGCAAAAAGGGGGCGGCGAGGGTCTGCCCCCGCGCGAAATCTCACTCCTGCAAGGAAAAAACGAATGGAATCTGTCAGCACCCGATTCGGGGAGCGCGAGCTTGTCATCGAGACCGGCCGTCTGGCCAGACAGGCCGCCGGATCGGTCACGATCCGTCTCGGGGACACGATCGTCCTGTCGGCGGTCACGGCTTCATCACACGATCGTCCCGATGTGGACTTCCTGCCGCTCGCGGTGGACTACCGCGAGTACTTCTACGCCGCCGGCCGGATCCCGGGCGGGTTCTTCAAGCGGGAAGGACGCCCCAACGAGAAGGAGATCATCACCTGTCGGCTGATCGATCGCCCGCTGCGGCCGCTCTTCCCGAGCGGCTGGCGACGGGAGACGCAGGTCACCTGCCTGCTTCTCTCCACCGACCGCGAGAACGACTCCGATGTGCTCGCGATCACCGGGGCGGCGACCGCGCTCGGGATCTCGGATCTGCCCTTCGACACGAACCTGGGCGCCGTGCGCGTGGGCCTGGTGAACGGGCAGTTCGTCCTGTTTCCCACGTTCGCCGAGCTCGAGGACTCCGACCTGAATCTCATCGTGGCCGGCTCCGAGGACGCCATCGTGATGGTCGAGGCGGGGGCCCGGGATCTGCCCGAACGCAGGATGGTCGAGGCGCTGGAGTTCGCCCACCAGGGGATCCGCCGGATCGTCGCCATGCAGAAGGACCTGGTGGCCCGCATCGCTCCCGTGAAGCAGGTCGTCGTTCCCCGCGCAGCCGACCCGGCGCTCGCTTCACAGATCGAAGACGGCTTCCGTGACCGGATGAAGGCGGCGCTCGAGACGCCGGGCAAGCTGGCGGCGGCGGCCGCGATGGGCGGAGTCCGGAGCGAGATCCTGGACAGTCTTTCGGACCGTCCCGAGTCGGATCGCGCCCAGGTGTCGTCCATCGTGAAGGGTCTCGAAGAGGACATCCTGCGGCGGGCCGCCCTGGACGACGGCCGGCGGCTCGACGGTCGGGCCTTCGACGAGATCCGTCCGATCTCGTGCGATGTCGGCTTCCTGCCGCGGGCCCATGGGTCGGCCGTGTTCACGCGCGGCGAGACCCAGGCGCTGGTGACCACCACGCTCGCGCCGGTGAGCGAGGCGCAGCGGCTGGACTGGGTGCATGCCGCCGGCGAGAAGCGGTTCCTCCTCCACTACAACTTCCCCGCCTTCTCGGTCGGCGAGGCCCGCATGATGCGCGGCCCCGGACGTCGTGAAATCGGGCACGGCGCGCTCGCCGAGCGGGCGCTCCTGCCCGCCATCCCGGACGAGGACAAGTTCAACTACGCGATTCGCGTCGTCTCGGACACGCTCGAGTCGAACGGGTCGAGTTCGATGGCGGCGGTGACCGGCGGCTGCCTGTCGCTCATGGACGCCGGAGTGCCGCTCAAGGCGCCGATCGCGGGCATCGCCATGGGGCTGATCAGCGAGGGCGAGACGTACCGCATCCTCACCGACATCGCCGGAGCCGAGGATCACCACGGCGACATGGACTTCAAGGTGGCGGGGACGGCCTCGGGAATCACCGCTCTCCAGATGGACATCAAGATCACCGGGCTGCCGCTCGAGGTTGTCGAGGAGGCGCTCGGCCAGGCGCGTCGCGCCCGGACGCGGATCCTTCGGGCGATGGCGGAGGCGATCCCGGAGCCGCGCAAGGACACGTCCCGGTACGCCCCCGCCATTCTGACGATCAGGATTCCGGTTCGGAAGATCCGCGACGTCATCGGCCCCGGCGGGAAGACGATCCGCAGCATCACGGACGACACCGGCGCCCGCGTGGACGTTTCCGACGACGGCAGTGTCCAGATCGCCGGCCAGGACATGAGGACCGCGCGACAGGCCCAGGAGCGCATCGAGGCCATCGCCCACACGAAGTTGCCCGAAGTGGGCAAGGACTACCACGGCATCGTCAAGACGATCGTGGACTTCGGCGCCTTCGTCGAGATCCTTCCCGGCACCGATGGTCTGCTGCACATCTCCGAGATCGCGGATCGCCACGTGAACAGCGTCCGGGACGAGCTCCAGGTCGGCGACGAGGTGGAGGTCCGCGTGATCGAGGTGGACGGGAACGGGCGCACCCGGCTCTCCTGCAAGGACATCATCCGGGAGCGGGCGGGGCTGCCGCCCCTGCCGCGGCGTCCGCGCGGTGGTCGTCGTGGACCGGGCCCGGGCCGTGGTGGACCGGGTGGTCGCCGCGGCGGGCCGGGACGCGGCGGTCCGGGACGTGGCGGTCCGGGGCGCGGCGGTCCGGGACGTGGTCGGGGCGGACCGGGCCGCGGCTCGCACGGTTCGCGGCGTCGGTAGCCCGAACTCAGCCCCGAAACTCAGCAAGGACTTCCCGACTTCTCACCGCACCGGGTCCGAGGCGACGCCGTCGGTCGCATCGGGCTCGGGCAGGCGCCTGAATCGCGGGAGCGCTGACCCGCACCGCCGATCGGGCGCTCGGTTCAGCGACCTCCGTCGGACCAGCCACCGGGAAGAACCCGCGCTGTGGCGGCCGGTGGCGGGCTCCCGTCGCCGGCCTGCGGTGAGCGGGGGTTCCACCGGGACGGTGAAATGGACATCGGCCCGGTAGCCTGCATTCGGGTCGCCTGCGTTCGGGTCGCGAGCCGGAGAGACACTCCGTCCCGAGAGATCCCGTCGCTCGCGCTCGGCTCTCTCGGCGTGACGAGGCGCTGGCTGCCCTCCCTCGGAGAGGGCCCCGGTTCAGGGCGTCTGGCCGGGGACGCCGCGGGCCGTCAGGAGCAGCCGGACGTGGCGCCGCAGTTCAGGCACTTGAAGCAGGTGCCGCTGCGGACCATCAGCGCCCCGCAGGTCGAACAAGGGGGAGAGTCGGCGAACACCTCGGCCGGCTCCACGACCGGGCGCGGCCGGCCCGCCCTCCGATCCGGGAAGCTCCGGGACTCCTGCGCGTCCTCCTCCGGCGCGGCATCGGTCACGTCTTCCTCGAGGAAGCGGCGCCCGAGCCACCGGAAGATGTAGTCGGTGATCGAGTCGGCGTAGGGGATGTCCGGGTTCCCGGTGTAGCCGGAGGGCTCGAACCGCGTGTGCGAGAACTTGGGCACGAGCACCGAGAGAGGCACCCCGTACTGGAGGTTGTAGGACACGGCCCGAGCGAAGGCGTCCATGAGGCCCGACACGAACGAACCTTCCTTGGCCATCCGGAGGAAGATCTCGCAGGGGGAGCCGTCCTCGCGCAGCCCGACGGTGAGGTATCCCTTGTGCCCGGCGATGTCGAACTTGTGGATCACCGCGTCCCGCTCGGGCGAGAGGTGCTCCTTCTCGGAGCGCCGGAGCCCCGCAGCCTGCGGGGCCGGTCGGACCGGCGACAGATCCGCCTCTTCGTCCGTCAAGGCGTCCGAAGCATCCGAGGCGTCCGACTCGCCCACATTCAGGGGCTGCGCCAGCTTGCTCCCGTCGCGGTAGATCGCCACCGCCTTCAGGCCGCGCCTCCAGGCGGCGAGATAGGTCTCCTCGATGTCCTCCACCGTGGAGTCCGCGGGCATGTTCACGGTCTTGGAGATGGCGCCGGAGAGGAACGGCTGCACCGCCTCCATCATCTTCACGTGGCCCAGGTAGTGGATCGTCCGGCTGCCGCCGGCGGGAAGCAGGGCGCAATCGAACACCGCGAGATGGCGGGACTCGAGGTCCGGCGCCCCCTCCATGTGCCCGTGCTCGTCCACGTGATCGAGGATCCGACGGATCGCTCCTTCGCCGTAGCCGAGCCGCTCGAGCGCCGGTCGCACCGTCTGGTTCACGATGCGGATGATGCCGCCGCCCGTCAGCTTCTTGTGCTTGATGAGCGACAGATCCGGCTCGACCCCGGTCGTGTCGCAGTCCATCATGAGACCGATCGTCCCGGTGGGGGCCAGCACCGACGCCTGCCCGTTCCGGAAGCCGTGCATCTCCCCGAGTTCGATCGCCTCCTTCCAGACTTCCCGGGCCCGGTGGAGAACCCGGTTCGGCACGTCCTCCTCGGGGATCTGGTGGGAAGCGTGTCGGTGCATCCGCATCACTCCGAGGAACGGCTCCCGGTTTCGGGCGTATCCCGCGAAGGGTCCGGTCAGGGCCGCGATGCGGGCCGACTGGGAATAGGCCCGGCCGGTCAGAAGGGAGGTCAGCGCCGCGGCGCAGGCTCGGCCCGGCCCGCTGTCGTAAGGGAGGCCCGCCTGCATGAGGAGGGCGCCGAGATTGGCGTATCCGAGTCCGAGGGGCCGGTAGTCGTGCGAGTTCTTCTCGATCCGCTCGGTGGGATAGCTCGCGTTTCCGACGATGATCTCCATCCCGGTCGTGAGCACGTCCACCGCGTGCTCGAAACCCTCCACGTCGAACGCGCCGTCCTCCCCGACGAACTTCAGGAGATTCAGGGAGGCCAGGTTGCACGCGCTGTCGTCCAGATACATGTACTCCGAACACGGGTTCGATGCGTGGATCCGGTCCGTGTTCTTCGAGGTGTGCCAGCGGTTGATCGTGTCGTCGAACTGCATCCCGGGGTCGCCGCACTGGTGCGCCGACCGGGCGATGCGGCGAAGAACCTCGCGCGCGGGCACGGTGTCCATCGGCTCGCCGGTGGTCACGGCGTGGGTGGACCACATCTCGTCGTTCTCGACGGCCCGCATGAAGGCGTCGCTCACGCGCACGCTGTGGTTCGCGTTCTGGTACTGGATCGAGGCGTAGGCCTCCCCGTTCAGCGAACCGTCGTACCCGGCGGCGATGAGCGTGTGGGCCTTCTTCTCCTCCCGCGCCTTGCAGTCGATGAACTCGAAGACGTCGGGGTGATCCGCGTTCAGGATGACCATCTTGGCCGCCCGGCGGGTCTTGCCGCCGCTCCGGATGACGCCGGCGAAGGAGTCATAGCCCTTCATGAACGACACCGGACCGGAGGCCGCGCCCCCGGTGGAGAGCGTCTCGCGCGAGCTTCGGATCGAGGACAGGTTGGAGCCGGTACCCGATCCCCACTTGAACAGCATCCCCTCCGTCTTCGCGAGCGTCAGGATCGATTCCATCGTGTCGTCCACCGAATTGATGAAGCACGCGGAGCACTGGGGCCGCTCCTCGACGCCGCAGTTGAACCAGACCGGGGAGTTGAACGCGGCGTGCTGGTTCACCAGGAGCCAGGTGAGCTCATCCCGGAACACGGCGGCGTCGTCGCCAGCGAAGTAGCCGCCCTGGATGCCCCAGGTCGTGATCTGCTCGGCGACGCGCCCGACGAGCTGCCGGACACTCGACTCGCGCTCCCCCTTCTCCAGCGAGCCGTGGAAGTACTTCGACGCGACGATCGTCGTGGCCATCTGGGACCAGCTCTTCGGGAACTCGACGCCGTGCTGGACGAAGATCGTGTCGCCGTTCTCGTCGCTGATGACCGCGTCGCGCCGTTCCCACTCGATTTCGTCGAAGGGGGAGATCCCCGGTCGGGTGAACCGCCGGGCCAGGTTCAGCCCGCGGATCTGACCGTTTCGGCGGAAGGTCGGCCTGGGAGTGGATTCGAGCGCAGTCTGCAACGTGACTCCTCCTGAAAGCAACAGATCGGGAGCTTCCAATATCCCACTGACCGAGGGGCCGTGTCAAGCGTGACCCACAAGATGTTGTGGTGTGGCGGCCTCGATACCACAACCGGTTGTGGTTCGGGCTCTCGCGCGCCGCCGCCGGAGGGGAGCCCGACCGGCCCCGAATTCACCGGACCGGGACGGATGGCGTCGTCTGCCCGCCGGCCTCCGTCAGCCCTGGTTGGGACGCCGGCGGGCGGCGCTGGAGGAGGAGCCGCCCGACGAACCGCCGCGGCTCGCCCCCGTGGCCGAGGGAGTGCTTCGGCTGCTGGAGGGACGCGCGGAGGAAGGCCTGCTGCTCGGAGGACGGGCGGAGGAAGGTCGTGTGCTGGAAGGGCGAGCGGAGGAAGGCCGGCGGCTGGAGGGCCGGGCGGTCGAGGGTCGCGTGCTGGAGGGTCGGGCGGAGGAAGGCCTGCTGCTCGAAGGACGGGCGGAGGAAGGTCGTGTGCTGGAAGGACGAGCGGAGGAAGGCCGGCGGCTGGAGGGCCGAGCGGAGGAGGGTCGGGTGCCGGAGGGACGAGCCGAGGAAGGCCTGCTGCTCGAAGGGCGCGCGGAGGAAGGCCGGCGGCTGGAGGGACGAGCGGAGGAGGGTCGGGCGCCGGAGGGACGAGCCGAGGAGGGCCTGCTGCTCGACGGGCGGGCGGAGGAAGGCCGGCGGCTGGAG